>NZ_CP061038.1:2400000-2730000 GCF_014490665.1 Sphingomonas alpina | reverse complement strand
GCCGGGTCGCGAAATTGTCGCAACCGTCAAGCACGACGTCGGCGCCCGCAATCAATTCGGCGGCATTGGTTCGATCGATCCGCACGCTGTGCGTCTCGACGCTCACATTGGGATTGAGCCGTGACACCGCGATCGCCGTGGCAGCAACCTTGGGCTGGCCGATATCGTCGGTACCGAACAGGGTCTGGCGCTGCAGGTTGGACAAATCGACCGCGTCGTCGTCGATCACGATGAGCCGGCCAATCCCCGCAGCGGCAAGATACTGGATCGCCGGCGATCCAATGCCTCCCGCGCCGATCACCGCGACACTGGCCTGGCGCAGCCTGAGCTGGCCAGCGCCGCCGACTTCCTTCAAAACGATATGGCGGGCGTAACGATCGAGTTCCGCGTCGGAAAGGGTCATTTGCCCCAGGTAAAGGTCATGCTGGTCCGATACCAGGTGTCCGTTGCCGGCGATGCCTTGATATTATCGCGCGACATCTTGAGGATCAGGCCCGCGCTATATTGCTCGACCGTCGGGCAGTCGATCGCTTGCGGTACGATGCGCTTCACGCTGCCGCCGGGCACGATCAGCACGGCGAGCGAAATGTCGACCTGACTCAATCCATCGACTCGCTTGGGCGGAACGCAATGACCGGCCTTGACCTCGTCCTCGACGAAGCTGCTCAGGCTGGCGGGATAGTCGGGCTGCGTGGTGAAGGGCAGGGGGGCAAGCGCTGACCAGTCACGCGGCGGGCCGACATCGGGCGCGACAGCGGCCGCCTGCAGTGCAAGCGCCATGATCAGCGAAGCCGTCATCGTCCTGTCGACCCAAACCCTCCGGTACCGCGAACAGTATCGTCGAGGTTATCGACTTCGTCCAGCACAGCGCGCTGGACCGGGGCCGGAACGAGTTGGGCGATCCGCTCGCCGCGCGCAATGACGAACGGTTCCGTGCCGAGATTGGCCAGGATGATCTTCACTTCGCCGCGATAGTCGCTGTCGATCGTGCCGGGCGTATTGAGGCAGGTGACGCCATGCTTGAGCGCTAGGCCCGAGCGAGGCCGGACCTGTACTTCATAACCCTCTGGAATGGCGATGGCGAAGCCGGTCGCGACGGCCGCCCGCTCGCCGGGCGCCAGTATTTTGTCCTCGGCCGACACCACGTCCATGCCAGCTGCGCCATGTGTCGCATAGGCGGGAAGGGGAAGGTTTGCGCCGTGCGGGAGGCGCTTCAGGGCGATGGTGATCGGAGTCGTCATGGGCGTCTCAATAACGTTCGGAAGGCGCTTGTCGAAGGGGCGTTCTGCTCGTGTCCGGTAAAGCTGATATTGGATCAGGCACCCCTCGGCTTCAACGCCTCCGCAATCCGGGCCGCCAGCCGGGTGGCGACATCGGCCTTGGGAAGCTTTTCCCAGCTTTCGACCCCGGCATCGGTCACGATATGCACGGTGTTCGCTTCTCCCCCCATGACATCGCCCGAGACGTCGTTGGCGACGATCCAGTCGGCCCCCTTGCGCAGGCGTTTGGCGGTCGCGTGTTCGATGACTCTTTCGGTTTCAGCGGCGAAGCCGATGAGCAGATCCGGGCGTCGGGCACTTTTCGCGAGGCCTGCCAGAATATCCGGATTCTCGACCAGTTGCAGGACCGGCGGCGCGCCATGCTTCTTGATCTTCTGGCCCGCGCTCTCGACGCGCCAGTCGGCGACGGCGGCAACCATCACTGCGACATCCGCGGGAAGCGCCTGTGCCACCGCCGCTTCCATCTGTAATGCAGTCTCGACATCGACCCGGTCGACCCCTGCGGGGGTCTCGAGCGTCACCGGCCCGGCGATCAGCGTGACTCGCGCGCCGAGTTTCGCCAGCGCACCGGCAATGGCGAACCCCTGACGCCCCGAAGAGCGATTGGCCAGGTACCGCACCGGGTCGATCGGCTCATGGGTCGGCCCGGCGGTGACGAGGATATGCTTGCCGGACAGCATTCAGGCGGAAAGGTGATGCTGGATTGCGGCGAGGATCGCTTCCGGCTCGGGCAGGCGGCCGGGGCCATATTCGCCGCACGCCATCGGGCCTTCATCGGGCTCGATCACCGTGACGCCGTCCCCGCGCAGCGTCGCGACATTACGGCGAGTCGCGGCATGGCCCCACATGCGTACGTTCATCGCGGGGGCAGCGAGCACCGGCTTGTCGGTCGCGAGCAGCAATGTCGTTGCCAGATCGTCGGCGATGCCGGCCGCCATCTTCGCCATCAGGTCTGCGGTTGCGGGCGCGATGACGACCAGATCGGCCTCGCGGCTGAGCTGAATATGGCCCATCTCCGCCTCGTCCTTCAAATCCCACAAGGTCGTATAGACCTGATTTTCCGATAATGCGGCGAGCGTCATCGGCGTGACGAAATGCTGCCCACCTGCGGTCAGCACGCACTTCACCTCAATCCCGGCCTTGCGGCACAGCCGGATTACTTCGCACGCCTTGTAGGCCGCGATGCCGCCGCCGACGATCAGAAGGATTTTCATTGCCTCAGCTCCCTCTGGTCAGCCGGGTCACGGTGATCTTGCGCCGGGCTATTGCCGCGCTGACAAGATCGCGCAGGCCATCCGGCACAAAGGCAAGGCCGACCAGGATCGTGGGTGCGATCATCAGTCCCCAATAGAAGGTATCGACCCGTCCGAACAGGCCAAGCAAGGCGGCATAGGCGCAGAAGATGGCGAGCGCGCGCAGTGCCAGCGCATCGTTCCATGCCGCCCAGCCGAACAGGGTCAGGCCGATGAGCAGGGCAGCGATCCAGGCGGGCGCAAGGTTGAGCGCGGTCGAGAGCGTGATCGTCTTCACGAAGAAGCCAAAGCCAAGCAGTCCCGCCCAGCCCGGCGATGCGGGGTCGAGCGGACGGACGACCTGCCCGACGGCATGGGCGTGAAGCGCCACGACGGCTGCGAGGACGACGACCGGCACGCACCAGCCCAGCGCCTCGCGGCGATGCCCCTCGGCAAAGGCGAGAATGGCCATGATCGCGACATAGAGCGCGGCGGTTTCGCGGATCAGCATCGCGATCAGTCCGAAAGCGACCGCCTCGATCCAGCGGCCCGGCCGGCGCAGCGCAAGCGACAGTGCGATCAGCAGGCCCGCCCACACTTCATGGAAATTGGCGAGTTCGGGCTGGACGAACACCACCATTCCCGCGGCGAGCAGGACCAGTGCGATGAACAGGGGCGGCGCGCGCGCGAATGCCGGGCGCAGGCGAATGAACCAGGCGAGCATCACCGCGGCGGCCAGGATATAAAGCAGCAGAACGGTCACTTCGTTCGGCAGCGCCGCCTGCACGACCGCCAGCGTTGGCAGGCGGAAAGTGACGAACGGCCGCAGCGGATAATTGCCTGCCCGCAAGGCGTCGGCGGTGACGGTGTAATAATTGCCACCCGCCCGAACGCCGGAGACGATCGATTCGTAAAGGACGACATCGGCCTGGTCGTCGGCGCGCTGGGCGGGGTCGTGGCTCACCGGCGGGGGGCCGGGTGAGGCGAGGGCAGTCAAGGTGGCGGCGAGCAGGAAGGCTAGCAGCGCGATGCCGATCCGCGCCAGGGGCGGTTTGATCCCGGCAAAACGGCTTGGTGCGGTGAGCCAGAGCGGGGCGTGCAAGCGGGCCATCGCTAGCCGATGATCGCCCATACCGCCGCCGCGCTCACGACCGCGCTGAGAATGGCGACCGCGGCATAGCGCCAGCCGCCACCGATCCTCACCACTTCGATCTCGCGCAGCGGCGGCGTCGGCGGCGCGCCACCCGGCGCCGGATAGCGCAATTCGATATTGCGGATGAGGTCGGGCAGCCGCGCGAGCGTACGCAAGTCGGTGATGAGGCGGTCGGCGACCGCGGCTTCAGGGCCGAGCTCGGTCCGGATCCATTCGCGCACGAACGGCGCCGCCGATTCCCACAGGTTGATATCGGGGTCGAGGCTGGTCGCCACGCCTTCGACCATCACCATGGTCTTTTGCAGCAGCAAAAGATGCGGCTGAGTCTGCATGTCGAAATCGCGCGTGATATTGAACAGCCCGTCGAGCATCATGCCGATCGACATGTCCTTGACCGCCAGCCCGCGCATCGGCTCGCCCACCGCGCGCAAGGCCGTGGCGAACTCCGCGACATTGTGATGGGCGGGCACATAGCCCGCCTCGAAATGGATTTCCGCCACGCGTTTGTAATTGCCGGTGATCAGGCCGTAGAGAATCTCCGCCAGCCATACCCGTGCGCGCCGATCGATCCGGCCCATGATGCCGAAATCGATCGCTGCAATCTTGCCGTCGGGCAGCGCGAACAAATTCCCCTGATGCATGTCGGCATGGAAAAAACCCTCCGCGATCGCCTGGCGCAGAAAGGCATGCACCAGCGTATCGGCGAGCTTTTTGCGATCATAGCCCGCCGCGATCAGCGCATCGCGGTTGGACAGCTTGATGCCGTCGATCCAGGCAATGGTAAGCACCTTGGTCGTAGTGCGCTGCCAGTCGATCGCGGGAATGAAGAAATCCGGCTCGGCGGTCATCGCCTCGGCCAATTCGGAGGCAGACGCCGCCTCGCGCCGCAGGTCGAGTTCACGCAAGGTCCAGCGCTTGAAGGTCTCGATCACCAGACGCGGGCGCAATCGCGACAATTCGCCGCCCATCGCCTCGATTTGCGCCGCGGCCCATTGATAGGTGTCGATCGCCCGCGCGAATTCCTCCTCGACGCCCGGCCGCAGCACCTTGACCGCGACCTGGCGGCCATCGGTGGTGACGGCACGATGGACCTGGGCGATCGACGCGGCGCCGACCGGGACCGGATCGATCGACTGGAAAAGCTCCGCCGGGTCGCGGCCGAACGCTCGCGTCATCGCGGCGTGGATCGTCTCGTACGGAACCGGCGGCAGCGCATCCTGCAGGCGAAGCAGGTCGTGCGCCGCGACATCGCCGACGATATCGGGCCGAGTCGCCAGCGTCTGGCCAAGCTTGATCGCGGCAGGACCGATCGCCTGCAGCGCATCGGCATAGGCCGGCACCTTGGGCACGCGGGCGCCGAACCGGGCGATGCGCGCCAGGCGGCGCACCGGTATCGGCGTGTTGGGATCGCGCTCGATACCCCGCAGCGCGCCGTGGCGTGCGAGGATGCGGCCCCATTTGAGGAGGCGCCAGAGATGGACTGCGGGGGCGGTCACGAGCAGCTAGATCTTCCAGCCGCTATGGATCGCGACCAGCCCGCCCAGCATCGGCTCGACCTTGGTCTGCACGAAGCCGGCCTCGGCAATCATGCCCTTGAACTTTTCCATGTCGGGAAAACGGCGGATCGATTCGATAAGATAGCGATAGCTATCCTCATCCTGGGCCAGGAGCTTGCCGACCTTGGGTACGATTTTATGTGAATAGGCGTCATAGATTTCGCCGAAGCCGGGCCACAGAGTGGTCGAGAATTCGAGGCAGTAGAAACGACCGCCACGGCGCAGCACCCGATGTGCCTCGCGCAATGCCTTGGGAATATCGGTCACGTTGCGGATCCCGAAGGCGATCGTATAGGCATCGAAGAAGCGGTCGGGAAAGGTCAGTACCTCGGCATTGGCCTCGGTCCAGACCAGCCCGTCAATGCCGCGCTTGGCCGCGCGTTCCATGCCGACCTCAAGCATCGCCGGATTGATATCGGCGACCGTTACAGCCGCGCCGCTGGCTGCGAGGCGAAAGGCGATGTCGCCGGTGCCGCCTGCCATGTCGAGAATCTGTTCGTCCTCGCGCGGTTTTACCCGGCGCACGAAACGGTCCTTCCACAAGCGGTGCATGCCGCCTGACATCGCATCGTTCATCAGGTCGTATTTGGAAGCGACGCTGGTGAACACACCGCCAACGCGGGCGGTCTTTTCGGAAGCGGCAATATCTTCATAGCCGAAGGAGACGGTGTCGGTCATGGGCGTCGCTCTAGCTAAGCATCGGCTCAAGCGCAAAGCCGCGTTGACCCTTATTGTCATTCCCGCGAAAGCGGGAATCCCGCCGCCTCGATACTGGGTGGCGTAGAAGAAGCGGGATTCCCGCTTTCACGGGAATGACGGAGATCAGATGCCAGAACTTCCCGAAGTCGAAACCACGGTACAAGGTCTGCGTCCCGTCCTCGAGGGCCAGCGCCTGTCGAACGTCGAGACCCGACGCGGTGACCTGCGCCATGCTTTTCCTGTCGATCTGCGCCAGCGAATGACGGGCGCGGTCGTGACGGGCCTTGGCCGTCGTGCGAAATATGGCCTGATCGACACGGATCGCGGCGATACGATGATCTTCCATCTCGGTATGTCGGGACGGTGGCGAGTCGATCCGGGCGAGTTGCTGGCACACGACCATCTGCTGATCGACACCGATGCGGGGCGCCGACTCGCGCTCAACGACGCACGGCGATTCGGCTTTGTCGATCTGGTGCGAACCGACGCGCTCGATCTTTATCCGGCGTTCGCGGCGATGGGGCCGGAGCCGCTCGGGCCCGGCCTCACCGCCGATCACTTGCTGACCGCACTCACCGGGCGCAAGGCGTCGATCAAGCTGATGCTGCTCGACCAGCGCATCGTGGCAGGGCTGGGCAATATTTACGTCTGCGAGGCGCTGTTCCTGGCCAGGATCTCACCCAAACGCGCTGCGGGCCGTATTTCGCTGCCGCGACTCGAGCGGCTGGTCGAGGCGATTCGCGAAGTCCTGCTTGCCGCGATCGAGGCCGGGGGCTCGAGTTTGCGCGATTATGTCAGGCCCGATGGCGAGCTTGGCTATTTCTCCAAGCAATTCGCGGTCTATGGCCGTGAAGGGGAGCCATGCGCCTGTGGCGGTACCGTCCAGCGCTACAGCGAGGGCGGGCGTTCGACCTTCTGGTGTCCGAAATGCCAGCGCTGATGGTTGACCAACGAGGCGGTCTTGCGTAAGGACCGCGCTTTCCGGGGCCGTGGGCTTTGCCGCCTGCGCCCTTTTCTATTTTAGATCAGAGGGCTTCATGGCGAACACGCCACAGGCGAAAAAGCGTATCCGTCGCAACGATCGTCGCGCGGAAGTAAACGGCAACCGGGTTGGCCGCATCCGTACCTTCATCAAGAAGGTCGAATCGGCGATTGCGGCGGGCGACAAGGGTGCGGCGACCACTGCACTCGCAGCGGCACAGCCGGAACTGGCGCGTGGCGTTGCCAAGGGCGTGTTCCACAAGAACACCGCCTCGCGGAAGTTCGCGCGCTTGACCAAGGCAGTCACCGCACTCGGCTAAGTCTTTATGGCTTAGCGATAAACGCCCGCCAGGACCTGTCCCGGCGGGCTTTTTGTCGTCCGTGGAGCGGTGTTGGCGCATCCCGGGGGCACCCTGAAGCATGCTGCGACGCACCCCGAAATCGACCGCCGGAACATAAATAGAAAAGGCAGGATTCACCGCGATTCGCACCGGTACGATTCGGCCTGTTCTTAAATTAGTTATGCTAATACAGTGGCTTGTAAGATTTCTGACGGAAATCCGTGGCTCAGGCCGAGTCAACCGGATTATTTCAATTTTCTGACAGGCTCAGGCCTTGATCGACTCGCTGCGATCTTCATAATCAGCCCTTCGCCGCGACGCCATCAGTCGTGCGCGCTAATTGCGAAAGCTTTGCCGTCGGCGGACCTCGATTCCGGCTGCGCGATGCTTTTGCCGGTCGAAATCAAGCGATGCGGGGGCAGAAATCCAGCATCGCGCGGAGGGGTTAACGCGTGACGGGGATGGATAACGGGTCAGCCAAACGACCCGGACATCAGAATGACAGTGGGAAGGCATGGGCAACCGTGCGTGGCCATCTGCGCGAATCGGCAGGGGTGCGCCTGTTCGACCAGTGGCTGAAGCCGATCGAACTGATCGACAGCGGCGAGGCCGATACGATTCGGCTCGCGCTGCCGTCCGCTTTCATGACCAACTGGGTGCGCAACCATTACGCGGACCGTCTGGTTGCCGAATTCCGTGCGCTGCTGCCCGACATACGCAAAGTATCGATCGAGACTCGCGCCGCCTCGGTCGCTCCCGCCGTACTGACGGTCGAGACATCGAGCGCGCCGGTGGTCAAGCCTGCGGCGCCGTCCGCGCGTCCTGCACTCGATTCGCGCTTCACCTTCGATCGGTTCGTGGTCGATTCGTCGAACATGGTGGCCTTCAACGCCGCCAGGGCGCTGGCCGAACCCGGTAAGCCCCGCTTCAGCCCCTTGTTCCTTCATAGTGGCACGGGGCAGGGCAAGACCCATCTGATGCACGCGATTGGTCATGCCTTTCTTGCGGCATGCCCCGAGGCGTCGGTCATCCTGATGTCGGCCGAGCGCTTCATGTTCGAATTCGTCTCGGCGATGCGCGCCAAGGATACGCATGCGTTCAAGACGCGGTTGCGTGCGGCTGACATGCTGATGATCGATGACCTGCAGTTCATCGCCGGCAAGGACGCGACGCAGGAAGAGTTCTTCCACACCATCAACGAAGTGATGGGTGCGGGGCACCGGCTGGTGATCAGCGCCGATCGTTGCCCGCAAGGGCTCGATGGAGTCGAGACGCGGATCACGTCGCGCCTGTCGGTCGGCTTGGTTGCGGATATCAAGACGCCCGATCTGGCGCTGCGTCGCGCGGTGCTTGAGCGCAAGCTTGCCGATCTTCCCGAGGCGAAGGTGCCGGCCGACGTGCTCGACCTGCTTGCGACGCGCATCACGGCCAATATCCGCGACCTGGAAGGGTCACTCAACCGGCTGGTAGCCTATGCGCAACTGACCGGTGAGGCGATCGACCTCGACTTCGCGGTGGCGACCCTGGGTGATGTGCTGCGCGGCGCAGAACGCCGCGTGACGATTGATGAGATCCAGAAGGCGGTGTCGGCGCATTTCGAGCTGAAGCCGGTCGACCTGGTTTCGGCGCGCCGCGCCGTTGTCGTCGCCCGTCCGCGCCAGATCGCCATGTATCTGGCCAAGCGGCTCACCACCCGCTCACTGCCGGAGATCGGCCGCAAGTTCGGCGGCCGCGACCATTCGACCGTGATCCATGCTGTGCGCCGGATCGAAGCGCTGCGTGACACCGATCGTGAGATAGATGGAGCGGTGCGGATGCTGCTCAGGGAGTTGGAGGGCTAACCTTCCGGTCTAGTTGCCCGAGTCCCGGCTTTCGCCGGGGAGACAGTTCAGACGTTCAGGCCGACCGCACGCTGCGCTTCTGCCAAGGTTGGTGCCGCAAGTGCGGTCGCCCGGGCCGCGCCTTTGGAAAGAGCCTCGGTCACGGCACCCCGATCCTCCAGCAACCGCGTCAGCCGGTCACGAATCGGGCCGAGCTTTGCAACGGCCAGATCGGCGAGCGCCGGCTTGAACGCGCCGAAGCCCTTGCCAGCGAACTCGGTCATCACCGCATCCGGCGAAATATCCGATAGCGCCGCATAGATCGTCACCAGATTCTTCGCCTCGGGCCGGTCGGCCAACCCGCCAAAGCTGTCGGGCAGCAAATCGCCATCGGACTTCGCTTTTTTCAGCTTCTGGACGATCGTGTCGTCGCTATCGATCAGGTTGATGCGCGATCCGTCCGACGGGTCGGACTTGGACATCTTCGCCGATCCGTCGCGCAACGACATGATGCGCGGTGCCGCGGCCGAGATTAGAGGATCGGGTAGCGGGAACAGTTCGACGCCGAAATCCTGGTTGAACTTGGTCGCAATGTCGCGCGCGAGCTCGAGATGCTGTTTCTGGTCGTCGCCGACCGGCACATGGGTCGCTTTGTAGAGCAGCACATCCGCGGCTTGCAGCACCGGATAGGTATAAAGACCGACGCTTGCGCCCTCGCGATTCTTGCCCGCCTTGTCCTTCCACTGCGTCATCCGGTTCAACCAGCCGGTGCGCGCGGTGCCGCCCAGGATCCAGGCAAGCTCGCTATGCTCGCGCACGCGCGCCTGATTGAACAGGATCGCGCGGTCAGGATCGATGCCGGCGGCAAGCAGGGTCGCGGCCATCTCGATCGTGTTCGAATTAAGCTCTTTCGGGTCGATCGCGACGGTCAGGGCATGGAGGTCCGCCAGGAAGAACAGGCTATCTTCGCCCGGCCCCATCGCATCCTGCATCGCGACCCATTGCTTGATCGCACCGAGATAATTGCCGAGGTGGAGATTGCCGGTTGGCTGGATGCCGGAGACGACGCGCATTGGAACTTCTTTCACATCAAACAGGAGTACGACGCAGCAATGCGCGCAGATCGGCGGGGCGATAGGCGCGCAACACGAAGCAGGCGATCGCGTAGACCAGCCCGCCGGTGCCGACCAGTATGAACATCGCCAGCCAGCGAGTCAGGCTCGCTCCGGTGGTGTAGGGCGTGAACAGATCATCGAGGAAATACATCGCCACGCCCATGATCAGCGCCGCGCCGAGCAGCCGGACCGCGCGGTGACGCAGCCGCAGGTCAGCAACGAAATGTCCGCGCTTCTTCAGCGCCAGATAGAGCAGGGCGACGTTGACGCAGCTCGCCAACGCGGTAGCGAGTGGCGGCCCGAGATGTTGCAGCGGCACGATGAAGGCGAGGTTGAGTATCAGGTTGATCGCGATCGAAATGGTCGCGAAGCGCACCGGCGTTTTGGTATCCGAACGGGCATAGAAGCCGGGGGTCAGCACCTTGACCAGGATATAGGCGGGCAGCCCAACCGAGAAGGCAGCGAGCGCCCCGGCCGTCGCCAGCGTATCGGCGCTGGTGAATTTCCCGTGCTGGAACAGGGCGGAAATGATCGGCACGCCGCACACGATCAGCGCGATCGTGGCGGGCAGCGTGAAGAACAGCGCGAGTTCCATGCCGCGATTCTGCGTCTCCATTGCCTCGGTCTCGAGACCTTTGCCGAGCTGGCGCGAGATGGTCGGGAGCAGGACGGTGCCGAGCCCGATGCCGATCAGGCCGAGCGGCAGCTGGTTCAGCCGGTCGGCGTAATAGATGTACGAAACCGACCCTTCCGGCAGCAGGCTGGCAGCGAGCGCGGTCGAGATGACGAGATTGATCTGCACCGCGCCCGCTCCGGCGGCCGCAGGCCAGATCAGCGAGAGTAATTTTTTCACGTCCGGATTGAGGCGCGGCAGTCTGAGGCGAAGTTTTACTCCGCTCGATCGGCACGCCAGCACCAGCCAGAGGAGCTGCAGCGCGCCCGAGACGGTGACCGCGATCGCCTGGTTGCGCGCCGTGCCGAGCGGATCGCTGGCATGGAAGAACAGCAGGGCGGCAATCAGCGTTGCGTTGAGCAGGATCGGCGCCGCGGCGTTGACCCAGAATTTGTGCAGCGAATTGAGGATGCCGCCGAGCAGCGAGACGAGGCTGATCAGCAGCAGATAGGGAAAGGTGATCCGCGACAATTCGACCGCAAAGTCGAATTCGGCCGGAGAGACGCCATTGAATCCGCCCGACAGGGCCCAGGTCACCGGATAGGCGGCCAGCTCCATCACGATCGTCATCACGATCAGGATCGGCAACAGCACCGACAGCGCATCCTCGGCAAAGGACACGCCCTTGACCAGGCTGCCTTCCTCATCCTCCGCCATCTTGCGATTGAACATCGGGATGAACGCGGCGGAAAACGCGCCCTCGGCGAAGAGGGCGCGGAACATATTGGGCAAACGAAAGGCGATCAGAAACGCATCCGACGCGAAGCTCGCGCCGATGAAGCGTGCGAACAGCGAATCTCGCACCAGCCCGAGCACCCGGCTGGCCAGCGTCAGCCCGCCGACCGATCCGAGTGCACGGGTAAGGTTCATCGCGAATGCCTAGCCAGAAAATCCGTTCGGGCTGAGCCTGTCGAAGCCGTGTCCTTCTTGCCCGGCGGCGGAGAAGAAGAGCGGTCCTTCGACAAGCTCAGGACGAACGGAGGGGTTGGAGCGCGTATCGTATCAGGCCGTGCCGGTTTCCGCGGTGGTCACCGCTGGTTGGCCTTCGGCCAATGCCTGCTGCTGGTACAGCGCGGCGAAGTCGATCGGCTCGAGCAGCAGCGGCGGGAAGCCGCCATCGCGGATCGCATCGGCCAGCACGCGGCGCGCGAAGGGGAAGATCAGGCGAGGGGCTTCACCGAGCAGGAAGGGCTGGATGTGCTCGGCCGGCACGTTGCGGATGCCGAAGAGACCAGCATAGGCGAGCTCGGCGATGAAAGCGACCTGGCCATCAGCCTCGGCGCGGACGTCGATACGCAGCACGACTTCATGCACGTCTTCGCCGACCTGGCCCGATCCGATGTTGAACTGAACGTCGATCTGCGGCTGGGCCGGGTTCTGATAGACCGCCGGCGCGTTCGGATTCTCGAACGACAGATCCTTCACATATTGCGAAATAAGGCCGATCGCGGGCGTGGTGTCCTCGCCATTGGCATAGGGCTCGCCACCGTTCGCGCCATTGTCCTGTTCGTCCATCGAAACTCGATCCTCTTGTATCCGTAAAGAATTTGGCCCCCGCGTCCGATACCCTATCGCCACGTGCCGGTCGGGCGCGACTAGCAGGGGGCGACGGGTTGTTCAACGGGGGCGACATGTGCTTATCGTTCCGCTGCGTGCATCATTTGAAACATTCGCGCGTTGCGCCTATGTAGATCGTTCGCCGATATCGGAGACTTGGGTGT
Organism: Sphingomonas alpina; assembly: GCF_014490665.1. Taxonomy (NCBI): domain Bacteria; kingdom Pseudomonadati; phylum Pseudomonadota; class Alphaproteobacteria; order Sphingomonadales; family Sphingomonadaceae; genus Sphingomonas; species Sphingomonas alpina. Next base: position 2,717,429 of record NZ_CP061038.1, on the reverse strand, counting down.
TTTACGTTGTTCTTCTCGCGATGGTGGCCGGGTTCCTGGCGCTGCGTCTGTACATGGTGCTCGGCAAGCGGACCGGGCATGAGCAGCCTTTGCCCAAACCGGCCGAGGACCGCGCACCGATCACTACGCTGCCGCGTCCGATCGAATCCGCGCCGGAGCCGCGCGAGCTGGTCAACCGCAACATCGATCCCAAGGCCGAGGCTGGCCTGCGCGCGATCGTCCATGCCGAACCGGGGTTCGACGTCGGCCAGTTCGTCGAGGGCGCGCAAAGTGCCTATCGCATGATTCTGGAAGCCTATTGGAAGGGCGACGAGGACTCGCTCGACTGGCTGGTCGAGGATGACGTGAAACAGGCATTCGCCGATGCGATCAAGGCGCGCCAGGAGGCCGGGCATGTGCTCGACAACCGGCTGGTGTCGATCGAGCGGGCGATCATCGCCGATGCCGGGCTTGAAGGCCGCAATGCGCGGATAACGGTGCGCTTCGATGCCGACATCGCCGCGGTGACGCGCGATGCAGAAGGTAATCTGGTTGCCGGCTCGCTGAGCGATGCAGTCGAGACGCATGATGTGTGGACCTTCGCGCGGACGCTGAAGAGCAGCGATCCGAACTGGAAGCTCGCCGACACCGACGAAGCTTGAGTTTTTGAACGGGGGAATGAGTATGCGCCGCTGCGGGGTGGTCGCGCTGGCGCTGATGTTGGGCGCGTGCGGCGGTGGCGTGGTGCCGCGTCCGTCCAATCCGTCGTCTCATGAACCGCCGGTCCGCAAGCCAGTTGCTGCCAAGCCGATTGCGCCGATAACGGTGGCGCCGCCGACAGGCGCGCTGAATGCAGCGGCCGCAGGTGTGGTGGGCGGGCCGCCAATCTCTTCATTGCCGATCACCGATGCCCAGGCGGTACGCGCGCTGGCCGCATTTCGGTTGAGCTGTCCATCGCTGATGCGACGCACCGATGCATCGGGTCTGACACGCGGTGCCGATTGGCAGCCGGCGTGCAGCGCGGCCGCCACCGTGCGTGGAAACGATGCACGGGCATTCTTCGAACAATGGTTCGAAAGCGTGCAGGTCGGCGACGGGCGCGCCTTTGCGACCGGCTATTACGAACCGGAAATCGCTGGCTCACGTGACCGGCGTAGTGGTTATGATGTGCCGATCTATGGCCGTCCCACCGACCTGATCGAGGCGGATCTCGGCCAGTTCAGCGACGATCTGAAAGGCAAGAAGATCCGCGGGCGGCTCGATCGCAATGCCCTGGTCCCCTATTATGATCGCACGCAGATCGAGGAGGGGGCGCTTTCCGGCCGTGCGCCGATCATCGCCTGGGCAGCGGACCCCGTGGAGATATTCTTCCTGCAGATCCAGGGCTCCGGAAGGCTCAAACTGCCCGACGGATCCGTGATGCGGATCGGCTATGATACCCAGAATGGGCGGGGCTATACCGGCATCGGCGCGCTGATGAAGGAACGCGGCCTGCTCAAGCCCGGGCAGACTTCGATGCAGGGTATCGTGGCCTGGCTACGTGAAAATCCCGCTCAGGGCCGCGACATCATGCGCGAGAACAAGAGCTTCGTATTCTTTCGCGAACAGAATGGCCCGCCACTCGGCGCACTTGGTCTGGCGGTGACCGGGCAGGTCAGCGCGGCGGCGGATCCCAAGTTCATTCCGCTGGGTGCGCCTGTGTTCCTCTCAGCCGACCGCACCGACGCGACCGGCCTGTGGGTGGCGCAGGACACCGGCGGGGCGATCCGCGGGGCCAACCGGATCGACACATTCTGGGGCGCCGGCAGCGAGGCGCGCGCGATCGCGGGCGGTATGAGCGCCCGGGGCTCCGCGTTCCTCTTGTTGCCGATCGGCACGCTCGACCGTCTGACGGCTGAGAAGGCATCGGCGGTCCGTTGAGGTTGTGGATCGGCCTCTAACTCCAGATGAGGCCGCGCTCTGGGCGCGAGTGCTCGAGACCGTCCGACCGTTGCGCGTGGCGAAGGCAAAGCCTTTTGCTGCAGTCGTGGGCGCAGGTGCCGAGAAAAGTCCGGCGCTCAAGACTGTGCCACTGCCGCCGTCCAAAATGCAGAAGGTCCGCAAAACCCTTCCGCTCCCTCCGCCACAAGCCCAAGCCGCCAAACCGCTCCCAAGGAAGGAGGAGCGAAAGGAGCATGCCACGCTCGACGGCAGCTGGGACCGTCAGCTTTCGCGAGGTCTGATCTCGCCCGATCGGACGATCGACCTGCACGGCCACAATCTGTCCACCGCTTATGCCACGCTCGATAACGCGCTCGACCGGGCGATCCGCGACGGCGCCCGGGTGATCCTGCTCGTTACAGGCAAGCCGCCGCGCCCCGAAAGCGAGCGCCCGCATGCGCGTGGGGCAATCCGTGCCGCAGTCGGCGACTGGCTCGCGGGATCGCGCCATGCCGTCGCGATCGCTGCCGTGCGCGGCGCGCATCCGCGTCATGGTGGGACCGGTGCACTCTATATCATCCTGCGAAAAGCCGCACTGAAACCCGGTAGCGCCAGAAAAAATTAACCTCTTGCGTCCAATGTCCGTTTTTGGACCGGAATGGCCGGATTGATACGGCAGGGGACCCGTAATCGCGATGGAGGGCGTATCGCTGAAGAGTCGCGCCATCGCGTTCGCGGTGTGCGCCGGCGCGGTTGCGTTCATTCTCGCGCTCGTCGCGACGTCCAATGGCACGATCGATATCGGCAACGTCTCACGTGCACTGATCCCGGCGATCGTCTGCGCTGCGATGTGCTGGGCGTCAGCGGAGCGGGCGATATCGACCACCGCATCGGCGATCGATTCCGCCATCGCGCGACTGACGCGTGCGGCGCATGGTGATCTCGATGGTGAAATCCCCGAGGAAATCGCTGAAAACGTACCACAATTGGCGAATGCAATGCGTGGTCTGTTCCAGCAGCTCAGCTGCAATCTGGAAAGCGTCCACCGCCTGGCGATGTTCGATCCGGTGACGGCGCTACCCAATCGCACCAATTTCCGCCGGACCTGTGAGCGTATGCTGGCGGACCTGCCTCAGGACATTCATGCCGCCCTGTTCTTCATCGATCTTGATCGGTTCAAGGTGGTCAACGATACGATGGGCCATGCGATGGGGGATATGCTGCTTGGCATGGTCGCCAATCGCCTGCGTGCCGTCGCCGACCGGGTGGTGACCGAGAGCGGCGCACCGCAGCCGTTGATCGGTCGTCTCGCGGGCGACGAGTTCACCATGTTCTTTCGCGATCTGCGCGACCCTGCCGACGCCGCGAGGATCGGACGCGGCATCCTGTTCGCGCTGGCCGAGCCGTTCGACCTGGCCGGCACCGATGTCGAAATCGGCGCGTCGATCGGCATCGCGGTGCGGCCTGAGCATGGCGTCAATCTGACCGACCTGATGCGCGCCGCCGACGCTGCCATGTACCACGCCAAGGCCAATGGCCGCGGCCGGGTGGAATATTTCAGTGCCGCGCTTGCCGAGGAGATCGCCGACCGTGTGCAGCTTGAAAGCGACCTGCGCGAGGCGATCGACCAGAATGAGTTTGCGCTGGTCTTCCAGCCGCAGATCAGCTTGCCGGGTGGGCGGATTGTCGCGGCAGAAGCGTTGCTGCGCTGGCGCCATCCCCGCGATGGGCTGAGGTTGCCGGCGACCTTCATCAAACGTGCCGAGGAAACAGGGCTGATCGTCGAGATCGGCGAATGGGTCATCGCGACCGTTGCCGATACGATCGCCCGCTGGGGCAAGATGGGGATCGAGCAGCGTCTTGCGATCAATATCTCGCCGCGCCAGCTCGACCATGTTGCATTCTTCCGCCGCCTGCGCGCGGCGATGAAGGCCGCCAATGCACCGGCCCATCTGCTTGAACTGGAAATCACCGAGACGCTGGCGATGCATTGCAGCAGTGAGGTGGTCGAGGCGATCGCACAATTGCGCAACGATGGCGCGACCATTTCGATCGATGACTTCGGCACCGGCTATTCCAACCTCGCGCGACTGCGCGATCTGCCGGTGGACCGGGTCAAGCTCGACCGCAGCCTGATCGAGCATATCGCCACCAACAATGAAGCGCGCACCATTGCCCATGCCGTGATCGGCCTGATCCACGGACTGGGCTGCGAAGCGGTGGGCGAGGGGATCGAGACCCAAGCGCAGGCCGATGTGTTGCGCGTGATCGGTTGCGACGTGATCCAGGGCTATGCGATCGCGCTGCCCATGGATGAGGACGCCTTCATCGCCTGGTCTCGCACCGACGAGCGCCGCGCGCTGGCGGGTTAGATAGGCTGCTCCACCAGCTTCCGGTACACGATGAAGCCGCTATTCTCGCCGACTTGATCGTAGAGCCGGCGCGCGACCGAATTGCCATCATGAGTCTGCCAATAAACACGTCCCGCACCAGCCAGCCGGGCGCGATCATGAACTGCGGCGATCAGCGCACTGCCGACGCCTTTTCCCCGTGCCGCTTCGGTCGTGAACAGGTCCTGCAGATAGCAGGTGTCGGCGATCGAGTTGGTGCTGCGGTGAAAGATGAAGTGCGTCAGGCCGAGCAATTGCCCATCGGCCTCGGCGACCAGTGCATGGACCGGCTCGTGCGGGTCGAGGAAGCGCTCCCAGGTCGTTCGCGTGATCTCCGCGGGGAGCGCGGTCGGGCCGGACCGTTTGTAAAAGGCGTTATAGCCGTCCCATAATGGCAACCAGGCCGCAAAATCGCCCCGCGTTACCGGACGTATATGGATCTGGGTCATTTCGATTCCTCCAGCGCGCGCTGGAGGATCTCGGCATAGATTCCGGTCAGCGCCATGAGGTCGTCAACTGCGACCGCTTCGTCCAGCTTGTGCATTGTCGCGTTGAGCAGGCCGAACTCCACTACCGGGCATAGTTTCGACAGGAAGCGCGCATCGGACGTGCCGCCGGTGGTCGACAGTTCCGGGCGAATGCCACTGCGCGCTTCGATCGCATCGCCGATCAGGGTCGAGAAATCCCCCGGCAGAGTCAGGAACGCTTCGCCCGAGATGCGCGCTATGAGCTTGCCTTCCGGCGCATGCGTCGCGACGATGCGCTCGATCCGCGCGACCAGATCTTCGCCGCGCTGCAGATCGTTGAAACGGATGCTGAGCCGGGCCGAGGCATGGGCGGGAATGACGTTGGTCGCGGGATTGCCGACGGTCACGTCGGTCACCTCGATGTTCGACGGCTGAAACCACTCACTGCCCCGGTCGAGTTCGATCGCGCCAATCTCGGCGAGGATCGCCACCAGCTTCGGGATCGGATTGTCGGCGAGATGGGGATAGGCGACATGGCCCTGCTTGCCCGGCACCTCGATCCACATATTGACCGATCCGCGCCGGCCGATCTTGATCATGTCGCCCAGCCGATTGACGCTGGTCGGCTCGCCGACCAGACACAGGTCGGGTGTCAACCCGCGCGCTGCCATGCGCTCGATGATCGCGACGGTGCCATAGGTCGCGGGACCTTCCTCGTCGCCGGTGATCACCAGGCTGATCGTGCCGTCGATCTCAGTCGGTATGGCCGCGACAAAGGCGGCGATCGCGCCCTTCATATCGACTGCGCCGCGCCCATGGAGCAGGCCGCCGCGAATCTCCGGCTCGAACGCGCCGCTGGTCCAGCCGCTGCCCGGCGGCACCACGTCGAGATGCCCGGCAAAGGCGAAATGCCGCCCGCCCGAACCTCGCACCGCGAGCAGATTCTCGACCGGCCCGTCGGGGGCTTCCCCGCTGACGAAGCGCTCCACCTCGAACCCCAGCGGGATCAACGCCGCCTCCAGCACGTCGAACACGCTGCCGCGCGCGGGTGTTACGCTGTCGCAGGCGATGAGCTGCTTGGTCAGGTCAACCGGGTCGATCACAAGTGTCTCCGTCATCCCCAGGAAAGCGGGGATCGTGCTTTTCTTCTGCCGCGGCGCGCGCGAAAGAAGAAGCGCGATTCCCGCTTTCGCGGGAATGACGGAAAAATGCGATGCCCAAACTTGACCTCGATGCCATCCCGCAGACCAATCGGACCGGTTATCCGCCGCACTATGCCGACGTCGTGCAAGGGCGCTGGTACCGCCGGCTCGGGCTGGCGAGCGGCCTGACCGATTATGGTGTCAGCCATGTCGTGCTCAAGCCCGGCGCCTGGTCGTCGCAACGCCACTGGCATGCGGGCGAGGACGAATTCGTCGTGATGATCTCGGGTGAGGCGGTGCTGGTCGACGATGATGGCGAACACCCGATGCGCCCCGGCGACTGCGCGGCGTTTCCGAAGGGCGACGGCAATGGCCATGTGCTGCAGAACCGTAGCGACGCGGAGTGCGTGTTCATCGCGGTCGGCCGGCCCAATGCCAGCGACTGCCACTACCCCGACATCGACATGTTCATCGCCGATGGCGGGGGTTTCACTCGCAAGGACGGGAGCGCGTTCTGATTGCGCCCTTTACCCCTCATTTCACCATCGCAGCACTCTGGTCGACCGGCACCACCGGTAGCCACACCCGGCTCGGCGTCGCGCCGCCGCGCTCGATCGTGACCGTCGCTTTGCGGTAGTCCGATTTCTTCGCGAGGAAGATGTTCGGCACATAGGCCTGCGGATTACGATCATAGAGCGGGAACAGGCTCGACTGCACCTGCACCATGATGCGGTGGCCGGGCTGGAAGACGTGGTTCACGGTCGGCAGGCGGAACTTGTATTGCTGCACCTTGCCCGCCGGGATCGGTGAAGGCTTGGCGAAGCTGTCGCGGTATCGCCCGCGGAAGATGTCGAGCGCGATCGGCAGCTGGTATCCGCCCATCTTCGGGTCGGTCGCGACCTCGTCCGGATAGACGTCGATCACCTTGACCACGAAATCGCCGTCGGTGCCGGTCGTCTTCGCGAAGATATCGGCGATCGGCGCACCCGAGACGCGCACCGCCCTGGTCAATACCGGTGTCTGATAGGTCATCACGTCGGGGCGTCCATCGACCCCACGCTGATCGCTGACCAGCCAGTCGCCCCAGCGGCCGTCGCCGAAATTCACCGGGCGCGGCAGATGCGGTACGGGCTTGGCGGGATCGGAGACATAGGAATCTTCGCCCGACGCGGCCTTGTCGAAGCCGAGCGCACCATCGTCCTGCAGATAGATGGGCGTGAGCGGCGCAGCGCAACCTTCCTGACATGCCAGCGGCCAGGTGGTGAAGCGGTCCCAGCGATTCTCACCGGTATTGTAGATCGTCGCGGCGGGCAGGGCGACCGGCGGGCCATCCTTCAGATACTGGTTGAACAGGGGCAGGACCATTTCATCGCGGAACTGCGCGGCGGTGTCGCCATTCCACTGGAACACGCCGAGCGAGCGGCCCTCGCGGTTGATCTGGCTATGTCGCCACGGCCCCATGACAAGGAAGTTGTTGCCGGTCTTGCCCTTGGCCTTCAGCGCCTCCCACGCAGTGATCGCGCCGTACATATCCTCCTGGTCCCACAATCCCTGTTCCCAGATGGTCGGGATGTTCGACGGGTTGGCGGCGAGTAGTTTGTCGAGCGCCTGGCCCTGCCAGAAGGCGTCATAGGATGGGTGTTCGATCATCCGCTGCCAGAAGGGTAGTTGATCGTATCCCGACTTCTTCGCCCAGTCGCCGGCCGAGCCGATGGTGCGGAAATTGTCGTAATCGTCATAGCCGCCGGTCGGTGGCGCCTTGCCTTCCCCCTTGTACCCGGTCTGTCCGCCGAGCCAGGCGATGTTGGCGAGGCGGAACGCGCCGTAATGCAACCAGTCGTCGCCCATCCAGCCATCGATCATCGGGCTTTCCGGCGCCGCGACCTTCAGTGCCGGGTGCGGTGCGAGCAGTGCCATGACCACGGTAAACCCTTCATAGGACGACCCGATCATGCCGACCCGGCCATTGGATTCGGGCAGGTTCGCCTTGTTCACCAGCCAGTCGATCGTGTCGTACGCATCGGTGACATGATCGACCTTGGTCCGGTTGAGCGGGCCGATCACCGGACGTGTCACGACATAGTCGCCTTCCGATCCGTACTTGCCGCGCACGTCCTGATAGACGCGGATATAGCCGGCCTTGACGAACCCTTCGTCCGCCAGCGGCAGCGTCGACAGCATGCTCGGGCTGGTCGACCGCTTCGCTCGGCCCATGGCGTCATAGGGCGTGCGCGTGAGCACGATCGGCGCGTTGGTCGCGCCCTTGGGTACGACGATGACCGTGTAGAGCCTGGTCCCGTCGCGCATCGGGATCATCATCTCGCGCTTGTCGTAATCGGCGTTCCCAACCGGCGGCGTGAATTTTGCCGGAATATCGCCACCCGGTGCCGCGGCGCTGGGTGACCTCGCATCCTGGGCGATCGCCGGTGACAGGGCGAGCGCGGAAGCCGCGACGAGCAGAAAGGGCTTGATCATGGCAGGGGATCCTGGGGAAGTCGTTGATCGTACAGTGGTGCCGCCGCGTGATGCCGAATGCAACCGACTGGTGCGGGAAAGCTGCCCGACGTCGCGATGCTGCAGGTCGCCGGCCTTGACGAACGGTCACAGAAGGAGGGCGGAGGCCGAGTTGAGGATGACCCTTGTCCTCGCGTCAACCGTCGGTCAGGAAATTGCCGAGGCGGCGGGCTGCGGGAAAAGACCCGCCGGGACCATGGCGGTCCGGTCCACTTCGCGCTCGCGCTGCTCGGCCAGCACCTGGCGGTACAGCGTGACATTGGCCCGGGCGAAACGAATCCAGGGCAGGTTCGCGGCGCGATCGAGCCCGCGCTGCCGCAGCGCAGCGCCAAGGCCGGCTTCGCTCGCGATGCGATGCAAGGCCGTTGCGATCGTCGCGACGTCGCGGGGATCGATCAGCAGCGCCGCACCACCGGCGACCTCGGGCATCGCCGACACATTGCTGGTCACCACGGGGCATCCGCACGCCATGGCCTCGGCGATCGGGTTGCCGAATCCTTCGTAGAGCGACGGATGGCACAGCGCGAGCGCGCCATTGTAGAGCATGATGAGCTGCTCGCGGTCGAGATGGGGTATGAACAGCACGCGGTCGGCCACGCCCAATGCGGCTGCACGCGGTAGCAGGGCCGCTGCCCCGTCGCCCTGCCGCTGGACGAAGACCAGCGCTACACCGGGATCGTCACGGAACGCCATGGCGAACGCCTCGAGTGCGGCGACATGGTTCTTGTAGGGCGCATATTGTCCGACGGTCAGTATATAGCGGCGACCGGCCAGTGCGGGCAGGGTGGCTGACCCGCCGTCCTGCGCAGCCAGTCGGCGAAAATCCGACGCGACACCCGATGAGGTGACGCAGGTCCGTTCAGCGGCCGCCGGATCGATCGTGGCGATCTCATCGCGCGTCGCCTGACTGACCGTCGCGATCCGCGCCGACCGGTTGAGAGCGTGCCTCAGACCATGGCGGTAAAAGGCGCGATCGATGCGACCGCGCAGGCCAGGTTTCGCCGCCCAGTCGGGGTGTTTCAACCACATCACGTCATGAACCGTGGTGATGCTCGGCATGGTCAGCCCATGGGGCAGGATGTTGGAGGGCGCGTGGAACAGATCGACCTGGCTCAGGTCGGTCAGGCGCGACATCATCCACATCGTTGCCGGACCATTGGCGGCAAACGTCACGGTGCGTTCCGTCACGTTCGGCGCACCGGACAGGATCGCGGGCGCCTCCGGGTGCTTGAGCAGCAGGAAGCGCAAATCGGGCGCCAGCGCGGGGGCATGGTCTACCAGTGCCTGCACCACTTCCCCGATCCCGCTCGGTCGCTCGCGAATATAGCGGCAATCGATGCAGATCAGCGGCGCGGGCGACACGGTGCGTTCCGCAACTCCGTTGATGTCCGGCTCCGCACCCGGCACGGCAATATTCCCGCTCGCCTCGGCCATCGGATCGGGACTGTTTCCGGGACGGGAAAGAGGGATGACGAAGAACCTTCAGTCGAGGGTTTTGATTTGCGCGGCGCGGCGCGTGTGATGCCTGTGCCGGGCTTTAATTGGCGGGAACCTCAAACTTCTCGATCACCCATTCTTCTTCCTGCGCGCCGGCGATCCAGTCCTGCATGAAGGGATGCTGGATTACCGCATCCATATAACCGGCAGCGAAACGGGCGATCGGCAGGCTGTAGGTGATGATGCGGGTGACGACCGGCGCGAACATGATGTCCGCTGCGCCGAACTCCCCGAACAGGAACTGGCCATCCCCGCCGAAGCGTGCCCGCGCCTGTGCCCAGAGTTCCATGATGCGGCCGAGATCGGCCAGCACATCCTCGTCCGGTTGCTTGGGCGGGAAGACCTGGCGGATGTTCATGCTGTGCTTGCGGCGAAGCGCGGTGAAGCTCGAATGCATTTCCGCCGACATCGACCGCGCCATCGCGCGGGCGCCATCGTCCTCTGGCCAGAATTTGGCGCGTTCGGTCTTCTCGGCGAGATATTCGACGATCGCCAGGCTGTCCCACACCACCGCGTCGCCGTCCCACAGGATCGGGACCTTGCCCGATGACGGGGCGAACTCGTCGCCCTCGCGGCGCTTGTCCCATTGCTCGTCATAGAGTGGCACGACCACTTCCTCGAACGGCAGTCCGGACTGTTTGCACGCGAGCCAGCCGCGCAGCGACCAGGAGGAATAGGCCTTGTTGCCGATGATGAGCTTGAGCATGCGGGTTCCTAGCCAAGATGGTGCCCGCGAGTCGAGGGCGCTCGCGTCGGGGTGCGATTTGCCGCCTAAGCTGGCTGTTATTCGGCGAAAAGTGTTTTTGGCTGCCGAGCGGGGCGGATTTTCAACGATTTTTATTTGATTCTCAATGGGTTGGATCTGATTGGCTGTTATCGAAGAACAGCCAGCGAACAGCCAGCGAACAGCCAGCATAACAGCCAGGTAACAGCCAGGTAACAGCCAGGTAACAGCCACGAACAGCGAAGGGCGCTGGCTGTTTTTGCCGGAACAGCCAGCGGCAGTTGGTTCGATATTCAGGCTGAGAAAGAGCGCGGCAGGGCACCGGATAATGCCCTGTCCGTCTCCACGTTGCCCTGATCCGTGCCGGCGTTGAATCGGGCGTGAGGCCCGCCGCCGATCGTTGATCCTAGAGGCCCTTGCTCGGGTTGATCAGGAACTTCTCACCCGTCGCCTTTTTCGCATAGGCGGCAATGATCTCGGGCTGCAGTGCCTCGGCCAGCGAGATTTCCGACGTGTAATGGCTGGCGAACGTGGTGGTCAGCTCGGCGGCAACGCGCGCGCGCATGCGCTGGCCGACCTCCGGGCCGGCCTTCATCAGGAAATAGGTCAGCAGAAAGCCGCCAATGCCCCAGGCCATGCCGGTGTTGCGGCCGATCTCGGTCGGACGCAGGTCGAGCACGCCATAGATATAGACCTGCTTGTGCGTGGTCGATCCGTAGCGGCTGTAGTCGGTCATCTTGCGCGTCGCGGCGACTTCCATCGCGGCGATGATCTGGCCGGCGAGCGGGCCACCGCCGACCGCGTCGAAAGCGAGCGTCGCGCCCGTCTCCATCAACGCGTCGATCAGCTTGGTGCGGAAATCGGGTGTGGTGCTGTCGACGACATATTTCGCACCGATATCGGTCAGGATCTTCGCCTGCGCCTCGCTGCGCACGATGTTCACCAGCGGCACGCCATCGGCGATGCAGATACGGTTGAGCATCTGGCCAAGGTTCGATGCGGCGGCGGTATGGACCAGTGCGGTATGACCCTCGGCGCGCATCGTCTCGACCATGGCGAGCGCGGTCAGCGGGTTGACGAAGCAGGACGCACCCTGTGCAGCAGTCGTGCCTTCGGGCAGCACCAGTGCATCCGATGCCTTCATTACGCGATATTGCGAGTACATGGAGCCGCCGAGCAGCGCGACGGTACGGCCGATCAAATGCTTGGCGTCATCGCCCGCGTCGACCACCACGCCAGCGCCTTCATTGCCGACCGCCATTGCTTCGCCGAGCCGGGCCTGGAGCGAGGGCAGGATGGCCGGGGCGACAGAAGCGGTCACGGTCGGGCGATCGGCGCTGCCGCCGGCCTTGATCGTCGACAGGTCCGCCGGGCCGAGCAGCAGGCCGAGGTCGGACGGATTGAGCGGCGACGCCTCGATCCGCACCACAACCTGGTCAGCGCGCGGGGCGGGGATCGCCACATCATCAAGCGACAGGCGCAATTCGCCCTCGGCAGTGATCAGCGAGCTCAGTTGCAGGCCGGTGGTGATGGTCATCGCGTCTCTCCCAAAATTATGGGTAGCGATATGCAACGGATGTCGCCGGAGCGCGAGGGGGAATCGGCGGGTTGAGGGAATGGGCGGGGCAACAGGAAATACGTGCTTCCCCGGCGCAGGCCGGGGTCCAGTTGGAATGGCTGATGTGACGGGCCGCAGCAGCGGTTACCGACTGTTTTCCGACTGGGCCCCGGCCTGCGCCGGGGAAGCGTGTCTTTGGAAGGAAGCGCCGCAATCAGCTCATTTGCGGTCGTTCTTTTCTCAGCCGATCGCTTCGAGCACCGCTGCGCGCAGCTCGGGAATCCCGAGCCCCGTCTCGCTCGACGTCTCCAGCACATCCGGATGCGCCGCAGGGCGCTTGCGCGCTTCCTCGGCGGTGCGTGCCGCGACTTCGGCGAGTTCGGTCGGCTTGATCTTGTCGGCCTTGGTCAGCACCAGGCGATAGCTCACCGCCGCCTTGTCGAGCATCTCCATGATCTCGCGGTCGACATCCTTGATGCCGTGGCGCGCATCGATCAGCACCAGCGCGCGCTTCAGTTCCTGGCGTCCGCGCAGGAAGTCGTTGACGAGGAAGCGCCACTTCTTGACCATGTCCTTCGGCGCCTTGGCAAAGCCATAGCCGGGCATGTCGACGAGGCGGAAGGCGAGAGGTTCGCCGACGTCGAAGAAATTCAGTTCCTGCGTGCGCCCCGGCGTGTTCGAGGTGCGCGCAAGCGAATTACGCCCGGTCAGTGCGTTGAGCAGCGACGATTTGCCGACATTGGAGCGGCCGGCAAAAGCGACCTCGGGCACGCTCGCATCGGGAATGAACGCCAGCGTCGGAGCCGATTTGAGGAACGCGACCGGCCCGGCAAAGGTCTTGCGCGCCGCCTCGATCAGCTCGGGGGTAAAGCCGAGCGGATCGGGGGTGACGGGGCCGGCAGGATCGGAGGCCTCGGTCATTTTGCCGCAGCCTCTTTCAATCCCGGATGCCGCGAATAGAGCAGCTTCTGCTGCAGGATCGTCAGCACGTTCGAGGTGATCCAGTAGACCTGCAGGCCGACCGCGAACGGCGCCATCACGAACATCAGCACCCAGGGCATGATCGCAAAGACCTGCTTCTGCGTCTCGTCCATCGGCGCAGGGTTGAGCTTGAACTGGAAGTACATCGAGATGCCGAGCAGGATCGGGATGATGCCGATCGCCAGGAATGCCGGGGGCGTGAAGGCGAGATAGCCGAACAGGTTGAGCGGCGTGAGCGGATCATGCGCCGACAGATCCTTGATCCACAGGATGAAGGGTTGATGGCGCATTTCGATGGTCAGCAGCAGCACCTTGTAGAGCGCGTAGAAGATCGGGATCTGCAGGAAGGTCGGCAGACAGCCGGCAAGCGGATTGACCTTCTCCGTCTTGTACAGCGCCATGACCTCCTGCTGCTGCTTCTGCTTGTCGTCCTTGTAGCGTTCCTGCAGCGCCTTCATCTTGGGCTGCAGCGCGCGCATTGCCGCCATCGAGGCGAACTGGCGCTGTGCGATCGGGAACATCAGGCCGCGGATCGTGACCGTCAGCAGGATGATCGCGACGCCGAAATTGCCGACCATCTGGAACAGCCAGTGGAGGTAATAGAAGATCGGTTTTTCGACGATGCGGAACCAGCCCCAGTCGATGCCGTGATCGAACAGCGCGATCCCTTCCTTGTCGGTATAGCGGTCGAGCAGCTTCACTTCCTTCGCACCGGCAAAGAAGCGCGAGGTCTGAGTGACTGCCGAACCCGGCTGGACCAGCCGCGGGGTGACCGCATAATCTGCCTGATAGGCTTTGTTCGGGCCCGGGCGGAACTGGCCATCGAATGCCACGCCCTGATCGGGGACCAGAGCGGTCAGCCAATATTTGTCCGTGAAGCCGAGCCAGCCGCCGGTGGTGTTGAACTTTTGCGGACCGGTGTCGACGTCACTGAAATTGACGTCGTAATGCGCGCCGCCATTATGCGCCGACATCGGGCCGATCTGCACCGTCCAGGTGTCCGGATCGTGAAAGATGCCGATACGGTTGATCAAGCCATACGCGGCGACGGGGACCGGCCCGGCACCGGCATTGGCGACAGTCTGGCGTACTGTGAACATATAGCCGTCATCGACCGAGATCTGGATGCGGAAGCGCTGGCCACTGGCATTGGTGGCATCAAGCGTGACCGGCTTGCCGATCGACAGCACGTCACCGGTCGCCTTCCAGATCGTGTCCGATGCAGGCGGCTTCAGGCCGTCGTCGCGCCAGCCAAAGCCGGCGAAATAGGCGCCCGCGGTGCCCGAGGGCGAGAGCAGGCGGATCGGCGGCGAATTCTTGTCGATGGTTTCCTTGTAGGTGACCAGCACCAGGTCATCGATGCGCGCGCCCTTCAGGTTGATCGACCCCTGCAGATTGGGCGTGTCGATGCGCACGCGCGGGGTTTCGCCCAGCACGATATTGCGGTCGCGCACGGCGGCGGAGCCATCGGCGGCGGGAACAGCGCCGGTGTTGGCGCCCGAGTTGGCGCCGGGATTGGGCAGGGGCTTGCTCTTGCCGTCGACAATCTGCGTCGTCGGCGGATTGGATGGAAAGAAATAGCTGACCACATATTGGCCGCCGAACATGATCAATGCCGCGAGCACCGCGAACAGGATGAAGTTCTTGTTGTCGTTGTTCACCGCGCTTGGATCCCGATCATGTTGGGGTAGTCTGAAATGAGCTGAAAATCAGGGAACTGGGTCATAACCCGACCCGCCCCAGGGATGGCAGCGCCCGATACGCCGCGCCGCCAGCCATCCGCCCTTCAGCGCGCCATAGCGGCGAAGTGCCTCTATTGCATAGGCCGAACAGGAGGGGGCGTAGCGGCAGGTGGGCGGCAGGACCGCCGACGGCCCGATCTGCCACAGCCGCGCCAGGCCGATAAGCAGCTTCGCCATCATCGCGCGATCTTCTGCAGCGCTTTGGCGAGATCGGTGCGGAGCTGCGCGAAATCGCGCTCGATGCCACCATTGCGGCCGATCAGCACATGGTCGGCGCCGCGAATGCCCGATTCGGGCAGCAGATCACGCGCGAGCGCGCGCAGTCGCCGCTTCATACGATTGCGGACCACGGCATTGCCGATTTTCTTGGTCACGGTGTAGCCGATTCGCATCGTCGCATCACCGTCGTCGCGATCGCGCACCAGCAGGACAAATCCCGGCATCGGTGCGCGCTTGCCGGCGTTCGCCGCGAGGAAGTCGCGGCGAACGGCCAGAGTCTTAACCCCGGCGTCGCCGGCTGTGATGTTCAGGCAGACAGCTTCTTGCGGCCGCGATTGCGGCGTGCGCGGATCACGTTGCGGCCGCCCGGGGTCGCCATGCGCGAGCGGAAGCCGTGACGACGGGCGCGCACGAGATTGCTCGGTTGAAAGGTCCGCTTCATCGGTCATTCCCTAAGAATTCTTACCCAAGGGGGTATTTCTGAATGTAAAAGGGCCGCCACGAGGACGGCCTTGAAGGCGGTGCCCATAAGCAAAGCCGGTGCCCAAGTCAACGCGTTCGCGCGTCTTCGGCGCGCGATTGGCGCCGGGCACGGCTCGCGCGGCGCAGGCCGCGGTCGGCCAGGTCGCCCGCTTTGGGCCAGCGCCGCTTCGCTCCGACGAACTGACGCTTCGCCCAAAGCGAGTTGCGCAGCATCAGCGCAAGCCCGGCGGCGAACACCACCACACCGCCCGGGCCCGGGATGATGCCGACCACGGGTGAAGCGATCACCAGCACGACGCCGAGCGAGAACAGGCCGGTACGCAGCAGCGGGCGAGGGGCTGTGACGGTCATGGGAAGGATGTGGGGAGGGTGTGTTGCTTGCACAAGGCACCTGGAGTCAGGAAGATTTGGGGCCGGGATGAAAAGCGCTGACGATCATGATCCGTTCAATTAGAGGGTGCGGCTCCACCGGAGACAGACATGCCCAATCCCGACCTCGCCCTGGATGACCTTGCTGTCGGCGACAGCTGGTCCGGCGGGCCGATCACCGTCACGGAGGCCGATATCATCCGCTTCGCGCGCGAATTCGATCCGCAGCCGATGCATACCGATCCGGACGTCGCGGCGCAGGGCCGGTTCGGCGGCCTGATCGCCAGCGGCTGGCATGTCGCGTCGCTGGTGATGCGCGATTTCGTCGATACGGCTCCATTCGGCGCGACGCCGATGCTCGGCTTGCGCGTCGACGAGCTGCAATGGCTGCACCCGGTGCGTCCCGGCGACATTCTGCAGATCCGGCGCGAGATCGTCGCCATCGCACGATCGAGGAGCAAGCCCGATCGCGGCACGATCAGCATGAAGATGACCGTCACCAATCAGGACGGGGCGGTCGTGCTGTCGTTCCTCAATCTGATCCAGATGCCGGCGCGGTCAGACGCCGGCGCCTGACACCGCATCCGGCGCGGTATCGCGCCGCGCGGCGAGGATTTGCGGGAGCCGGTCCTCGATCCAGTCGGCCAGGCCGGCGACCTTTTCCGCTGCTTCCTGGCCCAGCGCCGTCAGCGTGTATTCGACATGTGGCGGCACCACCGGAAAGGAGCGGCGGTCGACCAGCCCGTCATTCTCGAGGCATTGCAGCGTCTGCGACAACATCCGCTCGCTCACCCCGGTGATGCGGCGGCGCAGCGCGCTGAACCGCAAGGTCCCGCCCTGTAGCGCGACCAGCGTGAGTACGCCCCAGCTGCTCGTCATATGCTTCATGATGCTGCGCGACGGGCAATCGCGCGCGAACACGTCGCCGCGCTGCAGCCGCTCGGCCAGGTAGATGCGATCGTTATCCACCATTTTACACTAACCTTTTCGTACGTACTTATGATTAGTTAGCTAGGGCATTACCTGCGGGGCATCAACCATAGAAGGAGTGCCCCGCCCATGTACGCAATCACCGGAGCCACCGGCCAACTGGGTCATTTGGTCATTACGGCCTTGCTCGAGAAGGTCCCGGCCGGCGAGATCGTCGCGGTCGTCCGCTCCCCTGAGAAAGCGGCCGATCTTGCCGCGTTGGGCGTGGTGGTGCGGGCCGGCGATTATGATCGCCCGGAGACGCTGGCGGCCGCCTTTGCCGGGGTGTCGAAGCTGCTGCTCATCTCGTCGAACGAGATCGGCCGGCGCGAGGCACAGCATCGCACGGCGATCGAGGCGGCGCGCGATGCCGGTGTCGGGCTGATCGTCTATACCAGCCTGCTCCATGCCGACACGTCGACGCTTGATCTCGGCGTCGAGCATCGGGCCACCGAAGCATTGCTGCGCGATGCCGGCGTGCCGTTCGCCCTGCTGCGTAACGGCTGGTACACCGAAAATTATGCCGCCCGGATCGATGCTGCCCTGTCCACCGGCGCACTGGTCGGCAGCGCAGGGGCGGGGCGGATTTCCTTCGCTGCGCGTGCGGATTATGCGGCAGCGGCGGCCGCCGTGCTGACCGCCGATGAGGATCAGGGCGGCCGGATCTATGAGCTTGCCGGCGACAGCGCCTATACGCTGAGCGACCTTGCCGCGGAGATCGCACGGCAGGCGGGCAGGGATATCGCCTATACCGATCTGCCCGAGGCGGCTTATCGGGAAACCCTGATCGAGGCCGGCCTGCCCGAAATCTATGCCGGACTCCTGTCCGAAAGCGATGCGAAGTCGGCAGCAGGCGCATTGTTCGACGATGGCGGGGATCTTTCCGCGCTGATCGGCCGGCCGACGACGCCGCTGACGATATCGGTCGCAGCGGCGCTCGCCTGAGGAACGAGGTACCCCGTCCTCAGCAGAGCGCCTCCAGGACAGCCGGCGCGTCGCGTGTCAGCAACTCTTGCCGAAATGGATCAGTTTTGGAACACATTGCCGGCAATGACACGCTATCCATTCATAACCCTCCCCTTGGCCGTCATGATCGTCCGGATCATGACGGCCGTCTTTTTCATGGCGCATGCGGGAGTGCGGATCGCCAACGGCACGATCCCGCGCTTCGGTGCCTTTATGGAAGCGGCGGGTTTCCCTTACGGCATTCAGCTGGTCTGGCTCATTACGCTGAGCGAATTGATCGCCGGAACCTTGCTGATCCTTGGTCTTTATGTGCGCTGGGCGACGATCCCGCTGCTGGTCATTGCGAGCATGGGCATCGTCATCATCCACCGCCATGCGGGATGGTTCGTTGGCGAACATGGCACCGGGGGCAGCGAATATAGCGTCGCGCTGATCCTGTTGCTGCTGATTGTGGCAGCGAGCGACCGGTCATCCTCCACCAAAATGGACCGAAATGGAGCATAATTTGCGTATCCCGGACCATTGGGCGACGGATTGACCGTCGGTTCGGTGCAGGGGGGGCTCCGACCGGACCGGTGAGGCCAGCCTATTGCTTGTTTTCCCTCTCGGCCTTGCCCTTGTCGTACGCGTCGAGCGCGGCCTGATCTTCCGTCAGCACCAGCTCACAGGCCAGCAGCGTCTTGCCGGCCAAGCCTTCGCTCTCGCGCGCAATGATCGATACCACGCCCGCATCCGGACTTGGCTGCTCAGCTGCGGGCAGGGCGCGCGAATAGCCCTTGGTCGAAGCCCCGAACAGCGTCGAGCGTTCGCGGGTGAGGTTATAGCGTGCGGCGAGCGCGTCGGCTTGCTGCCCCTCGACCAGGACGCCGATCGACGAGCCGGCGAAGACCACTTCCCTGGTCTTGAAGCCGTCCTGCCCGATCTCGTGCGGCATTTTATAGACGGCCGCGGTGAGCAGCGATGTATCGGGCTTGGTGATCTTCTCCGCCGCTTCATACAGGGTGTTGGCGGAGTCCATGCTATAGGGTGGCTTGCACACAGCCGCGTCGAAAAATGGCGGCAGCGCGTCATCCGCCGCGCGAGCCGCGCCGCTGATCGGCGCCAGAACCGGGAGAAGCAGCAGCAGGGCTGTGCGACGAAGCGTGCGAGTCGATGTCATGCCTCTCCGCTGCCATGCATGGCGGCCCGTTGCAACGGTGCGGAGAGCGTCCTACCGCACAAGTTATGGAAAACGGCGCAAAATTGCGCGGACTGATAAATATATGTTCCGGCTATTCTTGGTTTCTGGTGCTGAAATTTGAGGTGGAATAGGTTGATCGAATTTAAAGTAGAATAGATTGGAATTAAATTTGCGAAATATCAAAAACAGTAATTATCATAATTGATATAATTCGGGATATTGCATTCACTTGATCGGTTAAATGTCGAAAATGACACGAAAATGATTAGTTTGTGCTGGCAGTGTTACACAAAATGTAACAATATTGACCTATCATCTGTGTAGCCGCCGCCCCAGCAGGACAAGAGGTCCTGAAGGGGTTTTGACACATGCGATATCATTCACGCTTCCGCCGGCATCTGCTTCTGGGCGGCGCCCTGCTGGCCATGACGGCATCGCCGGCGTTTGCGGACGAGAAGCCGGCTGCTGATCCGGTTGCGGTCGACACCGCTCCGGCGACGGACGCACCGGCCCCTGAGGCAGAAGGAGCGCAACTCGACGATATCGTCGTGACGGCAACCAAGACCGAAACCAATCTGCAGAAGACGCCGATCGCGATCGCGGTACTGAGCAACGCGGCACTGGTCGATCGCCATGTGCAGAGCCTGTATGACCTGGCCGATGGTGCGGTCCCCTCGCTGCGCGTCGCGACGTTCGAAGCGCGCCAGACCGCACTGACCATCGGCATTCGCGGCATCGTGCCGCTCGACGCCAACCAGCCCGCGCGCGAGCAGGGTGTCGGC
The DNA here is from genome assembly GCF_014490665.1 of Sphingomonas alpina. NCBI lineage: Bacteria > Pseudomonadati > Pseudomonadota > Alphaproteobacteria > Sphingomonadales > Sphingomonadaceae > Sphingomonas > Sphingomonas alpina. Next base: position 2,697,547 of record NZ_CP061038.1, on the reverse strand, counting down.
GTCTATATCGATGGCGTCTATCTCGGCCGCCAGCATGGCCTGAACGCGGCGCTGTTCGATGTCGAGCGAATCGAGGTGCTCAAGGGACCGCAAGGCTCATTGTTCGGCCGCAACACCGAGGGCGGTGCGCTGAGCATCGTCACCAAGGCGCCAAGCGGCGTTTTCGGCGGGACCATTTCCGCCGGCGCCGGCAATTACGGCAGCCATAGCGGACAGATTCACCTCGACCTGCCCGAAGTCGCCAATGTCAGCGTCAAGCTCGACGCGATCGAGCAATATCAGGGCGCAACCACCAAGAACCCGCTCGCCGGCCAGACCGGTTGGAATTATTACGACCGTTACGGTTTCCGCGCCGCGGCGCGGTGGAAGCCGTTCGAAGGATTCACGGCCGATTTCTCCTATGATATGGGCCATGATTCCAACTCGCCATTCTACAGCCAGTTGCTGAACTACAATCCGAACCATTGCGTCGCCGGGCCGGTCTCGGCCAGCCCGAACTGCGTGTTGCCAGGTACCGCACCAACCACCTTTACCGGTGCGGTCAAGGGGCTGCCGCCGATCGTGGTGGTCAATGGCACCACGCGGATGAAAGTGGCCGATATCGGCGTGCCGCAGCAGCCCAGCATCGACAAGACGCATGGCTATACCGCCAATCTGAAATGGGCTGTGGCGCCGTGGGTCGAATTGCGCTCGATCACCGCCTGGCGCGACGTCAGCTCGAACCAGTGGGACAACAGCGGCGGTGCGCATCGTCCGCCGGTGACCGGCATTGGCTGCTCGGGTACCACCGGCTGCAATTTCAGCCGCTATAGCTTGGCCGATCTTTACCAGCATCAGTTCAGCCAGGAACTCCAGGCGGTCGGCCATTTCGACAAGATCGATTATGCCGTGGGCGCCTATTATTTCAACGAGACCGCCAATGACGATGCGGCGACACCGAGTTCCAACGCGTTCAACGCGACCGGCACCGCCGTCACTGTCCTTGATCCCTGCACGGGATCCGCCGGTTTCGGATCGCTGCCGAGCTGCCGCTTCATCGACCGTGCCAGCATTGCTCACGCCAAGAGCTATGCGGTCTACGGCCAGGCGACCTATTCGCCGATCGACACGCTGCACTTCACGGTTGGCGGGCGCGGAACCTGGGACGAGAAGGACGGCGCTCTGTACGTCGTCAACAATGCTCCCCGGCCCTTCACATTCAAGCAGAATACCAGCCGGTTCAATCCCACGGCGATCATTGCCTGGGACGCCGCCGACGGGATCAATCTCTATGCCAAATATGCTACCGGCTATCGCGGCGGTGGTGCAAGCTCGCGCTCGGTGACCTATCGTCAGTTCGGTCCGGAAGACGCCAAGTCCTATGAAATCGGCGCCAAGACCGAATTCTTCGACCATCGGGTCCGGTTGAACCTTGCCGGCTACATCATGAACCGCACCGGCAGCCAGATCGACTTCAGTTCGGTGTCGTTCGATCCGGTCACCGGCACGAACCGCAACACGATCGAAACGGTCAATGCACCAGGCAATACCAAGATCCGTGGTGTGGAGGCCGATCTGACGGTCAACCCGCTGCGCGGTCTGACGCTGTCCGCTTCCTATGCCTATACCTACACCAAGATTCCGCCGGTGGTGAACCCGTTCACCGGTGTGATGCAGAATGTCTATATCGTGTTCACACCGCGCAACGCGGCAAGCGGTGCAGTCGACTATGCCGCGCCGCTCGGCGGGATGACGTTGAAGTTCCACCTCGACGCCAATTATGCCGACGCAACCCAGACGTTCGATCAATATGCGACCAAGAATGACTCGTCGTTCGTCGTTAATGGCCGCATCGCGCTGGCCGATATCGAGCTTGGCGGTGGCAGCAACAAGCTGACTCTCTCCGTCTGGGCACGTAATTTGTTCGACAACCAATATGTCTATCGTCGCGATCCGACCAATAGCCTGGGGGGATTGCCCGCCGTCACCAGTGCCCCGGGCGTGACGCCGGTTGTTTACAGCCCGAATTCGGGCATCGGCAATATCCTTGGCGACTATGGCAATTTCAACGCGCCGCGCACCTTTGGCGTTGAGGCCGCGATCAAGTTCTGATCCTTTGTGACATCACCCGGCCCTTTGCAGGGGCCGGGGAGTGAAGATTCCTTCTGCCGACTTCCGTTCGTGTCGAGCGACGTCGAGAAACAGGCCGGATCGTCGGCCATGTTGCTCGGTCGCGCTCGACGCGAACGGTTTTTTTGTTGAGATATTCCAGAGACCGTTCTTTTTATGCAAATATCAATCAAGTAATTGATATATAACAAACTTATTTGCCTTGTGCTTGGGCGGCAGAGGCAGAGATATGGGACATATCCGGTGTCCCATATCTCCCGGCGCATGGCCTGAACCCGCTCATGTGTCGCGGATAGCACTCAATGACGGGATGGTCCGCTAATCGTCGATCGGCAGATCGACCACTGCGCGCAGGCCCGGCTCTGCATCGCCAAGTATCAGCGTACCATGATGCAATCGCGCGATCGCATCGACCAAGGTCAGGCCAAGCCCCTGGCCGTCGGGCTTGTCCGGTGCCTCGAGCCGTCCGAAACGCCGGATCACAGTCTCGTATCGATCGGCCGGAATGCCCGGTCCGTTATCGGTGACAATCACCCGAACCGCGCGCGCGCGCCGTTCCAGCATCAGGTCGATGCGCGTTCCAGGCGGAGTGTGGTGGATCGCATTCTCGACCAGATTGACCAGCATCTGCCGCAACAGATTGATATCGCCGCGGAGCGTTACGGCCGGGATCGCGCCGATGGCGAAGCCGCGTCCGGCATCCTCCGCCACGACCTGCAGCGATTCCGCCACCTCCTCGGCCAGTGCACCGAGATCGACCGGAGCGAATCGCTCACGGCGATGCCCGCCCTCGATCTCCCACAGCCGCAACAGGCTGGAGAAGAGATCGAGCAACTGGTCGGTCTGCGCCAGTGCATCGTCGATCTCGCTTTGCAGCGGATTGCCCTCGGCATGCCGGGCCATCGCCGCGATGCGGCCGCGTAGCCGGGCAAGGGGACTCTTCAGCTCATGCGTGACGTCGCGTGCGGCGTGCTTGATGTTCGCCATCAGCGCGTCGATCCGGTCGAGCATGCGATTGAAAGCTTCGGCCTGGCGGTCGAATTCGCTGTGCGTTCCGTCGAGGGGGATGCGGCTGTGCAGGTCGCCTGCGATCACTGCATCGACCGTGCGCTGCATCGCGCGCATCCGCCCGCCGATCGCCAGCGCGATGCCGATCGCGCCGCCGATCACGATCAGTGCAGTGATACCCAGCCCGATCAGCTGCGTGTTGGCGAGCAGCCGGTCGAACGCGACCACCTCGTCATTGTCGGAGACCACCACCAGCGTGCTGCCGTTCGTCAGGCGCCGGACCAGCGCGCGGCCATGGGCGACGCCATCGACCTGCGCCTCTTCGCCGAAGTTCGAATAGCCGAGGGGCAAAGGCCGGTGCGGCCGAAGCGTCCCTGCCAGCCGCTGTCCCGCCTTGTCGGTGAGCAGATAGAAGAGGTCGGCGGTGTCGTGGTTGCCCTGAGCGGCGATGATGCGCGCGGTCATCGCGGCGACATCGTCTTTCGCGCCGGCGATCGCGGACGCCTCGCTCGCCAGCCGCCGATCGACCTCCCATATCAGCGCATTATGGGCGACGGTGTAGTTGGCGGCGCGGACGGCGATCAAAGCGATCAGGAACAGCGCGACGAAGATCGCCAGGATCGCGCGCAGGGACCTGGGTCTGATCGTGAGGCTGCGCACCTCAGTCCTGGTCGCTCAACCGGTAACCGACCCCGCGGATGGTCTGGATCGGATCGCGCTCACCGGGCAGGTTGATCTGGGCGCGGAGCCGCCGAATATAGGATTCGGCGATGTTGGTGGTCGGCTCGAAATCATATTTCCAGACATTCTGATACAGCATCTGGCGCGTGACGATGCTGTTCGCGTTACGCACCAGCTCGCACAGCAGCTGGAATTCCAGCTTTTGCAGCTTGAGTATGCGGCCGGCGCGGGTGGCGCGATATTTGACTTCGTTCACCTCGATATCGCCGGCGGTCATGATGCCGGATTCATTCGTCCGCGTCGCGCGCCGCGCGATCGCCCGCAACCGTGCATCGATCTCCACCGCCGCTGCCGGCTTGACCAGATAATCATCCGCGCCGGCATCGAGCCCGGCCAGCCGCTGGTCGAGATCGCCCAGCGCGGTCAGCATGATGATCGGCATGTCGAGCCGGCGTTCGCGCAACAATTTGGCGACCGCGACCCCGTCGACATAGGGCAGCATCACATCGAGCAGGATCGCGTCGACCTTGTCGTCCGTAGCGATCGCGAGCGCGGCGCGGCCATCCGGCGCGACAATGGTGTCGTGTCCCAGTTCCGCGAGGTCGGCGACGAGTTGCTTTGCCGCGCGTTCGTCGTCCTCGACGACAAGAAGTCGCATCATGGTCGCCCCGGTGTGAGTCGTGACGAATGCAATCCCACCTTTACCGGCGGGATTCAAATGAACTGTGGCTGCAAGGGTCGTGAAAGCGCGGGCCGGAGGATCAATCGACGACCGACTTGCGCTGGCTCGCAAACCAGCTCTGCACCAGCGCTTCGACATCCTCGACGCCCAGACGCTCGCCGGCACATTTGATCCATAAAGCCCCCCGTTCCGCTGCACTGCGAAAGCGCAGGCTGCGCGCCAGGATCATGATCGGGCCACGTGCCAGTTCGGTGTTGCGGCAGATCGTCCTGCCGTCGATCTCGACCCGGTCCAGCCGATAGAGAATAGCCTCTGCTCTCATATCGGGTACCGGCATTTGGTCTCCACGCGCTCGTCGTCAAAGACTGAAGACGGAACCGATCGACGGATCCCGTATCGGGTCCAATTGTTACAGGCGGTATGCCCTATTCCGCTGCGCCATAAACCCGCTACCAATGGGATTCAGCGGGGAGAGGTGAATGGTTTCGGTCGTGTCGACAGTGGCGTATCTCGGGCTCGAGGCGCGTGCGGTCGAGGTGCAGGTGCAGCTCATCCCGGGCCTCCCCGCCTTCAATATTGTCGGGCTCGCCGACAAGGCGGTGGCGGAAAGCCGCGAACGGGTGCGCGGCGCGATCGCCGCGATGGGCCTGTCGCTTCCGCCCAAACGCATCGTCGCCAATCTGTCGCCCGCCGACCTGCCAAAGGAAGGCTCGCATTTCGACCTCGCCGTCGCACTGGCCCTGCTCGGTGCGATGGGCGTGGTCGATGCGGAGACGCTGGCAGATTATGTCGTGGTCGGCGAACTCGGGCTCGACGCGCGGATCGCACCGTCGCCTGGTGTGTTGCTCGCGGCACTGCACGCGTCGGAGATCGGCAAAGGCCTGATCTGCCCCGCGTCGCAAGGGGCGGAGGCTGCCTGGGCCGGGTCGATCCAGGTAATCGCAGCGCCCGACATCCTGTCGCTGCTCAACCATTTCAAGGGGCATGGCCTGTTGTCCCCGCCCGAGCCGGGCGACGCCGAGGAGGCGACGCACGGCCCCGATCTGGCACAGGTCAAGGGGCAGGAAACCGCCAAGCGTGCGCTGGAGATCGCCGCGGCGGGCGGGCACAATCTGCTGATGGTCGGTCCGCCCGGCGCGGGAAAGTCGCTGATGGCGGCGTGCCTGCCCGGCATCCTGCCGCCGCTTGACCCGGGGGAAGCGCTGGAGGTGTCGATGGTGGGCTCGGTTGCGGGGACGCTGAACGGTGGCCGGCTGACCCGCACCCGTCCGTTCCGTGCGCCGCATCATTCCGCGTCGATGGCGGCATTGGTCGGCGGCGGGCTGAAGGTGAAGCCGGGCGAAGTCAGCCTCGCGCATCTCGGCGTTCTGTTCCTCGACGAACTGCCCGAATTCCAGCGTGCGGTGCTCGATTCGCTGCGCCAGCCGCTGGAGACCGGCACGGTCAGCGTCGCGCGTGCCAATGCGCATGTCACCTTTCCGGCGCGCGTTCAGCTGGTCGCAGCGATGAATCCGTGCCGTTGTGGCCATCTCGGCGATGCCGCGCTCGCCTGTTCCCGCGCTCCCAGATGCGCGGCGGACTATCAGGCCAAGGTGTCCGGGCCGTTGCTCGACCGCATTGACCTGCACGTCGATGTCCAGGCGGTCAGCGCCGCCGATCTTGTCTTACCGCCGCCGACCGAGGGATCGGCCGAAGTCCGCGCTCGCGTTGCCGCCGCGCGGACGGTGCAGGCGGTGCGCTATGCCGATCATCCGGCGCGGACCAATGCCGAGATCGACGGGGCGCTACTGGAACAGGTTGCGACCCCCGACGAACCGGGCCGCAAGCTGCTCGCGCAGGCATCGGAGGCAATGCGTTTGTCAGCGCGCGGGTACACCCGCATCCTTCGCGTTGCGCGCACGATCGCCGACCTGGCGGGAAGCGAAGAGGTAGGACGCATTCATGTCGCCGAAGCGCTCAGCTATCGGCGTCAAGCGCCGAGGAGTTGAGAGAACCGCTTTCCCAGTTACGGCAAGGCATCCGCCCAGATTCGCTCTGAGAGCCACGATCAGCAGCACTGGCATCCAGGGCTGCAAGGAAGTCGTAAACGATCGCTATTCCGGGCTTCGTCGTGACCGGGCGTGCATTGGAACGACACCGAGAGGCGCGTCGCCTCTCAAGCGCCCGCGTGTCAGTGTTCCCGAATATCTCAAATCGGCCTTCCGACCGGAATGCCCGACAAATCGGCCGCCTTTATCGACGGATGACGAAGGCCGCCCTTCTGGATTCTCGAGCCAAACACTGAGTCTGCTACCGGCCACGCAGCAGCTATCGCATGAGGCGTCAGGCGCTATAGCGCAGACCCCGGAACGTCGCCCGTCCGCTGCCCGCGGCATACAGGCCTGGCCGCAGACTCAGAAAGCCGTCGGCGACATTGTGGTTGTAGCCCGTAACCTCGAAGGATCGCTCCTTCGTCCATGTGCGGCCCTCGGCGCTGTGGTAGAGGGTAACGATGTTCTCCTCATTGACGAGGCGCAGGTGGATACGGGAGGCGTTGGTAGCAGCACCTTGAGGCCAGCGTTCACGTTGTCCGATGCGATAAGCCTGGAAGCGGTCCTTGCCGAGGCCGAGGCCGCAGAACAGTTTCTCATTGTAGAACAGCAACAGCCCGGCCTCGACGTCGCCGTCAAGTTCCACCTCAACGTCGATCTGATAGGAGCGGTCGCCTGCCACGAACAGCAGCGGTGAGGAATCGGCGGGACCAGTGCCTTGACCCGCCAGCTGCAAGGTATCTGCCGCGATCCGCGTTCGCTTCAGATAATTGGTTCGCGGCGCATAGAAGCACAGCTTTTTGCCGATCGCGTCCGCGCGAAAGCCGGACAAGGGCTGGCCGCCCGGCGCGGCGCCGGGCGCCGGCATCGCCATGGCGCGCGAAAGGTCGCCACCTGTCGCCCGCGGCCAGCCGTCCGCGGTCCACACAATCGGCTCAAGCAGCATCTGCCGCCCGAGCGTGCGAAACCCGTTCTCATAGCCATGATAGACCAGCCACCAGCGCCCGTCCGGCCCTTCCACGGCGGTGGAATGGCCTCGCGACCACCACGGCTCGTCGCGGTGCGTGGTGCGGACTATCGGATTGTGCGGGCAATTCTCCCATGGGCCATGGATCGATTTCGATCGCGCGACCACCACCATGTGGCTGGTCGGCGGCCCGGCGGTACCGCCCTGCGCCACGAACTGGTAGAAATAGCCATCCTTGCGCAGGACCTTCGGCCCCTCCATCGCGAAGCCTTCGATGATCCAGTCTTCGGGGATCGGCCAGCCGTCATATACGTGCTCGATCGGTCCGGCGGCGGCAAGACCGTCGTCGCTGAGGCGCACCCGCTTGCCGCCGTTGAAGAACAGATATCGCTTGCCGTCCTCGCCCATAGCATGACCGGGATCGATCATGCCGTCGATCTTCATGTCAATCGGCTCGCTCCACGGCCCGCGCATCGACTGTGCGTGGATGACATAGGTGCGCAACGGACGGGCGTCGCCGTCCTGCGCGAGGACGGGGATATAGATGAAGTAGCGATCGCCGTGTTTCGCGATGTCGAGCGCCCATATGGTGCCGATGTTGGTCGTCAGTGCAGCGGCGACCGGCGTCCAGTTGACCAGGTCGCGCGAGTGCCAGATCGGCACGCCAGGATAATATTGGAACGATGAGAAAGCGGCGTAATAGTCCGCGCCATCCTTCAGCACCGTGGGATCGGGGTGATCGCCCGCGAGAACAGGGTTGAGATAGCGCCCATCGCCCAGATCGGCGCGCCGCTGACCTTCTATTCCTGCGCGCCAGCGCGCGGCGGGCGTGGGGCAGGGGACGCGCCGGTCGGATTGCGGCGCGGCGGATGCCGTTCGTGGCAGCGTCGCGCCAGCGGAGGCAAGCGCGAGAGCGAGGGCCTGACGACGGGTCGGGTTCATCATGCTCTCGCTTATTTCTTGCCGCGGTGGATGGGTTCGATCGTCGCCAGCACGACGTCGTTGCTTCGCATCGGCACATCCAGTGCATGGCGCCCATCGCGGCCAATTCGCACGATGCCGCTGGTTTCGGGCAGGTCGCGGGTCAGCGCTTGCAGCTCGGCGAGTTGCTTCGCGTCGAGCGACGCGGGCGATCCCATCTCCAGATAACGCGTGTGCGCGTCATTGGCGCGGAACCCGGTGCGGTGCAACGTCACGCGGTAACGGCCCGGCGTCAGCCCGGCGAAGCGGAGCGTGGTGGCCGGACCGTCGGTCGGGGGCAATATTCTGGTAAAGAACGGCCGGTTGCTGGTCCCCTGTACCGGCTGTCGCCAGTTCCACAGCAGCACGCCGGTCTTACCGCCCGCCGTCGCCGCGATCGAGGAAGCGTCGCGGGTGGCGATCTCGCGACCCTTCAGCGCATTGAGATACTTGTAGGCGAACCAGGCAGGCTTGCGGATTCCTTCACGATTCATCAGCCCAAAGCCGCCGTGGAAGGGGGTCGGTGGCGGCCCGGGCTCCTCGAACAGGTCACTGTAGGTCCAGTAGCTCATACCCTGCGCCAGCCCGCGCGTGTCGTGCAGTTTGGTCAGGATATAGGCGGCGCTGATATAGCTGTCGTGCACCGGATCGCGCGGGCTGTAGCTCGCGCTCCACTCGGTGAAATACAATGGCAGCCCCTTGAACCCCGTCGCGTCGATTTCGCGGCGCACCTTGCGCACGTCGCCGATGATCGCGGCGGGGTCGGACGACAGCTTGTTGTCGTCCTGGCCCTTTTCATCGAGGAAACCGCCATCGACGCCATAGGTGTGCGTCGTGACGAAATCGACCGGGATGCGGCGCTTCGCCGCGCGGTCGAGGAATTCGGGCACCCACGCCGCGCCTGCAGTGGCGGGCCCGCCGACGCGCAGCGCGGGATCGATCGCCTTGATCGTGCGGGCGCTGGATTCGTACAATTCGAAATAGGCTTGTTTGTCCGCCTTCTCCCAGAAGCCGTCGAGATTGGGTTCATTCCAAACCTCGAAGAACCAGGTTCGCACCTCGGCCTTGCCGTAGCGCGCCCGCATATGCCGGACAAAGGCATCGACCAGCGCTGCCCATTCCTTCGGTTTGGGGTGCGAGGTGTTGCCCTTCCAGTAGAAGATCGTCTGCTTTGATGTCGCGATTGCCTCGGGTGTGAAGCCCAGCTCGACGAACGGCTTGATGCGGCGCGCGCGGAGAGCGTCGAACAGGCGGTCGAGTCCAGTCCAGTCGTAGACGATGCGCCCATCCCGCAGCTTCACCGTACCGAGCACGTCGTGGAACGGCGCGTGGAAGCGGACATAGCGGAAGCCGAGTTCGTCCACCGCGGTCTTCAACTGCGCCAGACTGTCCGGGCGATCGAGGGTACCCGGGAAATCGGATCCCACCGAAAGTTTGAACGACTGGTCGAGCGGGGCTCCTGCACGGGCAAGGTCCACATCGATCGTGCGCGCCTGCGCGAACGTTGCCGCCGGAACGAGGCTCGCGATCGCGAAGGCTCCGGCGAGCACGGCCTGCCGGACCCAGCGTGCCGGGGTGTGAGAAGCTGTCATCGATCGACCTTCAACGGAATATTGCCTCAACCGCAGGGCAGACTCGGTTACCGTGCGATCCGGTTGTCTTTCATGCGGCTATCGCCATGCAGGTTCGCTCAATGAAGCGATCATGCGGCGGCATCTTTTCGGCGGCACGAGCCAGGGCGTCACGGCGTTCGGCGAAAAGTGCTGCAAGCCGGGTCGCATCGGTCTGGCCGGCGGTCGCGTCCCATCCCCGCGGCAAACGCTCCTGGCCGGTCAGGATCGCGACCCAGCTTGGTTCCTGGTGCGATTCGAGATCATAGAGCGGTACCCGCGCCGACGCGTCCCAGGTCGCCAGCTTGTGTGCAAGCGTATCCGGCAGCGTCATCGCGCGGCATTCCTGCCATAGCGGCTCGTCGCGCTGGGTGAGGCAATAATGCGCGATCAGGAAATCCCGAATCCGTTCATATTCGGTGATCGTCTGGCGATTATATTCGGTGACGATCGCCGGGTCGATCACGCCCGATGGCAGCAGCTCGATCAATCGTGCCAGGCCCGTCTGGATCAGCTGGATACTCGTCGATTCGAGCGGCTCCATGAACCCCGCGGCAAGCCCGATCGCGACGACATTATGTTCCCAGAATCTCGCGCGACGGCCAGTGGTGAATTTGAGCGGGCGAGGGTCCCCTAGTGGTGCGCCGTCGAGATTGGCGAGCAGGGTCGCTGCGGCCTCGTCATCGGACAGATGGCGGCTGGCATAGACCATGCCGTTGCCGGAACGATGCTGAAGCGGGATGCGCCATTGCCAACCGGCTGCGCGCGCGGTCGAGCGAGTGAAAGGCGTGAAGCGCCCGCCGCGGGCCGACCCGACCGCCATCGCACGGTCGCAAGGCAGCCAGTGCGTCCAGTCGACGAAATCCACCCCGAGCGTGCGGCCGAGCAACAGGCTTACAAAGCCCGAGCAGTCGATGAACACATCCCCTGCAATCTCGCGTCCGCCGTCGAGGTTGAGGGCGGTTACGTCACCGCTCTCGCCGTCACGCAGAACCTGGGCAATCCGCCCCTCGATGCGGGTCACTCCGTTGGCTTCTGCATGGCGGCGCAGCAATTGCGCATAGAGCCCGGCGTCGAAATGATAGGCATGTTTGAAGGCGGCGGCAGCGCCGTTCATTGCCTGTGGCGGCGCGAACCGGTCGCGCGAAGCGGCCGCCCAGGGCATTGACCAATGCTCGATCGGCTCCGGCATCCCGGCGGCGTGGAGGCGCAGCCAGTGATGGTGCGGGGGGACGCCATCAATGTCTTCGCCATAGTCGCCAAAGCCGTGGAAATGGCGGTTGCCGACCCGGCACCAATCGACGAATTCGATGCCGAGCTTGAACGTGCCCTGCGTCGCCGCGACGAAATCCGGCTCATGGATGCCGAGCACCTGGTTCAAATGCTGGATCAGCGGCACGGTCGCCTCGCCGACGCCGATCGTGCCGATCGCGTCGGATTCGACCAAGGTGATTTGCGCATAAGGGGCAGGGCGAAATCGCGCGAACAGTGCGGCGGCCATCCACCCGGCGGTGCCGCCACCGACGATGACGATGCGTTGCGTGGCGGTCACAAGGCTTCTCCCAATAACGAATAGCCAATGCCTAAAGGATCGTTCGTTTCGAGCGCCGTCAATATCGGGTCTCGCGCGGTGCTTCCATCGATAGCAAAACGCCTCGGTCCTGGGAGGGCCGGGGCGCGAGATGGGCAGCGCCTAGAAGACGCCGCGCACCAGGATCGAGAAGCGGCGGTCTGAATCGGTCCAGCTATAGCGCGGTTTCAGATCCGGATCGCCGACATCCAGGAATGTTCGCGAATTGAGCAGGTTGGTACCCTGAACGCCGATCTTGAAGTGTTTGTCGACGGCGTAGAGGATCGATCCGTCGAGCTGGCCATAACTTTCAGACCAGACCGGGAAGTTGATGTTCGCAGCCGACGTGGTCAACAGATAAGTCGATCGCCAGTTATATGCGAGGCGTGCCGAGATACCGTATTTCTCATAGATGCCGGTTACATTGAAGGAGTATTTCGACAGACCTTCAAGTGGCAACGCCTTCGCTGCCTGGGTTGTCTGATTGGCGTCGAACACGTTGATTGCGGTGTTCTTGCCACCGGTCGAGTCGACGAAGGTGAAGTTGCCTTGGAAGCCGAGCCCGCTCAGCGCTCCAGGCAGGCCGTCGAAGAATTGGGTGTAGCCGACTTCGAAGCCTTTGATCGTGCCGCGTGAGCCGTTGGTCTGCTGGGTTACGTCGAACGTGACGGTTTGACCGTTACTGGTATAGGTCTGCTGCGTCGTGCCGGCGAAGATATAATTGCTGATCCGCTTGTAGAAGGCCGCGAATGTCAGGCTGTTCGACCGCCCGAAATAATATTCCAGGCTGGTGTCGAACTGATTCGACCGGGTCGGTTTCAGGTCGGGATTGCCTGCGGTGCCGGTGAACGCCGTGCGTCGCCCGTTGACGCCGACGCCGTTGGCAATGCCGTTCGCATCGAACGAGAAGCTTAGCGACGTGAAAGGATTAAGCTGTGCGAAGGTCGGACGGACGATCGCCTTGGCTGCGGCGAAGCGCAGCTGGAGGTTGTCCTTCAGGAAGAAGCGCAGATTCAGGCTCGGCAGAGTGTCGGTGTAGCTGCCGCTCGTATCCTGCGTCAGCGCGCCGATATTACCTTGGGTGAATGCAATTGCCTGAGCGAGCAGGTTACAATCCGCTTGTGTCGCACCACCGGTGCCGACGGTGCAATTCGGGTTGGTGATCGTGCCGACGCGCAGCGCCGACCCCGTTGCGCCGGTTTCGGTCTTGATCACGCGCACGCCGATATTGCCATCGAAATGGCCAAGCATGCCGGCGTCCTGGCCGAAGCGCAGCAGCGCATAGCCGGCATAGGTCTTTTCACTCTGGTCGTTGATACCGCCCGAGACATTGTCGCCGGCCGGCGCAGCCAGCGAATAATCGCTGGAGAGTGGAGCCCAGCCCCAGCCAGCGGCCTGGGTGGCACGCAAATAGCTATAGGCATTGGCGGTGCCGTTGCTGACAAGGCTGGCACTTGGAAACCAGAAGCCCGGCCCGATCGACGGTACGTTCCCGCGGAAAAAGTTGTTATACGGCTGGAACATGGTCTGATTGGGCAGCCCTGGGTTTTGCAGCGCGCCTGGAACAGGAAGCCCGTTCGCACCGGTGAGGCCGGTCTGGTTGAGATAGATCTGGGGGCCGCCGCCCCAATATTGGGCCGACAGCAGCGACCAGTTGTAACCGGTCTGACGCGTGATCGCATTGCGATCGGTAGCCCGTGCGCCGATCCGGAACGATTTCAGGAAATCATTCTCGGTGAATGTATATTCGACATCGGCGCGTTCTGCCCATTCATGCGCTTCGTTGTCCTCGATATGATCCATCGCCGCGGCCCACCAGTACAGGCTGCGGTCGGTCAGTGTGCCACCGGCGGCGGTCGGAGAAATGCTGAGCGACGGATTGCCGCTGCTGAAGTCGAAATCGATCGTCGCGGGCGTGCCGACCTGAGTGAACGCGGTCATGCTGTACACCTGCGCGGTCGACTTCACATACTGAACATCCGCACCGAACGACCAATGGTCGTCGGGCGTCCAGCGCAGGTTGAGCGAATAGTCGCGGGTCTTCTTGACCTGCTTGCCCGAGCGCGTGTCGAAGTTCAGGTTGCGGTTGTTGAGCGTGCCGGCTTCGAGAACGTGGTCGTCGTTGTAGCGCAGGCCAGTGTTCACCAACTGAAGGTTGTTGTCTCGAAGGTTGGGGTTCGGCGTATCATAGTCGCCCACCGCATATTCAATGTCTTGCGGAGTGGCTTTCGAGATCAACGCTTCACCGGTGATCAGCAGCGTGTCGCTCGGTTTCCATTGGATCGATCCGTCAAAGGCGGTGCGCCGTTGCTTCCAGTCGATACGACGGAAACCCATGCCGGCGGGTACATAGACGTTCGCCCCCGCGGGAAGACCGTCTTGCGCATTGTCGAGCTCGGCGCGGTCATAACGTCCGGCGCTGATGCTGTCGGTCCGATTGCCGACATTGCCGATGGAGTAGGACAGCAGCACGCCGATCTCACCGACCGGTGTTTTCCAACGCCCGCTGCCCAGTATGTTGCCGGACTGGAAGCTCTTGTTGAGCAGATCGCCATAGGTCGAGTCCCCGGAGAAGGCGAAGATATAGCCGCTGGCGTCGAAAGGCTTGCGTGTACGTAAATTGACGATGCCGCCTATGCCACCTTCGACCAGTTCCGCCGAAGGGTTCTTGTAAACATCGACACCGCCGAGCAGGTCGGCCGAGACGTCTTCGAAAGAAAGGCCGCGGCCGTTGTTGGCGGAGAACACGTCGCGCCCGTTGAGTTCGGAGCGAACGAAGGAAAGACCGCGGATGAACACGCCGCCGCCTTCGGCAGAGAGACGCGCGGGGTCGCGATTCTCGTTGGTGCGCTGGAGCGTTATGCCCGGGATGCGCTGCAGCGCTTCGGACACCGAGCGGTCGGGCAGCGCGCCGATATCCTGCGCGGTGATCGAGTCGACGAGCTGCTCAGCATTGCGCTTTCGGTCGCGAGCACCTTCGAGCGATGCACGGATACCGGTGACGACGATATCGCCCTCGGTATCGCCAACCCCAGTGGGGTCGATGTTTTGGTCGGCAGGCTGGTTCGCGACAGCCTGTTCCTGTGCAAAGGCGGGGGCGGACAGGGCGATAATAGTCAGCGCGGCAACGGATGCCCCGGCGCGCAGAGCACGAATTTCAAGCCGGCGTGCGACGCCCGCAGATATAGTTGTGACAGCCCTCATTTCAGTTCCCCTCCTGAACCGTCCTCGATCAGGGACGGCATTTATTACCCGGCAATCCTACCTGCGCCTGTGTGATGATAGCGCTATCACAACCCGGCGCGGTGAATCGGCTCGTATGTTGCTTGCCCACCTGAATCAAACAAGCTGGCGATTGTTAGCATTGGGCCGAACCGGTAGCAACAGCAATATGCAACAATATGTGGACCGCTAACATGATGCCCCATATAGGCAACGGCAGGAGAGAGGCTCAATGCGCACCGTTCCCGAACGTGGACCCGCTACGCCGGATGAACTGGACGGAATCGTCGCTGCCGCACGCCCGATAGTGCTGCGTGGCCAGGTTTCGGACTGGCCCTCAGTCGCGGCGGAGCGGGCAGGGCGGCTCGATGCGTATCTGCGTGATGGCGCCAGTGCGCACCCCGCGTCATGTGTCGTCGGTCTACCCTCGATCGGAGGGTATTTTTTCTATCGCGAGGATATGGGGGGCATGAACTTCGGCCGCCGCGATGCGCCGCTGGGTGATGTGCTTGATCAACTCGCGCAGCAGAAGGGCACGGCGCCGGCGCTCGCGCTTGCGATGCAATCCGCGCCGACAGATGTCGTGCTGCCGGGCTTTGCGGAGGCCAATGTCCTGTCCCTGCTACCCGAAACGATCCGACCACGGATCTGGATCGGCAACCATATCCATGTTGCGACCCATTATGATTCGAGCGACAATATCGCCTGCGTGGTCGGCGGGCGGCGGCACTTCACGCTGTTCCCGCCAGACCAGGCGGCAAACATGTATATCGGCCCGCTCGAAGTGACACCGGCCGGCACGCCGGTCAGCATGGTCCGCGTCGATGCGCCGGATCTCGCGCGATACCCACGCTTCGCCGATGCGCTGGCGGTAGCCGAAACGGCCGAACTTGCGCCCGGCGACGCGATCTACATCCCGTATCTGTGGTGGCATTCGGTCCGTTCACTCGATCCGCTGAGTGTGCTCATCAATTACTGGTGGAACCCGCAGGCCGAGCCGCTTTGGCCGGTCGACGCGCTCCTTCACGCGCTCGCGACGATGCGCGCATTATCGGCGAGTCGTCGGGCGGCGTGGCGTCCGCTGTTCGACCATCTGGTGTTCGACGATGCACCCGCCGCGCACCTCCCGAAATCGGCGCGCGGGGTACTCGGCGATCTATCCGACGCGGAACGCCGCGCGCTGGCAGGGCATCTGGCAAAGCAACTCAGCGAACGATCCTGAAGACACGAAACGAATGCGGCGGAAGCGTGAGGGCGAAATCCGCCCGATCGGGAGCGGCTGTTGCGCTGCCGGCAATCGGGGCGGTCGCCGAAACAATTGTGCCCGACGGCAGCTCGACAAGTTGTCGTCCCGCCGCGTGGACGGCGACCGGTGTCGTCTCGCCGCGGAAAGACTGCACGACGAACGTGTCATTGTCATAGGCGAACAAGGAGACATGCGCGGGCGCCTCGATCATCACCGGCATATCGCTGCTCGCCACCTTGCGGATTTGCGCCAGCATCGCTGGCGGCATGGCATAGAGGTCGGCCGGGTTTTCGGGCACGGTCAGCATATAGAGTGTGCCTGCCGAATAGCGGTTCATCAGGATCAGCGGAAAGCCTTTGGCACCTGCCACACCGCGCACGATTGCCCAGCTATCGTTGGTATAGAAGCGGATGTCGGGGAACAGGATCGGCTTCTGCGTGCCTTCGGTCGCGTTAAGCGGGGTGCCGTTGCCCGCGCCATAGCCCTGAACGAACTGGTCGATCAGCACGCGCCGCCCGGTCGGTACCCATTCGGCGAGGTCGCGAAAGCCACGATCCTGCAGCTTTTCGACGAGCCCCGATGTGACGATGACGGTCGCGCCGCGCTTCAGCGCGCGCTGGATTTTTGCGACGATCATTGGGTCGGCGGCTGCGGCTTCGGTCAGCAACATCGTCTTTGCAGCTTCGGGAAAGTGCGGGGAAAGCTCGATCGGCAGGCCTATGGTACCGAGATAATTGTGCAGAAAATCCTCGCCACTCGACTGATATGGCTTGTAGCTCGCAATGCCGATCGGCTGGCCCAACTCGCCGAGCACGCTGTCCACCGTCTCCAGCGCATAGCCCGCGGCGCGGCCCCAGCCGGCGGGAAGGCGGGCGCCGCTTGCGCGCCACCGGCGTTGTTCGGCCTCCCAATCGAAACTCGTCTGCGCATTCGCCCAGGGACGCTGCCCGGCTTCGGCGGCGGCATCCTCGGACATTGGATGCCAGTTGAACAACGTGATCTCCGGCGCCTTGGCGAACAGCGTGTCCCAGAGCTGCTCGGCGTAGCGATCCAAGTCGCGTGTCGAAAAGGTGTCGACCCAGCCACCGCCATTCCCGCCGGGGCGGATGTTGCCGTAATAGCGGATGATCCCATAGCTCTCATATTGCTGGAGCAACTGGTCAGTCAGCGTCGGATCGCGTGTCTCGGTGCCGGTATAGATGCCGTCGAACGCCTGCGCTTGCTGATCGAGATCATAGCCGAGTCCCTGGAAATGTTCGTACCAGTTCGGGTATTTGATCACCATCTTCACGCGAGGATTGACCGCATGGGCGGGGGCCAGGACGAGATCGCGCGAAACCTTGCGCATCGTCTCCAGCCGGTATTGGGTCCAGCTCTGCTTTCCTTTGGCGGCGATGTCGGCATCGCTTTTTGAGGTGTAGAAGAAGAAATCGTCCAGGATCACCTCGTCGAAATGCCTGGCGGCGAGGCGCACCGCTTTTTCGCATTCGGCGCGGTCGGCGGGTTTTTCATAGTCGAAAGTGCCGAACTGTCCGCCCTCACCGCCCGCCGCCAGCGTGATGCCGCCGGCGGTCGCGATACCCTTTTCGGCGAAATAGCTTTTCACCCGTTCGAGCTCGTCATCGGTCGCGAAATCGCGGTCGCGGTACGCCTCGATATAGACCTTGTCGAAGTGAAGCTGGCTGGCCGCGCGGGCATATTGCCGGTCGAACGTCGCACGGTCGGCGAGCCGCCGCGCATCGCCGACCGCGATATAGATGGCGGCGCGGAAATTCTTGTATTTGGGTGGAATCGTGATCGCCGTCGGCGCGGTCTGGGCCATGGTTGGAAGCGCGAAAGACGTAGCCAGGAGCGCGGCGAACGCCGTGGTGCCAAGGCGCATGATCATTTCCCCCTGTGGTGGTCGCGCCGCGGCGCTGAAGATCGAAGCGCGCTGGTGATCGCGGCTGCGGCGACCGGCGCCATCCGCGTATACCCCATGGAGTTGGGATGCAGGCCATCACCGGTGCACTCCGCGCACAGCAGTCCGCGCTTGTCCGCCAGCGGCGCGGCGTAATCCGCGTAGACATAGCCACGGTGGCGGGCGAGGTCGCGCAGAGCGACGTTGATCGCGCGGAGCGTTTCCGGCGGGCGCTCCTTCACGACGTGACGCGCATTGTCGGTGTAATCATTGACCGGCAGGATCGACGACAAAATGATGCGGATACCGCGCGCATCGGCGATGTCCGCCATCGCGGTGATGTTGGCGAGGATCGTCGCGGGCGTTTCGACCTGGAGGAATCCCGATACGTCGTTGGTGCCGGCGAGGATGATCACCGCGGAAGGTTTGAGCGCGACGACATCGGTCTCAAACCGGACCAGCATTTGCGCGGTCACCTGCGCGCCGATGCCGCGATTGATATAGGGCTTGCCGGGGAATGCCGACGACAGATTCCACATGTCAGTGATCGAATCGCCGAGGAAAACCACGCGATGCTCACCTCGTGTCGGGGGCGGCAACGCGGCGTTGGCAGGAGCGTAGATATAACGCTCGCCGAAATCCCGCATCAGTGCCGGTACTAACTTCGCCCGAAACGGTCCGCCCCAAGGTCCCCAGTCCCGCGTTTCGACGACGGCAAGGCGCGCGGGGCTGCTCTGATAAGGTGGCGCATCCGCCGCGATCAGCGTGGCGGTAAGCAGGAACAGTGCCGCGCGCTTCATGCCGGAAACACGCCGCTGCGTTTGGCATAGGCCGTAAACAGGGATGGCCAGGCCGAAGCTGGAACCGTTTTGGGAAGCCGCGCGCCGAAACCATGCCCGCCCTGGTCGAAAGCGTGCAGTTCGGCGGGGCGCTTTGCATCGAGCATCGCCTGATAGAGCGCGATGCTGTTGGCAATGGGAACGAGCCCGTCGTCGCTGGCATGAGTCAGAAAGATCGGCGGCGTATCCGCGGTGACGCGCGTTTCGACCGAGGCGGCCTGGAGCGTCGCAGCGCTCTGCGCTGGGCCGAACAGCATGTCGCGGCTACCGCCATGGGTGAAGGGCGCCGCCAGACTCACCACGGGATAGATCAGCCCGGCCAGATCGGGCCGCGCCGAAAAATGGTCGGCGCCGTCGACCGGCGCATATGCCGTTTCCGCATGGCGCGTCGCGAGGCTCCCGGCGAGATGTCCACCGGCCGAAAAGCCGAGTACCGAGATGCGTTTCGGGTCGACTCCATAGCTGCCCGCATGGGCGCGGATCAGCCGCAAGCCGCGCTGCGCATCGGCCAATGGTACGGTCGCACGATCCGCCCAACCCTCGCCGGGCAGGCGATAAGTGAGGATGAAGCAGGTGATTCCTAGCGCGGTCAGCCAGCGGGCCTGCTCCTCGCCTTCATTATCCCAGGCGAGAAAGGCATAGCCGCCGCCGGGAATAAGCATGACCGCGCTGCCGTTAGGCGTTGCCGGGCGGCGGACGGTCAGCATCGGTCGATCGACGCCGGTGATCCAGCGATCGTTGAAGTCCGCCTTGGTGGAACGCTGTTCGATCTTGCGGATCGGGAGCTTCGCGGGCGCCCCGGGGGCGGTGCCGGGCCATAGCGCGATCGTCTCGTCGGGCTTGCCCTGCGCAAATAGCGGGGCGGCAAGCGCTGCCGTGGCCAGCCCGGTGATCACCGTGCGTCGCGTGGGGCCGCTCATTTTGGGCACACCGCGCCGGCGGGATCGGTCGCGAGCCGAAGGTCCGAGATTGCGATCGAAAACGGCGCGGTCGCTGTCAGCGCCATTGGCTCGGTCACTGCGGCCATGTTCGCACCCTTGTCGCGGAAGCATTTGAGCGGCACGCGCAGCACCTGCCACCCGCTCGTGGCAGAGATGATGGGGCCGATATCAACCTTGCCGCCGCCGAGCGACAGCATGGCGGGCCCGGCCGGCGCCTTTATCGTGCGGTACGTGATCTGCAGGTTGAGATCGCCATTGACCTCACGGACCAGCGCCAGTTCCGGGCCGGTGATCCGTGCCGTGCCGGCCTGTGTCCAGGTGAATTGCACCGCACCTTCCTGCGTGGTCGCACTGTCGGCCGCGCTACGCTGGACACCTGCATCGATTGCCAGTGAGAACGGTGCGGGCACCTTGCCACGCGTGAAGAACAGGCTGGTATTGGCAAGGCTTGCATCGACACCCGCCACCTCGCTCAGCGCGGGGACACTGCCCCCCCTTGGCGTAGCTGAGGCCATGGCCGAACGCGAACAGGGGATCATAGCCGGGGGTGCCCTTGTTAAGCGTGAACTGCCCTGCGGTTTTGGGCCAGCTATAGGATAGCCGCCCGGTGAAATCGCGCTTGCCGCCAATCAGCACATCGGCGATCCCGGCGCCTTCCGAACCCGGGAACCAGGCCGCGACAAACGCATCCGACTGGTTCATTTCCGGATTCACCCAGAGCGGACGGCCGGACAGGAAGACGGAGACGGTCGGCACGCCCGCCGCCTTCAGTTTTTTGAGCAGCGCCAGCGCCTGCTTGTCGCCCGCCTCGAATTCCAGCGTGCGGACGTCGCCGCGCATTTCGGCATAGGGCAGTTCGCCGAACACCACGATCGCAACATCGGGTTTGGCCGTGAAGCTGCCATCGGGTGAGAGTGTCGCGGTGCCGCCGCCCGCCTTCGCCGCCTCGGCGATGCCGGCGTAAATCGAGGTGGCACCCGGGAAGTCGGCATTGGTGTTGCCGTCGCCCTGCCATGACAGCGTCCATCCGCCGGACTGGCGGCCGATATCGTCAGCGGCGTCGCCCGCGACCAGGATGTTAGCGCTCGCCTTGATCGGCAGCACGCCTCTGTTCTTCAGGAGTACGAGGCTTTTCGCCACGGCATCGCGCGCAACCGCACGGTGCGTGGCAGATCCGATCGTATCGCTCTTCGCCTCCCAAGGTCGTGCCGGATCGAACAGTCCGAGCTTCATCTTGACCCGCAGGATGCGGCGCACCGCATCATCGATGCGCGCCATCGGAATCGTCCCCGCCTTCGCCGCAGCGAGGGTCGTTTCGTACATGCCCTTCCAGCTATCGGGCGCCATCGCCATGTCGAGCCCAGCGTTGAAGGTAGCAGGGCAGTCGGTATTGGTGCAACCGGGCACCTGGCCATGGCCGTTCCAGTCGCCGACGACGAAGCCGTCAAAGCCCATCCGGCCCTTCAGCACATCGGTCAACAGGCTCTTGTTGCCGTGCATCTTGATGCCGTTCCAGCTCGAGAAGCTGGCCATTACCGTCATCGTGCCATGGTTGATCGCGTCGGGATAACCCGCCGCGTGGATGCGGATCAGCGTCGCTTCGTCCACCTGCGTGTCGCCCTGATCGATGCCGTCCGCGGTGCCGCCATCACCCAGGAAATGCTTGGCGGATGCGGCGACACGACCGCGCTGGATGCCGCCCTTGCCTGGCAGGCCCTGCAAGCCATCGATCATTGCTCCGGCATAGGAGGCGACGATGGCGGGATCTTCCGAATAGCCTTCATAGGTTCGGCCCCAGCGATCGTCCTGCGGGACAGCGAGTGTCGGGCCGAACGCCCAGTCGATCCCGGCGGCAGCGGTTTCCTCCGCGGTTACCGCGCCGATGCGGCGGATCAGGGCGGGGTCGCGCGCCGCGCCGAGCGCGATATTGTGAGGGAAAATCGTAGCGCCGACGATGTTGTTGTTACCATGGACCGCGTCCACCCCGAACATCAGCGGAATGGTGACATGGCCGGGACGCTGCTCCATCGCGACCGCATTGAACGCGCGGCTCGTCGCGATCCAGGGTGCAGCAGGGGAGCGGTCCGGGCTGCCGATCGGCGGTGAACTGCCGCCCGCGAGGATCGAGCCGAGCGGATAGCGACGCAAATCCTCGGGCGTAATGGCACCGATGTCTGCCTGGATCATTTGGCCGACCTTTTCCTCGATCGACATCCGCACCATCAGTGCGGTGACCTTCGCCTCGGTCGCGGCATCGATCAGGCCTTGGCTCTTGGCCTTCGGCCAGAGTGCGGGATGTGCCTCACCGGCAACGGTCTGGGTCGACTCCTGCGCGGTCGCCGCAATCGCCGTGCCGCACAGCGCGGCTCCCAGCATGGCCCGGTACGCTCGTCCCATCTTCACTCTCCCACGTGCTTTTCAGGCAGCATAACCGATTGCTATGCTAGCGCTACCATAAATTGCTAGGCGACCGCTTTAAGACAGGCTGTGCAACACGCTAACACCTGCTAAATGCGTGCCAATGGTCACGAACCCCCGCAAGCCTCGCGCCGGCTCAGGCCGCCAGAGCGGCGCACCGACGATCGCCGATGTCGCGGCGCTCGCCGGCGTTTCGACAATGACGGTCAGCCGCGTGATCAACGCCGAGAGTAATGTCCGCGCGTCGACGCGGGAGGCTGTGAATGCCGCGATCGGCCAGTTGAACTATGCGCCCAATCGCGCGGCGCGTAGCCTGGCCGGTGCGTCGCAACTGCGGCTCGGGCTGCTCTATTCCAACCCAAGCGCCGCCTATCTCAGCGAATTCCTCGTCGGCAGTCTCGATCAGGCTGGGCGATCGGACATTCAGCTCATTGTCGAGAAATGCGAGCTTGGCGATCATGAGCGCCGGGTGGTCGAGCGGATGATCGGAAGCGGCATCGACGGCGTGATCCTGCCCCCGCCATTGTGTGATTCACGCAGCGTGCTCGACGTGCTGATCGCGGCCCGAGTGCCAACCGTCGTCGTTGCGACCGGTTGCCCGCCACCCGAATGCGCCGCGATTTCGATCGATGACCGCGGTGCCGCGCAAGCAATGACACGCCATCTGATCGAACTCGGCCATGCGCGGATCGGCTTCATTACCGGTAACCCCAACCTGACCGCGAGCGGCGAGCGGCTGGTGGGGTATCGGGCCGCCTTGACGGAAGCGGGCATGCCGTTCGATGAGAATCTGGTGGCCGACGGCCTGTTCACCTATCGCTCCGGGCTCGATGCTGCGGACGAACTGCTCGAGCGCGAGAATCCGCCTTCGGCGATCTTCGCGAGCAACGACGATATGGCGGCGGCAACGGTCGCGGTGGCGCATCGTCGCGGGCTCGATGTGCCGGGTGACCTGACTGTTTGCGGCTTCGACGACAGTGCGCTCGCGACGACGATCTGGCCCGAACTGACGACGATCCATCAGCCAATTGCGGACATGTCGCGTGCCGCGGTCGAGCTGCTCGCGGCCATGCTGCGCGCCAAGCGGGGCGGTGGCGAGGTGCGCCATGTGACGCTCGATTACACGCTGATCCGGCGTCAGTCCGACGCGGCGCCAAGGCGGCGGCCACCAGCCAGGACGCGCGGCTGATTATCCCCGGATCGCCATCGTGATCTCGCGGCGCGCGCCGGGGATGAGAATATCCGCTGCGCCGCGATTGACCGCATCGGGCATCGCGCTCACCGGCTCTGCACAGAAATAGTCTTCCCCCGGCGGTAGATAGAGATGCAGCATCGGCGTGCCTGTAGCCGACAGCGTGATGACCCCGTCGTCGCGCGCGATCGTCGCGCTTCCCGCCCAGCCGGTATAGCAATTGTCGATCAGGTCGCTGCGTATGACCGTCACTCCGACCGACCAGTCTCCGAACGCTGCCGGTTCGACGTGTTCGGTTGGCAGCAGGTCATCGTCGATCCGCCACACGCCTTTCGCCGTGAAAGCGAGCGTGCGAACACCATCACGAGTGAAATAGGGATGGAAGCCAAGGCTGACCGGCATCGCCCGATCATCGTCACTGGTGATAGCCAGCGCGACGTGCAGCCCGCCATCGTCGAGTACGAACCGTTGCGTCGCTCGGTAGCGCCAGGGCCAGGCGGCATCGCCATGGTGCTGATGGACGAGCGTGGCGCTCGTCGCATCCATCGTTTCGACCGACCAGCCTGTCAGCCAGCCCACACCGTGTAGTGGGTGCGTCTGGCTGACATGGTTGCGCGGCAACCGATAGACTTGGCCATCGAACGCGAACGCGCCGTCGGCGATCCGGTTGGCATAGGGAACGAGCGGGAAGCTGGCGAAGGCGAGCGGACCTGTCGCACCTGCGGGTGTCGGGCGCAACACGTCAACCCCTCGCCGGGTGAGCGAGGCGATCGCGCCGCCTATCTCTGGATCAAGTGTCGCGGCCCAGTCGCCGGCGGCGATTCTCATCCCTCCATGTCTTCCAACTCGCGTCCACGCGTTTCGCTGACCATCGCCTTCACGAAGAAGAACGATATCGCGGCGGCGACGGCATAGCCGATATAGGTCACCGCCAGCCCCGGCGAGACGACCAGCGACGGGAAGCTGACAGAGATCGCGGCATTGGCGATCCACTGCGCAAAACCCGACACCGCCAGTGCCGAACCGCGAATCTGATTGGGAAACATCTCGCCCAGCATCACCCACATTACCGGGCCCCAGCTGACGTTGAAGAAGATGACGTAAAGGTTGGCGGCGACAAGGGCGATGATGCCTGAATTGCCCGGCAGCGAGACCGCGCCGCTCGCATCGGTGACTGCGGTCGAGAATGCCCAGGCCACCACGGCCAGCGTCACCGCCATGCCGGCCGAACCGATCAACAGCAGCGGTTTGCGTCCGATCTTGTCGATCAGCGCAATGGCAAGCAGGCATGCGCCGATCGAGAGTACGCCCGACAGGATATTGGTCTGGAGCGCGTAATCCTCGGTGAAGCCGACCGCTTCCCACAGCGTGGCGCCATAATAGAAGACAACGTTGATACCGACGAGCTGCTGGAATACGGCAAGGCCGATGCCGACCCACAGGATCGGCCGGATTTTGCCGGTGCCCTTGTCGATCAGGTCGGACAGCTTGGGCCGATGATGGTCGGCGGCGAGGCTTGCGCGAATCTCGGCCACCTTGCGGCGCGCTTCGGTCGCACCGAACAACCGGGCGAGAACGCCTTCCGCCTCCGCATCGCGGCCCTTGACGACCAGGTAGCGCGGACTTTCCGGGATGAAGAACAGGGCGATGAAATAGATCGCGGCTGGAATGACCTGCAGCCAGAACATCCAACGCCAGGCCTCATAACCGCCCCACAGGATCGCGGTCGATCCACCTGCGTAGCGCGCGAGCGCGAAGTTCGCGACGAACGCGCCGGTCAGGCCGGAAATGATCATCACCTGCTGAATGCTGGACAGTCGCCCGCGCACGCTCGCCGGTGTCACTTCGGAAATATAAACGGGGGAGGTAACGCTGGCCGCACCTACGCCGAACCCGCCGATTATCCGCGCGAAGATGAAGATCGCCGAGGATTCCGCCGCGCCCGCCAACAGTGCGGAGAAGATGAACAGCGCCGCCGCCACCATCATCGTATTGCGGCGCCCGATCATGTCGGAGAGCCGGCCCGCGCCGAACGCGCCGATTGACGATCCGACGAGGATCGCACCGACATTGATGCCGACACCGAGCCGGCCAAGGTCGAACGCAGCCTCCAGCCCCTTCTGCGTTCCGTTGATGACGCCCGAATCATAGCCGAACATGAATCCGCCGATCGTCGCGACCGCGACGACCAGCGCAATGAGCGCCTTGTTGACCTGACCTTGTTCCACGCAATGATCCTCTCTGTTCGGACGCCTCTTGCGGGCGCTCAGCTATTGGCTCGTGTGACAGGCATTCCCGGTATCTTGACCGGAAAAGTGAAAACATCGCCGGCAAGCGGCTGCGCGGCGAGGGCATCAGCGCTCAATCCCTGCCGCGCGGTGGTCGCATAGGCGGTGCGCCCGTCGGAGCCGCCCAACGCGACCTTGGTGACGTTGGAGACCGGGAAGATTATCTCATCGGTCATGTGCCCGTCGGTGTCGTAACGCCGCGCCGCGCCGCCGCCATAAAAGGCGATCCACACGCCGCCCTCGGCGTCGCAGATCGCGCCGTCGGGATGGCCCTCGTCACCGGTGAAATGGAGGAAGGTCGCGCCGGCGCCGACATTGCCGACCGCGTCGATCGGGTGGATGCTGACGCGGCGCGCGAGCGTATCGACATGATAGAGCCGGTCGCCCGCCGGCGCGATCGCGGGGCCGTTGGTGATGACGCACGGATCGATCCCGGTGGCGCGCACCGCGCCGCCATCGAGCAGGAAGACGCGACCGCTCGCCATGGCCTCGTCATTGTCCATCGTGCCGAAATAGAGGCGGCCCGAGGGATGGATCGCAGCATCGTTGAGGCGGTTGGCGGGCAGATCGGGATCGATCTCAGCAATCCGGGTGAAAATCCCGCTCTCGGGCGAGAAGCGGTGCGGGCCGGACTGCAGCCCTGCGATCAGATCGCCCTTGGTGGCGGGGAGGATCCAGCCGATGAATTCGGGCGCGTCCCATTGGTCGAGCGCACCGGTGATCGGCACCTGGCGATAGATGCGCCGCCCCTTGATATCGACGAACCACAATGCCCCGTCGATCCATACCGGGCCTTCGCCAAGTTCGGCACCGACCGAAAGCAGGTGTGTTGCTTGCATCACCGCCACCCGGCGTCGACGAAATAATCGTGGCCGGTGCACATCCGCGCATCGTCCGAGGCGAGAAACAGGGCGAGCGCCGCCACGTCGGCGGGCTGGATGCGTCCGTCCAGACACTGCGCCGCGACGATCTCCGCCTCACCTGCGGGCGTGTACCATTGTTCCTGTCGCGGTGTTTGTACATTGCCCGGTACGATCGTGTTCACCCGGATGTTACTCCTGCCCAAGTCCCGGGCGAGTGCGCGGGTCAGCCCCTCGATCGCCGCCTTGGAGGTTTGATAAAGGACGAGATCGGGCAGCGCGAGGTGCCAGCTGATCGATCCGAAATTGACGATCGCACCACCGCCGGCGCGCTTCATCGCCGGGATCACTGCCTTGGCGGCAAAGAAATGATGGCGCAAATTGACGTTGAGGCGTTCCTCCCAGATTGCGGGCGTCACATCGTCGATGGTGTGGCGGTCATCGTTGGCGGCGTTGTTGATCAGGATATCGACCCCGCCGAGCGCGTCCTCCAGCGTCGCCATCACCGTCGCGACCTGGTCGAGGTCGGTGAGGTCGCAGCGGTAATAGACGGGGGGGTGAACGGCGTTGCTCGAAAGGCGCGTGGCCAGTGTTTCGGCTTCGCCGTCGGCGATATCGACGAACGCGACGTGTGCACCCTGCGCGACGAATGCCTCAACCAGCCCCGCACCGATCCCGGACGCGCCGCCGGTGATGATCACGCGCTTGTCCCGCAGGGTCGGGTACACCGCGCGGGAATCGGTCAGTGTCGTTTGCTGCAACATGTTGGTCTCCGTCGGCATCACGCCGAGAGCAGCCCGCGGGCCGCCAGATTATGCATCAGGTCGCCGATGCCGAACCGCCAGGCGGGCGCATCGCGCGACGTAGTGACGGTGTTGACGAGCGTTCCGAGTTGCGCACTCGAGATCGTCACCACGTCGCCGGGTTTGTGGGTAAAGCCGCGGCCTGGTTCGTCGCGGTCCTGCGTTGGCGCGAAGAGCGTTCCGCAAAACAGCACGAATCCGTCGGGATAGTGATGTTCGCTCATCGCCTGGGCAAGCAGCTCCTCCGGATCGCGGCTGATCTCTCGCATCGTACTCGCGCCTTCGAGGACATAGCCGTCGGTGCCGCGGATCGTTAGCGAAACATCGGCGGAGCGCACATCGTTCATGGTGAAATCGTCACCGAACAGCCGGATCAGTGGGCCGAGCGAACAGGAAGCATTATTGTCCTTTGCCTTGCCGAGCAGCAGTGCCGAACGCCCCTCGAAATCGCGCAGATTGACATCGTTGCCGAGCGTCGCGCCAACCGCGCGGCCGCTCGCATTGGCGACCAGCACCACCTCGGGCTCCGGATTGTTCCAGGTCGAATCCGACCGCACCCCGATCGGTGCGTTCAGCCCGACCGTCGACAGCACCGGTGATTTGGTGAATATTTCCGCATCCGGGCCGATCGCGACTTCCAGATATTGCGACCACATGCCGTCGGCGATCAGCGCCTCTTTGAGCGTCGCGGCCTCGGGAGATCCCGGCACCACCGCGCGGATGCTGCCGCCCAGTGCAGATTCGAGGCGGCCGCGCACGTCGGCGGCGCGCCTATGATCGCCGCGCGCGCTCTCCTCGATCACGCGTTCGAGCGCGGACACTGCAAAGGTGACTCCGGCCGCTTTGACGCATTGAAGATCGATGGGACTGAGCAGATGGGAACAGTCGATCGTGTCGAGGTCACCGATCGCTTCGCCCCCGTCGAACGCGTTCGCTTCGAGCAATGCGGAGACGGTAGGGGCGACACGCGACATGTCGAAGACCGCGCCGTCGCGGACCATGATCGGCAAGGGGCCGTCCCCGATATTGATTCGCCCGACGAAACGGGCCGCGCGCCAGTCGCGCGGCAATGCCTCGGCGAGTGGCAAGTGTTCTGTCGACACGTGATCCCCTCCGTTGTGTTAGCGGTATCGTCTATGCCATAGGGGATCGTCAAGGGACGTGTCGAATAGCGATGCGCCGAGAGATACAGAGGGGAGGCGCAAGAGGGTGAAGCACCGAATCGGGAGCATGATCGCGATCGCCGTACTCCTTTGCGGGAGCGGTCCCGTCGTCGCCAAAGAAAATGTCGCTACCCCTTATCGCTGGACCAACGTCGCGGTGGGGGGGGGTGGTTACGCCCCCAACATCATCTTCAGCCAGGCCGAACGCGGTCTCGCCTATCTTCGCACCGACATGGGCGGCGCTTATCGCTGGGACGCGACCGCCGGGCGCTGGATGCCGCTGCAGGATGGCAATGCGGTGCCGAGTTATATGGGTGTCGAGAGTATCGCGACCGACCCGCGCGATGCGAATATCGTCTATCTCGCCGCAGGGATGAGTGCGCGCCAGCCTGCCGCAATTTTGCGCTCGGCTGATCGCGGGGCAACATGGCGCGCGACGACGGTGCCGTTCGCGATGGGCGGCAACGAACCAGGCCGTGGCCTTGGCGAACGACTCACGATCGATCCCAACCGGACATCCACACTGTTCTTCGGCTCGCGCCATGACGGCCTGTGGCGCAGCGATGATTCGGGCGCGACCTGGATGAAGGTGACGGGTTTCCCGGTCGCGGGACTGGGGCAGCCGGCCGAGAAGCAGACGCATGGCGGCATCGCGTTCGTCGTTGTCGACCCGATCAGCGGCGAGGCGGGCCAGGGCTCGAAGCGGATCTGGGCGGGGCTGGCCGATCCCGCCGCGGAGCATCTCTTTCGCTCCGACGATGGCGGCAGGAACTGGGCCGCGGTGAAGGGACCGGCAGCCGATCTGCTGGCCACCAAGGGGGTGATCGGCGCCGACGGCACGCTCTATGTCGGTTATTCGAGTGGAATCGGCCCCAGTGATGCCAAGACCGGCGCGGTTTGGCGTTTCGCCGCTGACGGGGCTGCGCGCGATATCACCCCGGGCGATTACGGGATGGGCGGCTTCCTTGGTCTCGCTGTTTCCCGCAGCACGCCGGGTACGGTCGCCGTTTCGACGATCGATCGCTGGAATCCCGGGGACACGGTGTGGATATCGCACGATGGTGGTAAGGCGTGGGACGATGTCGGCAAGCGCAGCCGCCGCGATGTGGCAGCGACGCCCTATCTGCTGCACGAGGGTAAAGGCGCCGACTTCGGGCACTGGATTTCCGGATTGGCGATTGATCCGTTCGATGCGAGTCATGTCGCCTATACCACCGGAGCGACCGTCTATGTGGCGGATGCGCTGAAACCGACTGGCCCGATCGTGTGGAAACCATGGGTGAAAGGGGTCGAGCAGACCGCGATCATTACACTCGCCTCGCCGACCGGTGGTGCGTCGCTGATCTCAGGCTTCGGCGACCTTGCCGGCTTCGTCCATACCGATCTCGATCGGTCACCGGCACCGACCTTTATCGACCCCTATCTGTCGAACACCAACAACATCGACTATGCTGGCCGCGCGCCGAACATTGTCGTTCGCAGCGGCAGCCTTTACGCGAATCGCCCGCGCGAGGCGACGCTCGGCTGGTCGGACGATGGCGGGATGACATGGCATCCGCTCAAGGCGCCGGCGATCCGCCCGGCCGACGATCAGCCCGGCAAGCGCTACGATCTTGACGGGGACGCCGCGGTGATCGTCTCGGCCGATGGCGCGACCTTCATCGTCTGCACACCGGTTCCGCTCGTCACGCGCGACCGCGGTCGGAGCTGGGGATTGGCGCACGGGTTGAGGCTCAATGCTCGGCCGGTTGCCGACAAGGTCGATGCGCAGCGCTTCTATTCGGTCGATTTCGATCACGACGGGCTGCTTGTCTCGACCGACGGTGCGAAGAGCTTCGCTCCGGTCGCCGCTGCCGGGCTGCCGCCGCAACTCTGGCCCGGCAAGGTCTATTGGCGCGAACAGCAGTATCGCCTGGTGGCGTCGCCATTCGCCGCCGGGGATTTGTGGTTTCATGTCGGTGATGCGCTCTATCACAGCGTGGATGGCGGGCGCAGGTTCGCCCAGGCGAGCGGCAAACTGAAGGTCGAACTGTTCGGGCTCGGCAAGGCCGTGGTGGGTGCATCGGCGCCGGTAATCTTTGCGGTCGGCACGATGGGGACACAGCGCGGCATCTGGCGCTCGGTCGATGGGGGCAAGGACTGGACGCGGATCGATGACGACGCGCATCGCTGGGGCGGGCGCTACCGGGTAGTCTCGGGCGATCCGCGCATTGCGGGCCGCGTCTATCTGGGCACGGACGGGCGGGGGTTGTTCTATGGCGACCCGGCGGGAGGAGAGAAATGATGAAGCTGGTCGCGGCCGCCTTGCTAGCGGCATTACCATGCACGGCTTTAGCACAGCAGGCGACGCCGGTGCCGAAGATCGTCTCGAAGAATGGCCGCCACGCGCTGATCGTGGATGGCGCGCCGTTCACGATCCTCGGCGGGCAGGTCAATAATTCGAGCAACTATGCCGCGCCGCTCGATGCCGCCTGGGCGGTGCTCGACCGGGTTCACGCCAATACGGTCGAGGTGCCGATCGCCTGGCAGCAGGTCGAGCCGGTCGAGGGGCGGTTCGACCTGTCTTTTCTCCAGACGCTGCTCGATGCCGCGCGCAAGCATGACAAGCGCGTCGTACTGCTGTGGTTCGGCACGTGGAAGAATACCTCTTTCGCCTATACGCCTGACTGGGTGAAGCTCGACAACCGCCGCTTCCCGCGCATGAAAACCAAGGACGGCAAGGACCATGGCGTGCTGAGCGCGCATGGTGCGGCCACGCTTGCTGCCGATCGGCGCGCTTTCGTGAAGGTGATGGAATATCTGCGCGATCATGACGCGCAGAACACTGTGATCCTGGTTCAGCCCGAGAACGAAACCGGCAGCTATCGCAACCCGCGTGACTATTCGGCCGCCGCGAATGCGCTGTTCGCCAAGCCGATCCCGGCGGTGCTGGCGGCGCGGACCGGCAAGCGCGGCACCTGGACGGAGGCGTTCGGCGCGCAGGCCGATCGTGCCTTCAACAGTTGGTATGTCGCGTCCTATGTCGACGCGATCGCGGCGGCGGGCAAGGCGATCAAGCCGCTGCCGATGTACGTCAATGCGGCACTGGCCGGTCCCTCGAACGTGCCCGATCCCGATGGCGTGGCGAGTGGTGGGCCACAGCAGGACGTGCTCGACATCTGGAAGGCGGCCGGCCCGAATATCGATTTTGCCGCGCCCGATATTTATGATCGGGCGAGCGCGAATGTCGTTCAGTATCTCGACAAATATGCCCGTCCGGACAACGCGCTGATGGTGCCAGAGATCGGCAATGCGCGCGAATTTCACCGCTTTTTCTATGCCGCGCTGGGGCGTGGCGCGATTGGCTATGCGCCGTTCGGGCTCGATGCGACCGGCTATTTCAACTATCCGCTCGGCGCGAAGGATTTGGACGACGCAACGCTCGAACCGCTTGCGCTGCCTTATGCCGCGATCGGGTCGATCATGCGTGATTGGGCGCGAATTGCCTTCGAGCATCCGACATGGGGAGCGGCGAAGCCCGACGATGGCACGGCTCAGGCGACGGTGATGGGCGACTGGACGATCGCTGCGTCATGGGGCGAGTGGCAGTTCGGCATGAAGGACTGGACCTGGCTCAAATCCGAACCCGCGCCATGGGGCAAGGATCCGATCGGCGGCGTTGCCATCGCCCAGCTTTCGGCCAACGAATTCCTCATTGTCGGCGACCATGTCCGACTCAATTTCGGTACGGCCGATGGCAAGCCGAATGGCCTGGTCGTTCGCGTCGAGGAGGGTGTTTTCCGCGACGGCAAATGGGTCATGGCCCGGATATGGAATGGCGATCAGACCGATTATGGAATCAATCTGCTCGACCGGCCGCAGATATTGAAGGTCACAATGGGGCGTTACCGCTGAGCGGTGCCTGAGAAAGATGAAGGGGATGAACATGAAAAGAGCAATCATCGCGGTGCTCATGCTTGGTAGCGCTATCGGAACGGCGCAAGCGCAGACGTGGCAGAAGACGACGGACGGCGTGGTGGTGACGCCTGCCAACGGTCCGGCGGCGCGTGTCGAGCTCTCTGTCCATGGTGAGGGCATCATTCATATCGTCGCCCTGCCCAGGGGCGTTGAGGGCATCACCCGCACGCCCAGCCTGATGGCGCCCAATCCGCCGGTTACAGGGCCGTTTACTGTCGCCGAGACGAAGGGTCATGTCGTGGTCAAGGCGGCGAAGGCTGTCGCCGATGTCGATCTGACGACCGGGCAGGTCCGCTTCCTCGACGCCGCCGGGCGCGTTCTGCTTGGCGAAAGCGCGGCCCCGGTATTCCGGCCGACGACGATCGAGGGTAAGCCATTCGTCGCCGTCTCGCAGCAGTTCAATCGCGGGACCGATGAGGGGCTTTACGGCCTCGGCCAGCATCAGAATTCGCAGATGGATTATAATGGCGAGGACGTCGAACTCGCCCAGCACAATAT
Source organism: Sphingomonas alpina (assembly GCF_014490665.1). Lineage (NCBI taxonomy): Bacteria > Pseudomonadati > Pseudomonadota > Alphaproteobacteria > Sphingomonadales > Sphingomonadaceae > Sphingomonas > Sphingomonas alpina. The sequence continues at coordinate 2,664,603 of NZ_CP061038.1, read as the reverse complement.
GGACATCGCCGTCCCCTTCGTCATCTCGACGAAGAAATACGGCTTGCTGTGGGACAATGACGGGATCAGCCGCTTTGGGAATCCCAAGCCCTATACCCTGGTCGGCGAGGGGATGAGCGTCTCCAGCGGCGGCAAGGCCGGCTGGAAGGCGGAATATTTCCTCGACGGCAAATCCGCCATGACGCGGCAGGAAGCGACGATCGACTATCAGTTCCTGAAGGATCAGGCGAAATGGCCCGAAGCGGCCAAGGCGAAGACGGTCGCAGCGACTGGTGGTCAGAACACTGCCGGCAATGCGGTGCAGAAACAGACCGTGGTGTGGACCGGCGACGTACTGCCGGACGCGACCGGAATCCATAAATTCCAGCTCTACGGCTCGAGCTATTACAAACTCTATGCCGACGGAAAGCTGGTGCTGGATCGTTGGCGGCAGAACTGGAACCCTTGGTACGCCAATTTCGACCTGCCAATGACCAAGGGCAAGCCCGTCGCGATCCGGATCGAATGGGAGCCCAATGCGGGCTATATGGCGCTGCTCCATAGCGATCCGCTGCCCGTGCCCGATCGCCATTCGGTGTGGCTGACCAGCGACGTGGCGCAGGCCAAGAATTACTGGTTCGTCCCGGGCGACAGCATGGATGGCGTGATCGCGGGGTATCGCCAGTTGACCGGCAAGGCGGAGATGATGCCTAAATGGGCCTATGGCTTCTGGCAGTCGCGCCAGCGCTACGACACGTCGAAGGAGATCACCGACGTCGTCGAGAAGTACCGCTCGCTGAACATCCCGCTTGATAATATCGTGCTCGACTGGCGCTACTGGCGCGACGACGATTGGGGCAGCCATCGCTTCGATCCGAAACGCTTTGCGGATCCCAAGGTGCTGATCGACCAGGTCCATGGCGACAATGCCAATTTCATGATCTCGGTCTGGCCGAAATTCTATCCGACCACCGATACCTACAAGGAACTGACCGCCAAGGGGCTCACCTATCAGGGCAATCTGCGCCAGGGGAACACCGACTGGGTCGGGCCGGGGTATAAGAGCACTTTCTACGATCCCTATGCGCCGGAAGGACGTCGCATCTTCTGGAAGCAAGTCGAGGACCGGCTGGCGACATTCGGCGTCGATGCGTGGTGGGCGGATGCGAGCGAGCCCGACATGCATTCGAACCTGTCGATTCCCGAGCGGATCGATACGATGGGGCCGACCGCGATGGGCCCGGCCGCGCAGTTCTTCAACAGCTACCCGTTGATGAACGCGCGCTCCTTTTTCGACGGATGGACCAGCTATAAACCCGATGTGCGGCCGTTCCTGCTGACCCGTTCGGGCTTTGGCGGTTTGCAGCGTTACGGCGCCGCGATCTGGTCGGGCGATGTGGCGAGCCGCTGGTACGATCTGCGTGCGCAGATTTCTGCCGGCGTGAACGCCTCAATGTCGGGCATTCCCAACTGGACCCATGACATTGGCGGCTTCGCGCTCGAGGATCGCTATTCGACCAAGGTCCCGACCGCGGCCAATCTCGACGAATGGCGCGAACTCAATCTGCGCTGGTTCCAGTTCGGCGCCTTCTCCCCGCTGTTCCGCAGCCATGGTGAATTCCCGTATCGCGAGATTTACGAAATCAGCCCCGAAGGTTCACCGATGCGTGCCTCGATGGTCTGGTACGACATGCTGCGCTATCGCTTGATGCCGTATATCTACACGCTCGGCGCCGATACCTATGTGAAGGACGGCAGCATCATGCGCGGCCTGGCGATGGATTTCCCGGCCGATGTGAAGGCACGGCGGATCGACGACCAATATCTGTTTGGCGACGCGTTCCTTGTCGCACCGGTCACCGACTACAAGGCACGCACCCGCAGCGTATATTTCCCCGGCACCGGGAACTGGTACGACTTCTCGACCGGCAAGGCCTATCGCGGGGGTGCGCGCGCCACGGTCGATGCACCGTTCGAACGCATGCCGCTGTTCGTTCGCGCAGGCGCGGTGGTGCCGATCGGGCCGGTGACGCAATATGTCGACGAGAAGCGCGGTGCGCCGCTGACCATCGCGGTCTATGCCGGCGCGAACGGCAGCTTCTCGCTGTACGAAGATGACGGGCGCAGCGAACGATACAAGACTGGCGCGTTCAGTCGTATCCCCATGAGTTATGACGACCGCAGCGGCGTGGTCACGATCGGTGCGCGCGAAGGAGCCGGCTGGACGGGCATGCCCGCGACGCGGACGATCCGCGTGAAGTGGGTCTCGCCAGGCAAACCGGTGAGCGATGACAATGGCTATGATGCCGAGGTGACTTATACCGGCGCTGCGGTCACCGTCAGAAAGCGCGGATGATGCCGGCCGGATGGCATCGGCGCGGTGTGCTCGCCGGCCTCGCTGCGATGCCGGCGATGCCCGCGCTGGCGCGTCGCGGCGTCGTCGCGACGGGGCCGGTCCAGCCGACCTGGCCCTCGCTCGTCGAGCATTATCGCTACCCTGACTGGTTCCGTGATGCGAAGTTCGGGATCTGGTCGCATTGGGGTCCGCAATCGGTGCCGGAGCAGGGCGATTGGTACGGCCGACTGCTCTATATGCAGGGACATCCGATGTACCGGCATCACCTGGAAACGTATGGCCATCCTGCCGACACCGGCATGATGGAGATCCAGAATCGCTGGACCGCCGATCGATGGGACCCCGATGCGCTGATGAAGCGCTTTGTGAAAGCCGGGGCGAAATATTTCGTTTCGCTCGCCTGCCACCACGACAATCTCGATTGTTATGACAGCGCGCATCACGCCTGGAACAGCATGCGCGTCGGGCCGAAGCGTGACGTGGTCGGCATCTGGGCGAAGACCGCGCGGGCGGCCGGGCTCCGCTTCGGTGTCTCGAACCACGCCTCGCATGCCTGGCACTGGTATCAGCCCGCTTATGGTTACGACCCAGAGGGGCCGCGCAAGGGCCAGCGTTACGACGCCTATCGGCTGACGGCGGCGGACGGGCGCGGCAAATGGTGGCAGGGGCTTGATCCGCAGGCGCTCTACACCGGACGCCATATGGTTGCGCCCGACGAGATCGACACGATCGCGGCAATGGACACGTGGCACGCGGCGCATGACGGCCAGTGGATCGAAACCGCGCCGCCGGGCGATGCGCGTTATGCGCGGCAATGGCTGTTGCGACAGACCGATCTGATCGAGAAATATCGCCCCGATTTCTGCTACATGGACAATTACGAATTGCCGTTCGGGCCGATCGGGCTGGCGGCGGCGGCGGATTATTACAACCGCTCCATTCGTTGGCATGGCAAGGTCGATGTCGTCCTGACCGCCAAGCAGTTGAAACCCTATGCGCGGTTCGGGCTCGTGCAGGATGTCGAGCGCGGCTTTTCCGACCGTTTGTGGGAAGAACCATGGCAGACCGACACCTGCATCGGCGACTGGTTCTACAATCGCGCGCGTTTCACCGACCGCAGCTACAAATCGGCCGAGGATGTCGTCCAGCGGCTCGTCGACGTCGTCTCGAAGAACGGCAATCTGCTGCTTTCGATCCCGCAACGCGGCGACGGCACGATCGATGCCGAGGAAGAGCGTATCCTCGACGATCTCGCAAGGTGGATGGCGATCAACGGCAGCGCGATCTTCGGTTCGCGGCCATTCCATGTCTATGGCGAGGGGCCGACGCAACTCGCCGTCGGCATGCAGAATGAGGGCTCGTTCAAGGGCTTCGATACACGCGATGTGCGTTTTACGGTTAAGGGCGGCGCACTGAACATCTTCTTCCTGAAGCCGCCCCGCGGTAAGGTGAAGATCGCGGCGCTGGGCGCCACGCGTTGGCCAGGACGAATCGAGCGTGTGGAACTGCTCGGCGGCGGAGAGGTCACGTATCGGCATGGCGCCGAAGCGCTTGAATTGGATATGACCGCAGGTCCGGATATCGTTCCAGTGGTACGGATTAACGGGCGCGGAATTGAGCCTGCAAGAAATGGCGGGTCAGCGCGAGCGTTGGTGCCTACTGCCTCTCGGGCGCCGCTACCCGTATAATACGAACTTCTCCGTCGATCTTGATGGACGTGCCCAACGAGGCCGAGGCCTTTTGCATATGTCGCGGGATGCCAACTTTGAAAACGCCCGATCGAAGCCAAGATCGATCGGGTGCAGCCGAACTTCCTGCAGCCCGTTCTTTTGTCCGCTGCTTTGTGAGGCAATTCGCTGAGGACCTACGCCGTCGAAAAGCTTGAAGCCTGGGCAGCCTGCGAAGATGCGATTCTATTTCGGATCCAGCCTGAAACCGACATCGAGAAAGAACTGAAGTCAGGGTCTGGAAATTCGCAAGGCGCTCGCCTATAGGCTCTTAAATCGTCGATCAGTGGCCGTTAAAAGCGCCTCGTCGGCATGCGGGCGTGGTGGAATTGGTAGACGCGCCGGACTCAAAATCCGGTTCCGAGAGGAGTGTGGGTTCGATTCCCACCGCCCGCACCATCTTTCTTGGACGCACCTGGTTCATGGTGGCCCCGGCCATCATCCCGGTCCTTCGACAGATCGGCGGCGCCAGCGATTGCCGGCGCCGCCGTCCGGCCGGCTAGGCGATGCGTATCGCGATCTTGCCCTGGTGGCCCGCGCCGCGCAGATGGGCAAAAGCCACATCTGCCTGATCGAACGCAAACACTTCATCGATGACCGGACGAACACCGGACGCGATCGCCGCGCGCAAATCCGCGACGGCCCCGACATAGACGCCGCGCACCGCGACCGCCTTCATCAGGATCGCGCCGGTATTAACCGGGCCGCCAAAGCCGGTCAGCACGCCGACCAGCGCAACCTCGCCGCCATACCGGACGGCGATGAGTGCCTGATCGAGCGTGCCGGGTCCGCCGACATCGAGCACGAAGTCCACGCCCGCGCCACCGGAGATCTCCGCCGCGCGGGTGCCCCACCCAGGCGTGGTGCGATAGTTGATCAACTCGTCCGCCCCCAACGCGCGGGCACGCTCCAGCTTGGCGTCCGAACTGGAGGTGGCAATCACCTGTGCCCCGGCCGCCTTGGCCAATTGCAACGCGAAGGTCGAGACACCGCCGGTCCCTTCGACCAGCACGCTACTGCCCGGCCGGATGCCGCCACCGCCGAACAGGCACGCCCAAGCGGTCACGCCTGCGCAAGGATAGGCCGCCGCCTCCTCGAATGACCACGCATCGGGAAAGGGCACCACGCCGCTGGCGGGAACAGCGATGCGCTCGGCCAGCACGCCATCGACAAAGCCGCCGCCCAGCGCACCGGCCTGTTTCGTGACGCTGAACGCACCATCGATCCAGTTCGGCATGAAGCCGATCGTGACGCGCTCGCCGATCCGCCGGTCCGTGACGCCTTCGCCGATCGCTGAAATGACACCGGCGCCATCTGATAACGGGATCAGGTCAGCCCGCTGCGCGCCGCCATAGCGGCCCTGTCGCACGATCGTGTCGCGGTAGTTGAGGGTCGCCGCCTTGAGATCGACGACCACCTCACCGGGGCCGGGCAGCGGATCGGGTTCCTCGACAAGCAGGAGCGGTCTGTCGGTATCGGTCAGTCGATAGGCACGCATGGGTGATCCTCAGCTGTTGAAGCGAGGCTGGACGTAGTACTGAAGGATCGATAGCGTCAGTACGTACAAAATGAGCATGTACTATCATGAATGATACTACCCCCAACCTGCGCCGCCGCGCCGGCCGGACCGGCTGCGCGGTCGAGGCGACGATGAGCGTGCTGGGCGGCATCTGGAAACCGGTGCTGGTCTTTCACCTTCTCCCGGGACGGGTACGCTTCAACGCCTTGTGTCGGCTGACGCCGAATGCGACGGCGCGCATGATCACGCTGCAACTGCGCGAGCTCGAAGCCGACGGCATCATCCGGCGCATCGTCTATCCCGAAGTGCCGCCCAAGGTGGAATATGAGCTCACCGCGCTGGGCCGGACGCTTGAACCGATCCTGCTCAGCCTGCGCGAATGGGGTGCGGCCTTTCAGGACCGGCATGCGAATACTGCCGCCTGACCCGTAACGCGGCGATGTTGCCGGTGTCGTTCAGTACCGCGCGCAGAGCGCGATCAGCCAGTCGATAAAAGCGGGACGACTTTCGACCGCGCGGTAGACCACGAAATAGCCCATGCCGTCGTCGAGCATATGGGCAAAAGGCTGGATCAATGCGCCGCTCGCGAGCAAAGGTTCGAACAGTGCAGGGGTCAGCAACGCCACGCCTTCGCCCGCGACCGCTGCTTGCGCCAGCAAGTCCTGGGTGGGGTATTCGATCGTGCCGGTCGCCATGTCGACCGGGTCGACGCCGGCACCGCGAAACCAGGCTTCCCAGCCGCGATCGGTAATCAGTGGACCGTGGAGCAGGATGGCGGGGTCCTCGCCACAGTTGATCCGCCGCGCGAGTACGGGTGATAGCATCGGCGTGCGCTTCAGTCTGAGCAGGCATTCCTGCGCCAGCCCTGGCCATCCGCCGATGCCGCTGCGGATCGCGACGTCGCAGAGCCCGGGTTCAACTGTCCGTACCGTCTGTGTCACGTCCAGGCGGATCGGGTTGCCCCCAGGTTGCTGGCGATACTCGGCGAGAAACGGAGTCAGGAAGCTGGCGAATGTCGGGGTGGTGCTGACCAGCAGCGGCCGCTTTACCGGATCGCGCACAGTATCGACTGCGTTCCGGATGCGGACCAGAATATCGGCCATGTCCGACGCCAGCCTGGTGCCGGCTTCGGTCGGGCGCACCTGCGGCCCGTGGCGCACGAACAAGGGCTGGCCGATCTCGCGCTCCAGGTTTCGGATGCGCAGGCTGACTGCGCCCTGAGTGATGCCGAGCTCCTCGGCGGCGCGTGTAAAATTCAAATGCCGGACACAGGCGTCGAGCGCACGCAGCGAGTCCAGCGGCGGAAGTCTGGCGGCCATAGTATATCATTAGCAATACTTATGATAAAAGTCGCTATTGATCGTTATGGGTGAGCCAACGGCCAGGCTAGTTTCGGGTAATGATCTCTTCGCCGTTCCACGCTGATATAACCCGCCGTTCGCTCCTCGGCGGTGTGATGGTGACCCCCCTTATGTCTGGATCGATACTGCCTGCCCGGTCGAGTGCACCCTCGGATATTGCCCTGATCGAGGCGCCGACCAGCCTCGGGCTGCGCCCGCTCACGCCGGGTCATGAGCCTGGCTGCTGGCGTGCGCCTGCCGCCCTGATGCGGGCCGGGCTTGGCAAGGAGCTGCAACCACAGCGCCACGTCGCCCTGCCGCATCCCACCTATCGGTTCGATCGCGACCCGGGATCGACGATCCGCAACGGCACCAGCCTGCGCGCCTATTGCGGGGAGATCTCCGGCACCGTCGCGGCGGCGCTGAGCGACGGCCTGTTCCCGCTTGTGATCGGCGGCGATTGCAGCATTTTGCTCGGTTGCCTGGCTGGGGCGAAACGCAGTGGCCCCTGTGCGCTGATCCATGTCGATGGCCATGCCGATTTTTACCATCCGGGCAATTATGATGTGGCGCGTCCCGGCTCGGCGGCGGGCATGGATCTCGCGCTGGCAACGGGGCGGGGCGAAGCTTTGTTGTCGCGTTGGGGAGAACCGGCGATGCCGCTGGTCGACGATCTGCAGGTTGTACAGATCGGGGAGCGTGAAAGCGAGGTAGCCGATTATTCCTTCCCGGATTTCAGGACCTCGTCGATCCACAAGATGACGATCGAGTCCTTCCTGCGCGACGGCCCGGCCCGGGCGGGGGCTCAGGCGCTGGCCAGGTCGACCGGGCGTGTCTGGCTGCATGTCGATGTCGATGTGCTCGACCAATCGATCATGCCGGCGGTGGATTCTGCCCGGCACTCCCGGCATGACCTTCGATCAGCTCAGTGGCCTGATCCGCACTCTGTTGGTGTCGGGCCGGCTGGCGGGCGCGAATATCGCGATCTTCGATCCAGAACTCGACCCGACCGGAGCAATCGCCGGGCGGCTGGCGCACTGCATCGCAGCGGGCTTCCACGCGCTTCGGACGGCGCGTATATCCGGGTAATGTCTCCGCTTCGCTTCATGCTTCTGGCAGGCGTGCTGATTAGTCAGCCAGCGGCGTCGCGTGATGATGTAACCCCCTGGACACCCGTCGGGATCGCTTCAGACCAGTTCGAATCCCATGCTGCTTTCGACCCGGCGACCGGTGCTATATTCTTCGTGCGCAGCGCGAAGGACTTCTCCGGCTGGCGCATCCTCACCAGCCGCTGCTCACCGATGGGCTGGACACAGCCGGTCGATGCGCCGTTCGCCGGTGACGGCGTCGAGGCCGATCCGTGGTTCGAGCGAGGTGGGCGCGGGCTGTGGTTCATATCGACCCGTTCGACCGACGGCGTTCATCGCAAGGATCTCGACGTCTGGCGGGCCGAACGCGACGTTCGGGGGCGCTGGGGCCTGCCCAAGCGCTTGCCCGCGCCAGTCAATTCGACCGGCAACGAGTGGTTTCCGCGCATCGGGAAGGATGGATGGCTCTATTTCGGCTCTGATCGCCCGGGCGGCCTGGGCAAGACCGACATCTGGCGCGCGCGCCGCAACGGGACGCGCGGTTGGAGAGTCGAGAATGCGGGAGCGGGGCTCAACGGTCCGGGTGACGAGTATGAGGCATTGCCCGCGCCCGATGGTCGCTCGATGGTCCTGATGGCGAGCGATGGTTTGTATCTCACCCGCGCGACGCGGACCGGATGGTCGAAGCGGGTCAAGCTCGGCGCAGCGATCAACGCCACCGGATCGGAGATCGGGGCGTTATTCTCCCCAAGCGGCCGGTCGCTGATGTTTGCGCGAGACCTGAAAGGTCGGCGGAGCGGTGAGTTCTTCGTCTGGCACATCAATGGCCGCGAAGCATGGCCACCATCCTGCCCGGGAGCGACCGCGAGGTAGGGATCGCTTTCACCTGTTCTGCAGAATATCGTGTATGATATTGTAATTGTTCGATTCAATGGGGAGGCCATGACTGTGCACCTTTTCAAGGGCCCGGGTCGGATTTTCGCTGTGACGGCAGATGAAACGGGCGGCAATCTGCCCGCGCGTTACGCTCCCTGGACGGCATTCAAGTCGCTGGAGATGACCCGGGGTGAGGCGCTACCCGGCGTCGAGGTCGATGAGTGTCTCGACGATATCGAACGCTTTGGCTTCCACATCACAGATGCGCATGTTCGGATCAGGGACCAAGGGGCAGACTGAGGCCGCTACGCGACCCGTTCCGCGATCACGGCAGCGAAGCCGCCGAGGCGCCAGGCATCCGCATGCCCCGTGCTATGGATCACGCGCCACGCGTCCGGCGTTGCGGGTTGCCAGTCGACGGGCTCGGCCGACAGGTTGAATATGCAGAGCAGGCGTTGGTCAGGCGTCGCGCGTTCGAAGGCGAGGACCCTGTCGGATGCCTCGACAATCGTCAGCGTGCCGGTCATCAGCGCCGCATTGGCATGGCGCAGCGCGATCATCCGGCGGGTGACGTGAAGCAGCGAGAGTGGGTCGCCTTCCTGCCGGTCGACCGCCAGCGCTTCATGGTCGGGACCGGGCGGCAGCCATGGTCTGGCATCGGAGAAGCCGGCGTGCGGCGCGCCGGCGCGCCACGGCATCGGCGTGCGCACGCCGTCGCGCGACAGAGTCAGCGGCCAGTTCGCGATGGCTTCGGGATCGCGCAGATCCTCGAATGCGATCTCGACCTGAGTCAGGCCCAGTTCCTCACCCTGATAGAGAAAGACATTGCCGCGCAGGCACAGCAATAGCGCCATCTTCATTCGCGCGAATGTCGCATGATGCTCCGGTGCCGCCCAGCGCGACAGGGCGCGGGGCGCATCGTGGTTCTCGAATGCCCAGCTCGGCCAGCCAATCCCCGGCGCGTCGGGCCATTCGGCGAGCGCGTCGCGCACCAGTGTCGGCGTCAGGGTAGGGGCGTAGAGGAAATTGAAGCCATAAGCGCTGCTCAGCCGCGTATCGCCCGACGTGAAGGCGTGCATTTCCGCCTCGGGCGCGGGGCCTGCGACCTCCGCCACGGTAAAGCGGTCGCCGTCATAGCGGTCGATCAGGGCCCGTAGCCGTTCGAGCAGCAGCGGGATTTCCGGCTGGCTTTGATTGTGCAGATGCTGCTGATAATCGAATGGGCGTGTGCGCGGGCCGGTATCGGTCGCCGGCGGATTATCGGTCAGCGCGAGATCGTGCATCGAGAAGTTGATCGCATCGATGCGGAAGCCGTCGACCCCCCGATCGAGCCAGAATTTCGCGATTTCCAGCGTCGCGTCCTGTACCGCCGGCGCGTGTTGATTGAGCTGCGGCTGTTCGCTGAGGAAATTGTGCAGATAATATTGGCCGCGCCGCGCGTCCCAGGTCCAGGCGGGGCCACCGAATACCGATTGCCAGTTGTTCGGCGGCGACCCATCGGCTTTCGCGTCGGCCCAGACATACCAGTCGGCGCGCGCATTCGTCCGATCGGCGCGGCTTTCGAGGAACCAGGGGTGCTGGTTCGAGCTGTGCGCATAGACCTGGTCGATGATCAGTTTCAGCCCTAGCGCATGGGTGCGGGCGATCAGCGTGTCGAAATCGGCGAGCGTCCCGAACACCGGATCGACATCGCAATAGTCCGACACGTCATAGCCGAAATCGGCCATCGGTGAAGTGAAGAAGGGCGACAGCCAGACCGCATCCACGCCCAGCGACGCGATATGGTCGAGATGCCGGGTGATACCGGGCAGATCACCGACGCCATCGCCATTGCTGTCCGCGAAACTGCGCGGATAGACTTGATAGACTACGGCGCCGCGCCACCAGGGAAGGGGGAGCGTCACCATCTAGCGTGGCAACATGATGATGGCGTTCAGTCCACCCTCGGGCCGGTTCTCCAGCCGGATATCGCCGCCTGCATCGCGCACGATCGCGCAGGCCAGCGCCAGGCCGAGGCCGATCCCGCCGGTTTCCTTGTTGCGCGACGTTTCCAGCCGGGTGAACGGGTCGAACACGTCGGACAGCCGGTCCTCGGGAATGCCGGGCCCCTGATCGGCGACCACGATGCATACCTCATGCGGGCTGCCGATCACGCTGACCTCGGCACGAACACCATATTTGACCGCATTCTCGATCAGGTTGCGCACCGCGCGGCGCATAAGCGACGGGCGCAGCCGCATCTGCAACCGCGGCATCTCCGCGAAGGTCACGTCATGATCGAGATCGCGGAAATCCTCCACCACCGCATCGACCAAAGCGGCGAGGTCGACCTCGGTTGGCGGCTCGGACGGACGACCGAGCCGCGCCAGCGACAGAATATCGTCAAGCGTGCGGTTCATCTCTTCGATCGTGTCGGCCATCTTGTTGCGGTCGGTATCGTCCTCGACCGATTCGATCCGTACGCGCAACGCGGCGAGCGGCGTGCGCAAGTCATGGCCGATCGCGCCGAGCATACGGTCCTTTTCGTTGAGCATCGCGGTGACGCGCAGTCGGAGCGCGTTGAACGCGGCGATCACGTCGCGCACGTCCTGCGGCCCGCGCGGTTCGATCGGCACATCGGCCTCGCCGGGCTTGAAGGTCCGTGCCGCCGCCGCCAGCGAGCGCAGCGGGCGCGAAATGCGCCGCCCGATCCACAGCACCGGCAGCAGCACGATGCCGTACAGGATCAGCGTTTGCGCGATCAGCGACCAGAACAGCGGTGCTTCGCTGCGTTGCCATGGCGTGCTCAGCACCAGCCAGCCGCGGCCCGGCTGTTCCACCGCGATGACCAACTCGCCGCCCATCCGCGCGAAACGGCCGGCGCGGCGCGGGCCGAAACGGTCGAGATCCGGATCGTTCGGGTCGACCGGCCGGACGCTGGTGGTGAGGTTGCGGAAGTGAAAGCCGGCCTCGGTCAGCGCGTCCTTCATATTGCGCTCGACATCCCTGACATGCGGGCCTGCGTCAGGGGCCGGCGGTTGAGTTGCAAGCCGGACACCGCCGCGTAGCCGCTCGTCCGGGCGCAACGGACCGATATTGAGGCGCTCGCTTGCATCGACGAAGCGCGCCACGGCAGGGCCGATGACCAATTGCAGCCGCAGCTGTCGGCGCCCTTCAAGCAGCATGGCGAAATTGATTGCCTGGGCGATGAACAGGGCAATCGCGACGAGCAGCGCGATTTGCCCGGACAGGCTGTGCGGCCAGAGCCGGAGCCGCTTCACAATCGCGTGACTTCGGCCGCCAGCGTATAGCCGCCGCCCCATACCGTCTTGATCAGGTCGGGATTCTTCGCATCGAGCTCGATCTTGCGGCGCAACCGGCTCACCTGATTGTCGATCGCCCGGTCGAACGCGGCGGCTTCGCGGCCCTGAGTCAGGTCGAGCAGCTGATCGCGGGTCAGCACCTGGCGCGGCCGCGTGACCAGTGCCAGCAGCAGATTATATTCGCCGGTCGACAGCGGCACCGACACGCCTTCGCGGTCGACCAGCGCACGCTCGCCCGATTTCAGCACCCATCCGGCAAAGGCGAACGATCCGCTGTCGGGGGCATGCTGGCGCGTGCCCCCTGCGGCGGCGCGGCGCAGGATGACCTTCACCCGGGCGGAAAGCTCGCGCGGGGAAAAGGGCTTCACCACATAGTCGTCGGCGCCCATTTCGAGCCCGACGATGCGGTCTGTCTCCTCGCTGCGCGCGGTGAGCAGGATGACCGGGGTGTCGCTGGTCTCGCGGATATGGCGGCACAGGCTGAGGCCATCCTCGCCCGGCATCATGATGTCGAGGATGACCAGGTCGATGGCGTAAGCGGTCATGCGCGTCCGTGCGGCTTCGGCATCGCCGGCCTGAGTCACGCGGAACCCCTGCTTGGTCAGATATTGCGCGAGCGGTTCGCGGATCGAGCGCTCGTCATCGACGAGCAGCAGGTGCGGCGTGTCTCCCATCGGTTCGGGACTTAGCATGATAATTCCCAAGCGAAAGTGCCGGGCGGACCGCGGAGGAGGAAGGGCTGCCCGCCCGGCAACCGACCAATGGGGGGATTATTGGTCGGTATCTGGTTTGGATGCGCCGGCGCCGCGCGCTGCCTTTGCCCGGTCGCGGCTCGCCTCCATCTCGCCCTGGTCGATGAAGCCATCGCTATTGGCGTCGAGCTTTGCAAAGCGCTTGTCGTCCCGCACGCGCATCTCGTCGCGGCTGATCCGGCCGTCGCCATCGGTATCGATCCGCTGCAGCATCTTCGCGCGATGATCGCTGCGCAGGCCGCCCGTTGCGGCGCCCGGTGCGTTCGGCGTTGCGGCATCGGGCTGGCCACCCATGGGGCCACGGCGTGCACCCCTGGCGTCGCGCATGGCCTGCATCTCGTCGGCGGAGATCTTGCCATCGCCATTGGCGTCCATCCTGGCGAAACGCTCGCCGGCCTTCGCCAGATAGGCCGCTTTGGTCATCGGCGCGGCGGCATCGCCACCCGTGGCCGCCTGGCGGCCGGGACGCCGCATCTCATCGCCGGCGATCTGGCCATCGCCATTGGCGTCCATACGGGCAAAGCGCGCTTCGGCCTGAGCCATATATTCGCTGCGCGAGATGCTGCCGTCCCCATCGGTATCGGCGCGCATCATGCCTGCGCTCCGCCCGGCCTGGCCAGGCGGGTTGGCGATGGCGGCGCCGGCCAGCGCCGTGCTGGCGAGTGCGGCAGCGATCAGCAGCTTCTTCATGACAATTCCCTCGCAACGTCAGACGGGATCATCCGCGCCCTGAACAGCCTAATGCATCGGGGGTGTCGCGGCGCTGTGTCAGCGTGCGGGAAAATTGTCGCAAATTGTCGCAGGCGGCGCGTTTGCCATGGCTCGCAAAACAAGGCCCGATGCGATAATCGCGTCACCGGACCATCCTGAGGAAACCACCATGTTTGCGTTCATGCTCATCCTGTCGCTGGCACAATCTGCGCCGTCGGCGGGCGAGAAGGTCACCCCTCTGAAACCGCGCACCAACCCGGGGAGCTGGTTTCCACAGGATTCCTATCCGAAGCAAGCCAGCGACGAGCATGCTGCGGGTCATGTGTCGATCGAGCTCGATGTCGATGCGACCGGAAAGCCGACAGCCTGCAGAGTGACCGTCTCGAGCGGCTTTGCGTCGCTCGACGATCATACCTGCCGGATCGCCATGAAGAACGGGCGATATACGCCGAAGCGCGTCAACGGGCTCGCAGTCCCGACCAAGACGTTCATTCGGAACGTCATCTGGCGGCAGCCGTGATGGGATGGCCGAAGGCGATGGCTGACGGCTAGGCGAAGATCGCCACGCTCTGCGCACCTTGTGCGATCGGAACGCCGTCGGCGTTCCACATCGTCATGATCTGACTGGAACAGCCATTGCTGGCATGATCCGATTTGGCGGAGAGCAGCCACCAGCCGTTGGTGGTCGCCGGACTCGGGGTCAGCAGGTTGACGATCCAGGTCAGCGAGCTGATCGGGGCAGGGGTCTTGCCGAGGAGCTTGAACGCAGCCGGCGGCAGCGCATCGGCCAGCGCCATCACCTGCACCATCGGATCGAGCCCGTCATGCGCGCGCAGCCGCGCCCAGCGTAGCCATTCCGCTTCACCCCTGGCTTCATCTTTCAGGTCGAAGAATTTGAAATTGCCGGTGAAAAACTCTTCCGGCCCGGTGTAGAGCTTCGTGTCGGGCAAGGGCGGACGCAGCGTGGTGACGAGGCCGCCCTCAAGCTGGATGCGCGATTCCTGGTCCGACATGAACACGAAGGTCGCGCGATAGCCAAGTCCGGCGTCGGACACGATGTCCGCCTGAATGAACGCCGCGTTGCGCCCGCGGCGCAGCTTGGTGGCGGTGACGCGGACCTCGCCCGCCAAGGGACCGATGAACGCGACCAGCGCCGATCGCAGCGGCGGGAGGTCGGGCTCGCAAGCTTGCGCAGCGTGCAAGGCCAGCGCGCTCGACAGGCCGCCATAGGCGGTCCGCCCCTGCAGCCAGCTGGCCGGGATCGTGGTGCGAAATCCACCTTCGATCGGCGTCGCCGTCGCGAGGATATCCTGCAGCGATGTCATGCCGCGCTTGCCGCCAGCCGGTCGCGCAATTCGCGCTTCAGCACCTTGCCGATCGCGCTGCGCGGTAGTTCCTCGATCGCGTGGAGTTCGGCCAGGCGCTGAGTCTTGCCGAGCTGCGCGTTAGTCCAATCGCGGATCTCCTCGACGCTCGCGTCGACCCCGGTATGCGGGACGTAGAAGCCGACCGGCGTCTCGCCCCAGGCCTCGGACGGCACACCGATCACGCTGCAGTCCGCAACCGCCGGGTGCTGCGACAGCACCGCCTCCAGATCGGTCGGATAGATGTTGAACCCGCCCGAGATGATCAGGTCCTTCTTGCGGTCCATCAGGATCAGGAAACCGTCCTCGTCGAGGCGCCCGACATCGCCGTGGCGGATATATCGATTGCCCTCGGCATCGAACCATTCCGCCGCTGCCGACGCTTCCTTGCGGCCATGATAGCCGGTCATCATGGTCGGCGAGCGGCCGACCACCTCGCCCATTTCGCCCGGCGCAACTTCATTGCCGTCATCGTCGATCAGGCGGATCTCATGGCCCGGCAGCGGCTGGCCCACGGTGTGGAGCTTGTCGGGGAACATGGTCGCGATCAGCGCGGTGGAGGCGCCGCCTTCGGTCATACCGTAATATTCGACCAGCAGGCCGGGCCAGCGCTTGAGGATATCCGCCTTGAGCGCAGGCGAGAAGGGCGCGCTGGTGCAGGTCTTGAAGCGGAAGCTCGACAGGTCAAAACTGTCGAAATCGGGCAGCGCCATCAGCCGCTGATACTGTACCGGCACCAGCATGGTGTGAGTCGCGCGGTGGCGTTCGGCGAGTTGCAGATAGCCGCGTGCGTCGAACTTCTTCATCAGCGCCGCGGTGCCGCCCCAGCCCAGCGTCGGCAAGAAGCTGACCAGGGTCGTGTTCGAATAGAGCGGTGTCGCGATCATCGTCACCGCGTCGCCGAAACCGGCCGCGGAATTGCGCGCGATATGCGCCCAGCGCATCGTGTGGCTCTGCACGATGCCCTTCGGCGTGCCGGTGGTGCCCGAGGAATAGATGATGTTGAAGCCGTCCTCCGGCGCGATCGTCACCGGTGCGGGCGCGGCGCCTTCGGGGGCGAGCCAGGTGCCGAGCGATTTCAGATGCACCAGCTTGCCCGGAATACGCTGCCCGGCGAGTGTGGTCGCGGCGTCGGCGTCGATGAAAGTGATCGGTGCGCCGCAATCGGCGATCATCGCGACGATCGCCTCGCCGGTCGCCGACGGCGCGAGAGGTGTCGCGACGCCGCCGGCGCGCAGTGTGCCCAGGAATACGGCGGCATATTCGATCGAGGCGGCTGCGACGATCGCGACCGAATCGCCCTGCTTGACGCCATCGCGCTGCAGCGCGGCGGCGACGCGGTCCATCAGCGCATCGAGTCCGGCATAGTCGAGTTCGCCGCCGGCTTCGGCAAGCGCCAGCCGGTCGCCGCGCTCGGTGGCATGGGCGCGGATCAGGTCGGGCAGAGTAGCGAAGTCACTCTCGAGCAGGGCGGCGGCGGTCATCATCTCTCCCACGATCTCTACGAATTCCCAATGTTCGATCCGCTAGGCCAAGGGCGATGAAAATGCCATACGCACCGTTCGAAAAACGAATCCGCCGACACGATTCAGGGGTGAGGGACAATGCTCTTCTACGACGCCGTCAATCCGGCGCCCAATCCGCGCCGCGTACGCATCTACCTCGCCGAGAAGGGGTTGAGCGTTCCCACGGAGATATTGTCGATCATCAAGGGCGAGCATAAAAGCGAAGCATTCCGCGCCGTCAATCCGCTCGGCCAGATTCCGGCGCTGCAGCTCGATGACGGCAGCGTGATCACCGAAAGCGTGTCGATCTGCCGCTTCTTCGAGGCGATGCATCCCGATCCGCCGATGTTCGGGGTCGGTCCGAAGGGCGTGGCCGATGTCGATATGTGGACGAGGCGGATCGAGATGCGGCTGATGGTCCCGCTCGGCATGGTGTGGGCCCATACCCATCCGTTCACCGCGCGCGTGGTGAAGCCGCAATATACCGAGTTCGGAGAGAGCCAGCGGCCACGCGTTCTGACGGCGATGGCGGAATTCGATCGCGCCCTCCAGGGACGCGAATGGCTGGATGGGAAAGGATATTCGATGGCCGATATCGTGTTGCTGACGACGATCGATTTTGCCCGCTTTGTCGGGATATCGATGCCGGTCGAGCTGGAGACGCTCCGCGACTGGCATGACAACGCGTCCGCGCGCCCGAGTGCGCAGGCGTGAGTGGGGGGCATGAGCAGCGCCATGAAGGGATCGGTCGCGATCGTCACTGGCGGCGGGACGGGGATCGGCGCGGCGGTCGTGCGGCGGCTTGCCGAACGCGGCGTGCACTGCGTGATCAACTATGCCTCGAGCCGCGACGATGCCGAGGCGCTGGCGGACGAGGTGGGCGAGGGCGCGATCGCGGTGCAGGGCGATATCGTCGAGGATGCCGCGTGCCGCGCGCTCGCCGCCTCTGCGCTGTCGGCGTTCGGGCGGATCGATTTCCTGGTCAACAATTCGGGGCGGACCAAATTCGCCAACCATGAGGATCTCGACGCGCTGTCGGCGGAGGATTTCATCGACATCTACCGGCTCAACACGATTGCGCCGTTCCAGATGATCCGTGCCTGCGCCGCCGCGATGAAGCAGGGGCCGCACAGCGCGGTGGTCAATGTCGCTTCGGTCGCGGGAGTGTTCGGCAATGGATCATCGGTCGCCTATGCCGCATCGAAAGGTGCGCTGACGACGATGACCAAAAGTCTCGCCCGCTCGCTCGCCCCGGCGATCCGCGTCAATGCGGTCGCGCCGGGCTATGTCGGCACCGGCTGGTTCGAGAAGCGCCTGGGCGAGGCGGGCTTCGCGGCGCTCAATGCGCAGATCGCGTCGAAGACGCCGATGGCGATCGCACCGGGCCCCGACGATATCGCCGGGCCGATCGTCATGCTGCTCGATCCCGCGAGCCGGGTGATCACCGGCGAGACGATGCTGCTCGATGCGGGCGCGCATCTCGATGTGGGCCTGTCGCGCCGGCCGGGAAAGGAGATTTAGGGGCGATCGACCGGCTGCGGCGAGCGAGTTGCGTACGACATTTCGACTCGCATTGCGGCGGTTTTCCGCTGTTCGCCGGAATAAAAAAACGCACCCCTGTTATGTTGGATTTGGCGTGCGGATTTTCCGTATTCCTTCAAAGGGTTGCGGCCAATTTCCGCTGTTCCCGATAACAGGGGTGGAGCAGCGCAATAACAGCGGTGAGCCACCCCTGTTATTGCCCGAACAGCGGTCGCGGCAGCGCCCGGTTTTTTCCAGTCATGTCAAAGAGCGGGATGGGGCGCCGGCTGGTATCCCGTCCACCGCCACGCTGTCATGATCCGCACCAGGATTGAATCGACGCCGCCCGATTTTTCCGGTCGGCTTTTGGTGCCTCTTACTGGCTGAGCAGGCACACCGCTCCCTTCCGGCATGGGCCAGGTCACAAACTCAATTAGAACGGGCTTTCCGCTTTTTCCGTGCGGAACAGGCTGACATGCGTTTCGCGTCGGCTGATGCGCGGCGCTTTGGCGATCTTGCGCCAGGCGTCGAGAGACGCCTGATCCTCCCAGCGTTCGAAGACGTTGATCCGTTCCGCGTCGAGCGCATCCGCGCTGATCGCGATATCCAGACAGCCTTTATAAGCTCGCGCACGCGCCACCATCGGCGCGAACGCGGCAACGGCATGGTCCCGCGCGTCGGCGGCAGTGCGGGTATAGCCAGCGATGATGATCATGATCTTCTCCCACTGCACGTTGCGGGCAGCGCCATCCTCTTTAGTTATCTTTTATAACTATGCAACGGCCATAGCGCAGGGCTCGAAATAATTGCCGGCATGTCCGGCAATCCGGCTTGTCGGCGGCAAGTCCCTTCGCCAAACTGCGACAGCGCTGACAGACTCGCCCGCCGCAGCGCATATCAGCCTGAAAGGACCTCCCCGAATGAAGGCTCGCAGCCATTCCGCGTCGATCGTGCTCGCCGCATTGCTCACCACCAGCGCGATGCCGGCTCAGGCCGCCCCGTCCGATCCCCGCGCTGGCGAGCCCGCTTTCCGCGCGCTGTACAAGGAACTGGTGGAGACGGATTCGAGCTGGCCCGACGGCAGCTGTACACTGGCGGCCGAGCGCATGGGCGCGCGGCTCAAGGCAGCGGGCTATCCAGCCGGGGATGTGACCGTGATCGTCGACCCGGCGCATCCCAAGGAGGGCAATCTTTCCGCCATCCTGCGCGGCAGCAATGCGAAGCTGCCGGCGCTGCTGCTGCTCGCCCATATCGACGTGGTCGCCGCGAAGCGCGCCGACTGGACCCGCGACCCATTCGCCCTGGTCGAGGAGAATGGCTATTTCTACGGGCGGGGTACGTCGGACGACAAGGCGATGGCGGCTGCCTTTACCGATGCATTGGTCCGCTTTCGTCAGGAAGGCTATAAGCCCAAACGCACGATCAAGCTCGCGCTGACCTGTGGCGAGGAGACCGAAAAGGCGCTGAACGGCGTCGAGTATCTGCTCAAGAACCAGCCTGAGGCTCTGGCCGCCGGATGGGCGCTGAACGAAGGCGGCGGCGGGTCGCTGGACGAGGCGGGAAAGCCGGTCAGCAATGGCGTTCAGGCGGGTGAGAAAGTCTATCAGGACTATATTTTCGCCGCGACCGCGCCGGGCGGGCACAGCTCGCGCCAGGCGCCGCATTTCAACGCGATCGGCTGGATGGCGGAGGCGCTCGCCCGGGTGAACGCCTATGATTTCCCGGTCAATCTGACCCCTGCGGCCAAGGCGTTTTTCGGCGCGTCGGCGTCGCTCTATCCTGCCCAGACCAAGGCAATGGCGGCGGTCGGCGCGGGCAACGCGAACGAGGCGGATTATGCCGCAATCTCGGCGGCGAATCCGAGCTGGAACGCGACGCTGCGCACCACCTGCATTCCGACGATGATCTCGGGCGGCCATGCGACCAATGCTCAGCCGCAATCGGTGACCGCGAACGTCAATTGCCGCATCATCCCGGGCGAAGGCGCGGACAAGATCCTTGCCAAACTTGCCGAGCTTGGCGGTGACAAGGTGAAAGTCAGCTTTTCCGATCCGCCTCAGGCCGGATCGCCTGCGCCACCACTGACTCCGCAGATCATGGGACCGATCGAGGCGATTTCGAAGGATATGTGGCCGGGCGTGCCGGTGATCCCGCGCCTCGCGACCGGTGCGACCGACGGGCGTTTCACCAACGCTGCCGGGATTCCGACCTATGGCGTATCGGGGATGTTCGCCGATCCCGATGGTCAGGGCGTGCACGGCCTGAACGAGCGGATCCGGGTCAAGTCGCTGCTGGACGGGCGGGCGTTCCTGTACCGGCTGGTCAAGGCCTATACTGAGTAACGCCCGGCTTCATACCGGTGGGAGACAGAAGTGGTGACGGACCCGTCGAGCTTTGCGGCAGAATGGTGCGATGCCTGGAATGCGCATGACCTCGAGCGCGTTTTGGACCATTTTCACGATGACGTCCTGTTCACCTCACCGGTTGCCGCTGCGATCCTCCCCGAAACGCGCGGGCAGGTTCATGGCGAGGATGCGCTGCGCGCCTATTGGTCGGAAGGATTGCGGCGGATTCCCGACCTGCATTTCACGGTCGAACAGGTCTTTGCCGGCGTCGACACGGTCGTGATCCAGTATCGCAACCAGAAGGGCGTGTCGGTCAGCGAAGTGCTGATCTTCGATGGCGACAGGGTGAAGAGCGGGCACGGCACCTATCCGGTCGGTGCGGAGAATCCGGCGGGGGCGTGAGTTCTACCCTCCATTCGTTTCGAGCGACGTCGAGAATTGTGAGTAGCCAGAGCGAGATCGGACTCACTGGAATCGCCCTAAATCCGTTCGTGCTGAGCTTGTCGAAGCACCGCCTTCCTTCACCTGCGTTGGAAAGAGAAGAGCGGCCCTTCGACAAGCTCAGGGCGAACGGGAGGGAGTGGGGCAGAGTGCAATCTCGGTGTTCGGAGGAAATGAAGCTCAGACGTCCGCTGTGGCCGGCTCCGGCGGCGGCACGCGGTCGAGCACTTTCCACACGATCGTGCCGAGCGCGGTCAACGCCAGCACGCCGGCGACCAGGAACGCCGCGCCGGGAAAGCCGTGATCGACCCCCGTCGCAAGCGCCTGGGTGAGTAGCAGCGGCCCGAGGATCTGCGACACGCTGCCCATGCTGCCGATCCCGCCCTGCAGCGAACCCTGGCGCGTTGCATCGACCATGCGCGAGAGCAGCCCGTTCATCGCCGGGAAGACCAGTCCCGAACAGGCGCTGAGCAGGAACAGGGCATAGGCCTGCCAGCTGGCGGTGATGAAGGCGAAGATCAGAAAGGTCAGCCCGCCGCTGCCCAGCCCGATCACGAGTGCGCGACGTTCGCCGATGCGCGCGATGATGCGGCCCGACAGCCCGGCCTGGAAGATCACGCTGATCAACCCGACAAAGGCGAGGCTCCAGCCGATCTCGGCCGGACTCCAGCCGAAGCGGATCGCCGCCCAGAACGCCCAGGTCGCGGGATAGACCATGTGCGCCAGCTGCCAGAAGAACCAGGCGAGCAGCAGCGGGGCGGCATTGCCGGCGGCGAACAGCGGGCGGAATGCGCCGACGATATGCGCGTCGCGCAGGTGAAAGGGGCGGCGGTTTTCCGGCGCCAGCGTCTCGGGCATGGCGACGATCATCGCGAGGGCGTTGAGCAGCGCCAGCACCGCCGCGGCGACGAATGGCGCGCGCGGCCCGAAATCGGCGAGCAGCCCGCCGATCGCCGGCCCGATGATGAAGCCGACGCCAAAGGCCGCACCGATGAACCCGAACACGCCGGCGCGCTTTTCCGGTGGGGTGACATCGGCCAGCACCGAGCTGGCCGGGCCGTACACTGCGCCCGCGATCCCCGCGATCGCCCGACCGAGGAACAGCCAGGCGAGCGTCGGTGCGACCGCCATCAGTGCATAATCGGCGGAGAAGGCGAGCATCGACGCGATCAGCACGACCCGCCGCCCAAACCGGTCACTGAGATTGCCAAGCACCGGTCCGGCGAAGAATTGCGTGAAGGCGAAGACGACCAGCATATAACCGGCGATGCGCGTCGCCTGCTCCAGGTCGACGGCCCCGAGATGCGTGATCAGTTCGGGAAAGACCGGCATGACGATGCCGAAGCCGATGGTATCGACCAGCACGGCGGCAAGGACGATCGGTACGGCACGGTGTTCGAATCGCATGAGTGGCTCCCCTGCGGCGCTTTTAGCGGGTGAGCGCGATAGTCACAAAGGTGGAGAAAGGATGTCTCGCCATCGAAAAAGAGGTCAGACAAGTCGACGGAACGGCCGATCCCCTCCGCCTAGTCTTCGCTTGGATCTTGGGATTTCGAATGGTCGATCACCCGGATGGCGATGCGTGACTGCCTGAAACGTTGATAAGATCCCTTTTGCCGTCCGCCCGCCGCTCCCGACCCCGTTGCGCGGCGATACACCAGGCGGCCTCGCGAGAGGTCGCGGGCGAGATGCTTGTCGAAGATCGGCTTGATCCAGTTCGGTGTACCGGGTGTATCCGTTCTGAACGGCCTCCCGTTTGCATCCTTCGCCCGCATCAGTCCGTCCTGTCGTACGACCTCGCAGACCGGGCGCAGCTGGACCGGCAATCCGGCGGCATTGCGATAGGAGTTGTCGAACAGGACGGCGCGATCGCACAACCGCAACGCATACGGTAGCAAGGAGAGGCACCGGATATAGCGTTTTCGTATCCGGTCTTCCGGCACGTCATGCCCGCCCAGGGCGACACGCTGGGCAACGCGCGCGACGTTCAGATCGGGGGATTCGAGCGCAACGAAGAAGAGTATGACAATGTAATCGAGTTCCTTTGCGTGGCGCAGAATGTCGATCTTCGATTCATGCGACATCACTGTTTCGAACGAAAAGCTTTGCCCGTCGGCGAGGCAGGCCTGGCGTCGCTCGTCGGCAATGCGCTGTGCCTGTCCCGAGACCTCGGCAACCGTGCCGTTCAATCCAAGTGCGATATCGTCGGGATTGATATAGGTCCCCATCGCAATCCCGGCCTCCATAAGATGCCGGGTCAACGTGGTTTTGCCCGACCCGTTCGGGCCGGCGATCATCGTCAGAACCGGCCTATCCGGCATTTCCGGTCTTGGTGCTGCGGCTCTTGAGCGTCTTCGGCCTGCTCGTGGGTACCAGCCGGGCGGCGGGCGTTATCCCGGCCCGCTTTGCCTGTAGATCGGCTGCCGCCGCCGCTGTTTTGGCAAGCGCCGCGATCTCGGCCATCGAAAGTGTCGCGGGTGTCTTGGACATGATTTCATTCTATGCGCACGATCGACTTTTGCCAACCTCGCGGCAGAGCTGCATGTCCAAAGGCAACTCAAGGAAAAGGGACTCTCGATCGCCCTGGGCCGCGCAGGTTCGCACTCTCAGCCTCTCCGCCACTCGCGAACCTCTCTTTCACTCGCTGGCGAACTGTGTCACACCGCTGACCATACCCGATATTCAGATTCGGTCCCAAAGGAGAGGATTTATGGCGACTGCCGCCGAACTCGACGTTTCCGTCAAGCCGCTCGATGCCTTTCGCGCCGAAGCGCGCGAGTGGCTCGCCGCGAACTTCCCGCCTGCGCTGAAGGGCAAGGACAACCCGCTGTCGGCAATCGACGGGCCGACCGAGTTGTCGGCCGACGAAGCGGCGTGGAAAAAGGCGATGGGCGACAAAGGCTGGGGCGTCCCGACCTGGCCGGCGCAATATGGCGGCGGCGGTCTCGACCGGGCGCAGGCGCGCGTGCTGCAGGAGGAGATGGGCCGGATCGGCGCGTGGAACCCGATCGGCGGCATGGGTGTGATGATGTTCGGCCCGACGTTGCTCGAATATGGCAATGAAGCGCAGAAGAACGAGCATATTCGCGCGATCGCCAAGGGTGAAGTACGCTGGTGCCAAGGCTATTCGGAGCCGGGCGCGGGATCGGATCTCGCATCGCTGCAGATGTTCGCCGAGGACAAGGGCGATCATTACGTCGTCAACGGCCAGAAGACCTGGACCTCGGGCGGACAATGGGCCGATAAATGCTTCGCGCTGGTGCGCACCGATAAATCGAAAAAGCATGAAGGCATCAGCTTCCTGCTGATCGACATGACCAGCCCGGGCGTCGAGGTGAAGCCGATCCGGCTGATCTCCGGTTCGTCGCCCTTTTGCGAAACCTTTTTCAGCGATGTGAAGGTGCCCAAGGATAATCTGGTCGGGCGCGAGGGCGAGGGCTGGACGATCGGCAAGCGCCTGCTCCAGCATGAGCGGCAGAATCTGTCGGGCGGCGGATCGGCGGCGGGGCGCATGTTCGCCGGCAAGCCGGTCAGCGCGCTGGCCAAGGAATATCGCGGCACCGACGAACAGGGGCGGATTACCGACAGCGACCTGCGCATGCGTATCGTGCGGCACGAGATGGACCTGCGCGCCTTCTCGCTGACGCTGCGCCGCGCCGCACTGGAGTCGAAATCGAACCAGGGGCCGTCGGCGGCGACGTCGATCATGAAGAATGTCGGCGCACGCATCACTCAGGATCGTGCCGAGTTGGGAATCGAGATCATGGGCATGAACGGCCTGGGCTGGGAAGGCGAGGGCTTCACCGAGGACGAACTGACCCAGACCCGCACCTGGCTGTGGGGCAAGGCGGTGTCGATCTATGGGGGATCGAGCGAAATCCAGAACAATGTCATCGCCAAGCGCATCCTCGGCATGCTGGACCATCAATAATTGCCGGCCCTCTCCCCGCCGGGGAGAGGCAGGCAAGCAAGCGAAGCGATGCCGGGAGAGGGCAAGTGCGGAGAGGGCGGTGGGACACACTGCCTCTCTTCCCGCAGGGAGATGGAGTTAAGACAATGGCCGTACTCAACGACGAACAGACGATGCTGCGCGATATGGCGCGCGAATGGGCGGACAACGAAGCGCCCGTCACCGCTTTCCGCAGGATGCGCGACGCAGCGCCGGCGGAAGGGTTCGATGCCGATAGCTGGGCAGCGATCGGCCAGATGGGCTGGGCCGGGGTGGTCATCCCCGAAGAGCATGGCGGGTCGGCATTCGGCTATCTCTCGCTCGGCCTGGTGCTCGAACAACTTGGTCGCAACCTGACCGCGTCGCCGCTTGCTGCAACCGCCGCTGCATCGACTGCGATCGCACTCGGCGACAATGACGCGGCCAAGAGCGAATGGCTGCCGAAGATTGCTGCCGGTGAAGTGGTTGCGACGCTCGCGATCGATGAGGGCCCGGTACATGATCCGGCGAAGCTCGCCACCAGTGTTTCAGGCGGCACGCTGACCGGAACCAAGCAGTTTGTCGCGGAAGGTGATAGCGCGCAGCTCTTCGTCGTTTCCGCAGCCGATGGCCTGTACCTCGTCTCGGGCGACGCCGGCGTGGAGCGCTCCCCGCGTCACATGGCGGATTCGCGCAGCCATGCGCAGGTCAGCTTCGACGGCGCCAAGGCCGAGAAGCTTGGCGGTACCGAGCTGACCGCCAAGGTCGTCGATCGCGCGACCGCGGCACTCTGTGCCGAGATGCTCGGCATGGCGGAACAGGCGTTCGCGGTGACCAACGACTATCTCAAGGTCCGTGTCCAGTTCGGTCAGCCGCTTTCGACCTTCCAGGCGCTGCAGCATCGCATGGCCAAGATGTTTACCGAGCTCGAACTGGCGCGCTCGGCGGTCGAGGGCGCGCTTGAGGCAATCGATGCCGGCCGTTCCGACGTCGATCAGGCGGTCAGCCTGGCCAAGGCGATCATGGGCGACACGCTCCACCTCGTCAGCCGCGAGATGGTTCAGCTCCATGGCGGTATTGGCATGACCGACGAACATGATGCCGGCTTCTATCTCAAGCGCGCTTATGTGCTGGAGACGATGTGGGGCAACGCCGCCTATCACCGCGAGCGTTTCGCACAGCTCAACGGCTATTGAAAACCCGGCGGGACGGCGGCGATGCCGTCCCGATCCGGTACGGACTTTGAAAGATTCGAATACACGTTCTGGCCGACCCGGATGTTTTTGCCGGTATGACTTTTTGGCAACAGGCCTCAACAAGAGGGCAAGTTGGTGCGGGTTGTGCTTGACGTAACGGAAGTCTCTCTATCTATTCGAGTGTGGGGTACGGAACCGATCAGCGTTTCGGCCTAACGGGAGATAGAGATGCTCAAGAAGCAATATATGTCGGCGTGCGCCCTTGCGGTCCTGGCTCTGGGACTGGCGACGCCGGCATTGGCGCAGGATGCGCCCGCCGGCGCTGCGCAGGATCAGGTCGAAGACACCAGCACCGACATCGTCGTGACCGCGCAAGGCCGCGCTCAGGCGCTGGCCGATGTGCCGGTCGCGATTTCTGCCGTCACATCGGAATCGCTGCAGAATTCCGGCGCCAACGACATTCGCCAGTTGAACCAGCTTGCACCATCGCTGCTCGTCTCCTCGACCGGGTCTGAAGCCAATGGCTCGCCCCGTATCCGCGGCATCGGCACGGTCGGTGACAATCCCGGCCTTGAAAGCTCGGTCGTGGTGTTCATCGATGGCGTGTACCGTTCACGCTCGGGCATCGGACTCAACGAACTCGGCGAAATCGAGCGCATCGAAGTGCTGCGCGGGCCGCAGGGTACCCTCGGTGGCCGCAATTCGTCCGCGGGCCTGATCAGCATCGTCAGCAAGAAGCCGTCCTTTACCTTCGGCGGGAATGCCGAAGCGACCTATGGCAATTATGATTTCCTGCGCCTCGCCGGCAGCGTGACCGGGCCGATCTCCGAAAAGATCGCGGCGCGGATCGACGGCGTGTACGTCAAGCGCGACGGTTTCTACAAGGACGCGACCAACGATACCCGCGTCAACGATCGCAACCGCTATTTCGTGCGCGGCCAGTTGCTGTTCGAGCCGTCTTCGGACTTCAGCTTCCGGCTGATCGGCGACTTCAGCCGCCGCAAGGAGGCTTGTTGCGGCGCCACCTATGTCGATCGCAGCGTTAATCCCTTTATCGGCAATCTGAACAACCCGGCGACTCCGCTGACCACCGGTCTTCCGAATGGCAACAACATCGTCAATGTGCTGCGCGATCTCGGGCAGAATCTCGGCGGGCTCAATCAGGGTTACTCACGGAATATCTCGGTGTCGCGCGGCCGTACTTATGACGGCACGACGCAAGACTGGGGCGTTTCCGGTCAGCTCGACTGGGATCTCGGCGGCATCAACCTGACCTCGATCACGGCCTATCGCGATTATTACAATGAGCAGGGAACGGACACCGACTATAGCTCGGTCGATATTCTCTACAACGCCAACGATGGCAATAATCGACGCGAATTCAAGACGTTCACTCAGGAAATTCGCCTGCAGGGCAGCGCGTTCAACGACAAGCTCGACTGGCTGGTCGGTGGCTTTTTTGCGGATGAGAAGTTCCGCGGCAAGAGCAACCTGCGCTTTGGCAGCCAATATGGCCGCTTCGCGACGTGCCGTATCATCTCGGGCGGAGGCCTTGCCGGACTGTATTCGCCGACCAGCCCGGGCTGCGTAGCGCCCGGCGTCGGTCCGGCGACGCTCGCCGCGGTCGGAGGCGCCGATGTGGCTGCGGGCTTCATGACTCTCGATGGCATCAACGACCGCGGATCAACCGTCGACCGCTACAACCAGAACAGCCGCAGCTTCGCGGTGTTCACGCACAACATCATCCACGTCACCGACAAGGTCGATCTGACTCTGGGCCTCCGCTATACCGATGAGCGCAAGCGCTTTTCGGCGACCTTCGGGAACGATAATACCGGCTGTGTGGCGCTGCAGTCGACGCTGACCGACGATCTCGTCGCTGTCATTCCGCCCGGCCGGCCCAATGCCGGCCAGCCTGACGCTACGAGGCGGGCGCTTGCAGCGGGGCTGATCGGTCTGGGCTGCCAGGGCAATGCGACCGCGGAACTGAACGGCGTCAGCATCAGCGACAAGCGGCACGAGGACGAGTTCACCGGCACCGCGATCCTGTCATGGAAGCCGATCGACGACCTGCTCCTCTATGCGAGCTATTCGCGCGGCTACAAGGCCGGTGGCTTCAACTTCGATCGCTCCGCACTGAAGGCGCCGATCGTGGCACCGACCGCCACCTCGCCGCTGCCGACCACGACTTTCGCCGCAGTCGGTGGCGCGCAGGCGCTGGTCGGCAACCTTCAGTTCGAACCGGAAAAGGTGACCGCCTATGAAATCGGCGCGAAATACTCGACCGGGCCATTCAGCCTGTCGATTGCCGGTTTCCGGCAGGAGTTCAAAAGCTTCCAGCTGAACACGTTCGACGGCACCGTGTTCATCGTGCAGAACGTCAATGGCTGTGACGCTAGCCTGAATGGCGGAGATCGCGATCAGAGCACCTTCACGACGGCGCCGAACTACAATGCCTCCGCGTCGACCACTGGCCGGTGCGCATCCGGCGATGTCGGCTATGGCGTTCTCTCGCAGGGTGTGGAGCTGGAGGCCTCCCTGGTGCCGGCGCGCAACTTCCGCGTCTCGGCCGGCCTGACCTATGCCAAGACCAAGTATCGAGACAATCTGGTCGGCAATAATTCCGGCGCGCCGCTCAACCCGGCGCTGCACAAGCTGCCCGGCGACAATCTGTCGAACGCACCCGAGGTAGTGGTGACCGGGTCGGCCGCATGGACGCCGGACATCGGCAGCACCGGGCTTTCCGCTTTGTTCTATGTCGATACCCGCATGTCGAGCGACTATAACACCGGTTCCGACCTGTTCCCGCAAAAGGAGCAGGACGGTTTCGCGCTGGTCAATGCGCGGGTCGGCATCCGCGGCCCGAACGAGCATTGGTCGGTCGAATTCTGGGGGCAGAACATCTTCAATCAGAATTATGCCCAGGTTGCGTTCAACTCGCCGTTCCAGGCCGGCGCGAACACGGCGAACTTCCAGGATCCGCAATATCCTGGCGGTCGCCAGCTCCTGTCGCAGTTCCTGGCCGAACCGCGCACCTATGGCGTGACGCTGCGCGGCAAGTTCTGATCGTGACCGGCTTGCCCGTGCCGATATGGGCTGAATAACCTCCCGCCCGCCGTCCGATCCTTCGGGCGGCGGGTTTGTTTTCGATCTCCAGCGTAACCGGAGCTTTCATGCCTATATCCGCCGCGAGCCACCCCGAGCTCGACGACACATTGGCGCTGCGTCGCCGCACACTCACGCTTGCCCTGCTCACCCTGACCTATTTCTTCAGTTACATGGACCGGCAGATCCTCGCGATCCTGCTCGAGCTGATCAAGGCCGACCTGAAGCTCAGCGATACGCAACTCGGCCTGCTTGCGGGCTTTGCCTTTGCGCTCTTCTATGCCGGGCTCGGCATCCCGGTCGCGCGCTTCGCCGACAAGGCCAACCGGCGCAACATCATCGCCGTATCGCTTGCGCTGTGGAGCCTGATGACGGCCTTGTGCGGGCTGGCGCAGAATTACGTGCAACTGCTGCTCGCCCGGATCGGTGTCGGCGTAGGGGAGGCGGGGTCCAGCCCGCCGAGCCATTCGATCATCGCCGATCTCTATCCGGTCGAGAAACGCGCCAGCGCGATGGCGATCTATTCGCTCGGCGTGGTGCTTGGCGGCGGTTTCGGGACGATGATCGGCGGCTGGCTGGCGAGCCATTATGGCTGGCGGGTCGCGATTATCGCGGTGGGCATTCCCGGCATCATCCTTGCGGTGGTGGTGCGGCTGTTCGTGGTCGAACCCAAGCGCGGCCTGTCCGATGCCGCGCGGGTCGCCGACGACAGCGCGATGCCGAGCATCTGGTCGGCCTTTGCCGATATGTGGCGCAACGGCGCGGCGCGCCACCTTGTGCTGGCGGTGACGCTGACCTCGCTGATCGGCTATGCGACGACCAGCTGGGGGCCGAGCTATCTGCAACGCTCGCTTGGCTTCACCGTCGGGCAGGTCGCGCTGATCGTCGCGCCGATCGCGGCGATCATCGGCACGATCTCAGGCGTTGGCGGCGGACGCGTCGCCGACTGGGCGGCGAAACGCTGGGGCATCCATGCGCAAAGCTGGATGGTCGGGTTGCTCAAATGCGCCGCTTTGCCCTTCACCCTGTTGTTCTTCATGACCGATGTGCCGGCGGTGGCGATCGGTGCCTATGTGTTCAACATGCTGTTCGCCAACAGCTATCTCGGCCCGACCTTCGCCATGTTGCAGGGCCTGGCGCCGCTGCGCATGCGGGCGATGTGGGCGGCGATCACGCTGCTGGTCATCAACATGATCGGCCTGGGGCTTGGGCCGACCATGATCGGGGTGCTGAGCGACCTGTACCTGCCCTATGCGGGCAAGGCGGAATCGCTGCGCTGGGCGCTGATCACTGCCGTCGCCGCCACGCCCTGGGCGATCTTCCATTACTGGCGCGCGGGTGTGATGCTCAAGCGGCAGCAGGAAATGGTGGCGTAGCGCGCGCCAGCCTCTATCTCTGGGCCCATGCCTAAGAATAATGCGCCCAAACCAACTCCCGGCCTACCGACGCGCGAGCAGATTCTCGATTTCATCGCCACCTCAAACACGCCGGCGGGCAAGCGCGAGATCGCCAAGGCGTTCGGCCTGACCGCACAGCAGAAGATCACGCTCAAGGCGATGTTGAAGGACATGGCCGATGAAGGGCTGATCGACAGCGCGCCTGGCCGCGCCTTCCACAAGATGGGCGGGGTGCCCAAGGTGACCGTGCTGCGCATCGTCGATGCCGATGACGGCGGCAATGTCTGGGCCGTGCCGGAGAATTGGCAGGCCGAGGCGCCGGCGCCGCGGCTGCGCGTCCGCGAACGCAAGCGCGGTGCGCTGGGAGTGGGCGACCGCATTCTCGCGCGCACCGAAGAGGCCGGGAATGGCTGGATCGCGCACCCGATGAAGGCGCTGGCCAGGGGCGAGGAGCTGATCCTCGGCGTGCTGCGGCAGGAAGGCAGCAAGCTCTGGCTGCAGGGCGTCGAGAAGAAGGAACGGCGTGAATTCCAGGTTTCGGATGCGGGCGAAGGCAAGCCCGGCGACCTGGTCCTGGCGGAGAAGGCCGGCCGGCCGCCGCGCATCACTGCGCGCGTGACCGAAGTACTGGGCGATCCCTTCGCGCCGCGCAGCTTCTCGCTGATTGCGATCCACAAGCTCGGCATCCCCACGGTCTTTTCGCCCGAGACGATCGAGGGGGCCGAGAAGGTCGCCAGGACACCGCTGGGCGATGACCGTGAGGATCTGCGCCATGTTCCGATTGTCGCGATCGATCCGGCGGATGCGCGCGACCATGACGATGCGGTCTGGGCGACCCGGGACGACGACCCGAAGAACGAGGGCGGCTGGAAGGCGATCGTCGCGATCGCCGATGTCAGCTTCTATGTCCGCCCCGGATCCGACCTCGATCGCGAAGCGCGGCGGCGCGGCAAT
Source organism: Sphingomonas alpina (assembly GCF_014490665.1). Taxonomy (NCBI): domain Bacteria; kingdom Pseudomonadati; phylum Pseudomonadota; class Alphaproteobacteria; order Sphingomonadales; family Sphingomonadaceae; genus Sphingomonas; species Sphingomonas alpina. The sequence continues at coordinate 2,633,197 of NZ_CP061038.1, read as the reverse complement.
TCGGTCTATTTCCCCGACCGCGTCGTGCCGATGTTGCCGGAGGTGCTGTCAGCGGACGTGTGTTCGCTGAAGGAAGGCGCGGATCGCGGCGCGCTCGTCTGCCATATGCAGATCGGCAAATCGGGCGAGCTGAAATCCTGGCGCTTCACCCGCGCTGTGGTGCGGATCGCCGCCAATATCGCCTATGAGGACGCGCAGGCGGCGATCGATGGCGAGATCGAGCATCCGCTGACCGAAACTGCGCTGAAGCCGCTCTGGGCATGCTGGCACGCGCTTTACAAAGCGCGCGAGAAGCGCAGCCCGCTCGATCTCGACTTGCCCGAACGCCGCGTCGTCCTTGACGAGAAAGGCCGCATCATGTCGGTTGCGCCACGCGAGCGGCTCGACGCGCACAAGCTGATCGAGGATTACATGATCGCCGCCAATGTCGCGGCGGCCAAGGCGCTCGAGGCGAAGAAGGCGCCGGTCATGTACCGTGTGCATGAAGAGCCGAGCCGCGAGAAGCTGGTCGCGCTCAAGGACTATCTCAAGACCTTCGGCGTCGAGTTCGCGCTCGGCCAGGTCGTGCGCCCGGCGACCTTCAATCATATTCTCGACAAGGTCGGCGAGGTCGATTTCCGCCAGCAGGTGATGGAGCAGGTGCTGCGTACCCAGACCCAGGCCTATTACGCCCCCGCCAATCACGGCCATTTCGGGTTGGCGCTGGGCAGCTATGCGCACTTCACCTCGCCGATCCGGCGCTATGCCGACCTGATCGTCCACCGCGCTCTGGTCAGCGCCTACAAGCTCGGCCCGGGCGGGCTGACCGAAGGCGAGGCCGCCGGCATGGAGCGGATCGGCGAAGGGATCTCCGCGCTCGAGCGCCGCGCGATGGAGGCGGAGCGCGACACGATCGACCGTTATGTCGCGGCCTTCCTTGCCGAACGCGTGGGGCAGGTGGTCGAGACGCGTATTACGGGCGTGACCAATTTCGGTTTCTTCGCGACCGTCGAGGGGATTGGCGGCGACGGCCTGATGCCCGTGCGCGATATCGGCGGCGAATATTTCCGCTTCGACGAGGCGGCCCGCAAACTGGTCGGCGAGCATAGCGGCACCGAATATGCCAGCGGGCAGCGCCTCTCGCTGCGCCTTGCCGAGGCGAATCCCGTATCGGGTGCGCTGCGCTTCGAGATGGTCGATGGCAAGGGAGCGTCACCGGAGCGCGATGTTAAACCTGCGCGAGTGATCAAGCGGCGCGGTCGGCCGGCGAATATCCGGCATCAGGGACGCAAGCGATGATTGCGCGCGATGGCAGCCGCGTCGGGGTGCGCGTACGCGGGAGGACGGCGGAGATTTTCCTCGCGCGCCATGCGATCACGCCCGGGGATGCGATCGAGCATGTGCCCGCGGAGCGTGACCGCAGGGCGTTCGAGCGATTGCTGGCCAGGGGTATCGTTCGCGAGGTCGCGCCGGGGCGATACTGGTTCAACATCCCCGCCGCGCTTGCCGATGCCGATGCGCTGAGCCGGCGCATGGTGCCGATTGCGATCGTCCTGGCGCTTGCCATTGCGGGTATCGCGATGCTTTTCTATCGCGGTTGAGATGATGGTATGATGGGTCATTGATACGGAGCATGAGGCAGCGTTACTGCCCACTTCTCCCCTCCCATAAAGGGAGGGGCTTTATGGCCGATAAGCGTCGGGCCATTCACCCCGCCGTAAAGGTCAGCCCCGCGCGCTCCACCAACCGCTTGCGCAGTGCATCGCCCATCAGCGCACCCGGCGTCCACAGACCGCCGCCTTTCTCGCTGCCGCTGGGTACATCATGGACCAGGCACAGCGCGGCCTCGGAGATCATCTTGCTGGTCGATCCGTACCCGGGGTCGCGGTCGCCGGTGACTACTGCGTCGATCCGCGTACCGTCGGGCATCTCGCCGACGAACAACAGGTCGTAATAGCCGTTCTCGCGTTCTTCCTTCGACGGTCCTTCGCCGGGCTTCGGGCCCTTGTCGCTGGCGAGCGGGTTGATCCTGGCGATCGCCTCGGCCGCCGCCTTGCCCATATCGCCCAGGCCGGGGGCAACCATCATCTCGTCATAGACGAAGTCCGCGCCATAGCTCTGGCCGAGCAGGAAATTGGTGCGGTGGACATTCTTGGTGTTGATCGGCGCCATGATGAACGGCGCGACCCAGGCCTCGATCGTGCGGTCATATTCCGGCAACAGCCCCTTGGGCTGGCTCGGACCGGTAAAGCCCGGGGTCAGCGCGAACGGATTGACCAGCAGGCCGAGGATCGACGGATCCCTGGCGGCGGCGGCCAGCGTCGCCTTCAGGCTCGCGACCGTGCCGCCCGAGGCGCCGCCCTGCATTTTCCGCACCCGGCACTTCACCCGCGGCGCGGGCTTGCCGTATTTGGCCTTGGCCGCCTCCTGCAGGGTCAGCACGCCAAGATCGAACGGGATCGAATCGAAGCCGCAACTGAGCACGATCCGGGCACCGCTGCGCTTGGCGGTTTCGTGATGCGCGTCGATCATGTGCCGCATCCAGGCCGGCTCGCCGCACAGGTCGACATAGTCGGTGCCGGTTTCGGCACAGGCGGCGACCAGTTCATTGCCGTAAAGCTGGTACGGACCGACCGTGGTCAGCACGACCTGAGCTCGCTCGCACATCGCCTTCAGTGTCGCGGGGTCGTCGGAATTGGCGGCGATGAGGACCGTGTCGGCCGGCGCGCCGACCTCGTCTCGTATCTCTTGCAGTTTGGTCAGCGAGCGGCCGGCCATCGCCCAGCGCGGCGTGTTGGTCTGGATGAGATATTCGACCACCAGGCGGCCAGTGAATCCGGTGGCGCCGTACACGATGATATCGAAGTCGCGGGCCATGTCATTCTCTCCAGATTCATTACCCCGGACTGGTTCCGGGGCCTGTCGCGCCGATGGCGATGGCGCATCTTGCGGCACGGTGGGGGCCGGAACAAGTGTGGCGGGGGGTTATTTTGGAGGGTGATGACCGGCGTGTGTCCAGTTCCACGACTGCCCCGGCCAGCAGCGGGACCAATGGCAGAGCGAATATCTGGCTGTTCCTGGCTGTTATTTCGGAAAGTTAATTTTGCTGGCTGTTAAGTTGGATTTTCGGGTCTCATTTATTGTGTATTGTCAATGATTTATACCATGGCTGGCTGTTATCGAATAACAGCCAGGTAACAGCCAGCATAACAGCCAGCATAACAGCCAGCTAACAGCGAACGATGCTGGCTGTTATCGCCAGGAACAGCCAGCGCAGAACGCGTCAATATTTTCAGTCATGAGAAAGAGCGGGGCGGGGCTTCGCAGCACCTTGTCCGGCCTCGTGCTGCCCTGCTCCGTGCCGCTCTTGAATCGGGATATCGAAATCCGAAGCGGTGCGTCGCCGATTATGGATCCGTCCTAGGCCGCTTCGCTGAACTGCAAGCTCGCCAGCCGGGCATAGAGACCATTCTGCCCGATCAGCCCGCTATGCGTGCCGCTCTCGACGATTTGCCCGTCGCTCATCACGATGATCCGCTTTGCCGCGCGGACGGTGGCGAGGCGGTGGGCGATGACCAAGGTGGTACGCTGTTCCATCAGTCGTTCGAGCGCGTCCTGCACCAGCCGCTCGCTTTCGGCATCAAGCGCGCTGGTCGCTTCGTCGAGCAACAGGATCGGGGCGTCGCGCAGCAGAGCGCGGGCGATCGCCACGCGCTGGCGCTGCCCGCCGGACAGGCGCGCGCCGCCTTCACCCATGAAGGTGTCGAGGCCTTCGGGCAGCTTGCGCAGGAATTCGGCGGCATTGGCGGCTTCGGCCGCGGCCCATAGTTCGTCGTCGCCCGCTTCCCATTTGCCGTAGCGCAGATTGTCGCGTGCGGATGCGCCGAAGATCACCGTTTCCTGCGGCACCATGGCGATGCGGCGGCGGACCTCCGCAGGGTCGGCCTGGGGCAGGGGAACGCCGTCCATGCGAATCTCGCCGGCATCGGGATCGTAGAAGCGCTGGATCAGCTGGAACAGGGTCGTCTTCCCCGCCCCCGACGGGCCGACCACCGCGACCGTTTCGCCCGGCGCGATCGCCAGCGAAAAATCGGCCAGCGCGGAGACTTCGCGGCGGGTGGGGTAATGGAAGCGGACATGGTCGAACTCGATCGCGCCGCGTGCCGGCAAGGGCAGGGGGGTGGGATTGGCCGGCGCCGCGATCTCGGGCCGTTCGGCGAGCAGTTCACCGAGTCGCCCGGCTGCGCCCGCGCCGCGCAGCAGATCGCCATAGACCTCGGTCAGTGCCCCGAACGCCCCGGCAACGATCGCGCCGGTCAGGACGAACGCAGCGATCGATCCGCCGCTGATCCGGCCCGCAGCGGCATCGATCGCGCCTTCCCACAGCACCAGGGTGATCGATCCGAAGATCATGCAGATTACGATTGCGGTCATCACAGCGCGCAACCCGATTCGCCGCCGCGCCGCAGCGAAGGTCGCCGCCACCGCATCGGAGAAGCGCGTGGCTTCGCGCTGCTCCTGCCCGAAGGCCTGCACGATCTTCATCGCGCCAAGCGTCTCGGTTGCGATCGAACCGACATCGGCGACGCGATCCTGCGATGTGCGCGATTGATTGCGGATGCGCCGTCCGAGCAAGGTGATCGGCAGGATGATCGCGGGAATGCCCAGCATCAGCATGCCCGCCAGCTTGGGCGAGAGTGCGAACAGATAAATCAGCCCGCCAACGCCGGTGAAGCTGTTGCGCAACGCCACCGATACGGTCGTGCCGACGACCTGTTCGATCAATGTCGTGTCCGACGTGAGACGCGATGCGATCTCGGACGGGCGATTCTCTTCGAAGAAACGCGGCGTCAGGGTGAGAAGATGGCTTTGCACCGAGGTGCGGATGTCGGCCACGACGCGTTCGCCGAGCCATGAAACATAGTAGAACCGCACCGCAGTGGCGATCGCGAGCACCACGACGATCATCAGCAGATAGTGGAAGGAGGACGCGACAGCCTCGGCATGGCCGGGCACGAAACCGCGATCGATCACTTGCCGAAAGCCATAGGGTATAGCGATCGTCGCCGCCGATGTCGTGATCAGCGCCAGGCCGGCAATGGCGATCTGGCGCGGATAGCGCGACGCATGGTGCCAGACCATCGCCAGATCGCCCAGGCGGCGCTTCTCAGGCGGCTTGGCCGGCGTATCGGTCGGAGCGATTTGGGGTACGGAGTCGGCCATCGCCAGCGCCTAGCAGGACGCGGACCGTCTCTCAACGGGGCAAGCTGTCCAAGGGGCAGGGGATTTGTCGTATTACCAAGGGTATTGATTGCCAGTGCTGCACTGCACCACTATGCCCGGATGCTTAAGATAACCGTTTTTACCCGATAGGGGCGTCCATGCTCTATAATGCCTATGAAATGCAGCGCTCGATGCTCGCGGGGGCAAGCGCATTTGCCGATTTCAGCGCCGGGATGCTGTCGAATCCGGTCAACCCCTTCGCCTATTTCGGCGGCGGCCCGATCATGGGGTCCGCGCTCGAGGTTTTTGCGCATGCCTCCGCGCCGCGCGGCAAGCCGGCTTTCGCGCTCGATCATACGGTCATCGATGGACGCACCGTGCCGGTGGCCGAGGAAATCGTGCTGCGCAAGCCGTTCGGTCAGCTCAAGCGCTTCGCGCGCGAGAGCGTAACCGGCGGCCCCAAGCTGCTGATCGTCGCGCCGATGTCGGGCCATTACGCCACGCTGCTGCGCGGCACGGTGGAGCGTATGCTGCCAGTCGCCGATGTCTATGTCACCGACTGGCGCGATGCGAAGCTGGTGCCGCTCGCCGATGGACGGTTCGATCTCGATGATTATATCGATTATATCGTCGAATTCCTCGACGTGATCGGCACCTCCGGTGATGGCGAGCGGCCGCATATGCTCGCAGTCTGCCAGCCCTCGGTGCCCTGTTACGCCGCCGCGTGCCTGATGAGCGCCGACAAGCATCCCAATCGTCCCAAGACACTGACCATGATGGGCGGCCCGATCGACACGCGCGAGGCGCCGACCGCGGTCAACACGCTGGCGACCGAGCGGCCCTATGCCTGGTTCGAACAGAATGTCATCGCGACGATCCCGGCGACCTATCCTGGTGCCGGCCGCCGCGTCTATCCCGGCTTCCTGCAACTCGCCGGCTTCATGACGATGAATCTCGGCAATCACATGATGTCGCATTGGGAGATGTTCAAACATCTCGTCCAGGGCGATGACGAAGGCGCCGACGCGACCAAGGATTTCTACGAGGAATATCGCTCGGTCTGCGACATGACCGCCGAATTCTATCTGCAGACGATCGATGTGGTGTTCCAGGACCATGCCCTGCCCAGGGGCATCATGACGCATCGCGGCCGTCCGGTGGATCCGGCGTCGATCACCGATATCGCGATCCTCGCGATCGAGGGTGAGCGCGACGATATTTCCGGGCTGGGGCAGACCAAGGCTGCGCTGACCATCGCCACCAAGCTGCCGGCATCGAAGAAGAAATATATGATGGCCGAGGGCGCTGGTCATTACGGCATCTTCAACGGCAGCAAATGGCGCAACAAGATCGCGCCGGTGCTTGAGGAGTGGATGGCCAAGCACGCCTGACCACACCACGGGGAATGATCGTGACGTTCGCGGACTATCTCCAAGCACTGCGCCGCGTCTATGCCGATCACGAAGCGGGCCTGAGCCTGAACCAGCCAAATACGGCCGGCGCGCTGACCGAAGCGGAGACGCGGCTTGGTTTCGCGCTGGACGCTGGTTTGCGCGAAGCATGGCGGACCGCCGATGGCAGCGAAAATGAGGTGCGGGTTTTTCTCAGGCCGGGTTTCCTCACCGGATATGACTTCCTGTCACTGGCCTCGGCCGAAGAAGCCCGGGCCGGAATGGAACGCAGGTCGCCCCGATATCTTGGCTATGTCGAAGAGACGCCACGCGACCGGCGCATCCGTGACGGCTGGTTCCACGGCGGATGGGTTCCGTTCGCTACCTTTGGCGGCGGCTCGCTGCTGCTGATACAGGATCATTCGCCCGCTGAGGATGGGGCAGTGGGGCAGATCATTGCCTTCACCCATGATCCCGATGAAATCAGCTATGTGGCGCCGGATTTCCCGACCTTTCTTCGACTCTCGCTGAAGGGGGTTCAGGAGGATCCCGAGGAATTCCTCGAGATATTCTAGTTGCCGGCTCTCGAGGTCAGGATGGGCCGAGCGTGCGGTGGAAGGTCGGCACGTAAAACTCTGCCGTCGACGATAATTTGTCGGAATTGGCGCAAAGTTCGGCGACAATGACGCTTGGCGTGGCCCAAGGCTTTTTCGGGCCAAGCTCAGCATCCTGCTCTCGTACGGCTTCGTCGTCCATTTGATCCCCATCCGGTAACCGGTGCTGCTCGCGCGGGGCTATGCCGGCTCCGGATGAGGATCAAATTCGTACTGAGTCGCCGTCCATACGCTTCTGGTATGGCTGGCCCTGATGTCGCCGGCGTCTGTCAGGCGGCGGTCGTCTCGACCTTGGCGTGATGGCCTTCCTCGCTCTGGTCGATCTTGCCGCCGAACAGCATCTTGACCTTGCCGGCGAGCGACAAATCGCTTTCCCATAATTCGGCGCTGTCGATGTCGAAGCGGATCAACGCGAGATTGGGATCGTCCTTGCCGCCCGGGAACCAGGATTCGACTGGCTTCGACCATAATTTCTCGATCATTGCGAAGTCATTGTCCTGGCGCACCTTGCCGGACAGGCAAGCGAAGAAATCATGTCCCTTGGACACGAACTGCGCCATCGCCGCGCCGCCCTTGATGAGCCGGTTGTCCTTGCCAACGAAGAAGTACAGCGTGTCGACCTGATCCTTGTCGAGCTGAGCGGTCAGCGGTTCGCTATGCTCGCCGCTGTCGGTCAGGCCGATCATCAGGAACGGGCTGGCGGACAGTTTGTCCCATAGGGTTTGCTTGATTTCGGTGTTGGTCGACACGGTATCTCTCCTCGGTTCAGGGGGATAACGCTCGGGAAGGAAAGGGTTTCCGCTCGCTATTCTCCCCGTCATTTCCACGAAGGCGAGGACACCTATGGTAGTGGTTTGGCCGGTTGCAGTCAGTCGGCTTCTAGGCGGTGGGTGCACGTCAAGCGGACAGCCAGCGAATACCGCGGCTTGCCGCACCGCAAGCTTGCCCCTTAATATATGAGGCCCCACTCCGCTGATTTACGCCGCGAACTGTGCCCAAATATTCTGACGACGGACAATATCCATTTTGATGCAAAGCGAATCCTCATCAACGTTGCCGAAGGCCAGATTCAACCCGCGCCGCTTCATCTTTCTGGCCGCGCTGTGGATAACGATAGGGGCATTTTTCGGTTTTATCGTCGCTGGCGCGAACGGTGTGGCGCCCGATTCGTGGATACCATTCGTGGTGTTCGGATTCATCGCTGCAAGCTTCCTGTTCAGCAGCTTGTTCGTGGCGAGCATGTCACGCAATCTCAAACCGATCCTTGAGTCCGCACAGGGCGGGATTGCGAAACGGATTCTCGAGTCCGCCAAGGGCGGAATTTCGCCTGGCAGACGGGTACTGGCGCGTGTCGGCAAGCTTCAGGAAGCGGGGCTGACGGTTTCAAACTTCAAACATCTGTTCATCTTCACGCTGACGGTGTTTCCGGAACATGACGCTCCGTACGAAACGGTAATCCGCCAGTTTATCACGATGGGCGAGTTGCCCAATTTCTACACCGGACGTTTTGTCGTGTTTGTCGAAGATGCGGAGAGCCCCGGCTATGGCCTCATTGACAAAGACCCGCCAGAGGATTGGCAACAAAAGGCCGCCGAACCGCCCGACACGTACAAGACACAGAAAGCCGAGAGATCCTATCCCGACAAAGGCACGGGGTTGTTGGGCGGCGAACTGCATCTGTCCGCCCGGATGTCACCGGCACGGCTAACCGCCAATGTAATCGCGACGCTGGTCTTCCTTGTGCTCGGCTTCCTGGCTCCCTTTGCCTTGGTGACGGGCGGGATCGATACGGTGGCAACCTTCGTACAGGACTTGCCGAAAACACTCACCGGACGAGATGAAGGAAATTTCGATCGAGAGAAGCTCCGCAAGGTATATGATCGTGCTGTAGCCTATGCGGGCAACCGGCAAATCCACAGCATGAATATCTATAAGGGGTATGTGAAGCTTACGATCGAAAATCCAGCTCGGGAAAATGCTTACGACGACGTCGTCATGCGCGGCGCAGTCGTTGATTCCCGACCGGACGGGACAAGTGCTTCAATCAAGCCCGAAGAGACTTTCCGCATCTCCGATACGAATTTCGCAACACTCGAACATGCGCTGGGCGATGCGCTGATGCACGGAGACAAAAATCAGCTTCTTTATATCGGATTCCGCAATCGATCGGAGGCCTCGACAATAAGGAACAATAATACGTCCGGCATTACGATAGACGAGAGGAAATTCATTGTTGTCACAGTTGGGTTTGACGGCGATTATGGATCGACTTCCCGAACATATGATGTCGCGACCGGACAGTTTTTGAATTAGATCCGACAGTCATTGCGCCCTCTCAGGCGTAACTCACCACCTCGAACTCGATGCCGTCCGGGTCGAGGAAATAGAAACGCCGCCCCGGTTCGTAATTGCCGTGCGAAAAGGGCGTGAGCCCCAGCGCTAGCACGCGCTTTTCGACTTCGTCGAGATCGTCGACCAGCACGCCGATATGGTTGAGCGGCGCGCCTTTGGGATAGCGCGCGGTCAGATCCCGGCCGTTCGGGCCGGTATAGAAGGCGATATAGTCGGTTTCGCTCCCGGCATGGACGGTGAAGCCGCCGTCGCGCGCCGGGCCGCGCCAGCGTTCCTCCCAGCCGAACAGCATCTCGACCATTTGCGCCGAGCGCTCGGGATCGCTGACGGTGATGTTGGCATGTTCGAGTTTGGCCTGCGTCATGATGGGCTCCGTATTTGCCGATTCGCGTTGACGCACGGCTTGTGCAATCTCAACCTAAGTTGAGGTCAAGCGATTTTGAAAAGAAGCGATCATGCAGGCAAGCGACATCATCTCGATCGGCGATCTTGCGGCGCGCACTGGCGTGTCGGTATCGGCGATCCGCTTCTATGAGGCGAAGGGCCTGCTCAGCCCGTTCCGCAATGCGGGGCGGCAGCGGCGCTTTTTGCGCTCCGACATCCGTCGGCTGTCATTCATTCTGATCGCGCAGCAGCTTGGCCTTTCGATCGAGGCGATCGGCATGGAGCTGGCGAAATTGCCGGGTGAGCGCACGCCCAATGCGACCGACTGGCGGCGGATGAGTGGGGGGATGCGCCGGCTGCTCGACGAACGGATCGCGGCACTGACGCGGACTCGCGACCGGCTCGATGATTGTATCGGCTGTGGCTGCCTGTCGCTCAGGAAATGCGCGCTGTACAATCCCGGGGACCGCGCCGCGGCGAACGGTGCCGGACCGCGCTACGTGATGGGCGACTGCGCAGCGATGGGAGCAGAAGGGTTGGCGGACCGGGACGTGCCCGATCCGCCAACCAGTTGTTAGAGGACTTCGAACAGGCCGGCGGCACCCTGGCCGCCGCCGATGCACATCGTCACGACGACGTATTTGGCGCCGCGGCGCTTGCCTTCGATCAGCGCATGGCCGGTCGCGCGCGCGCCCGTCATGCCGTAAGGGTGGCCGATCGAGATCGCGCCGCCGCTGACATTGAGCAACTCATCCGGGATGCCGAGCTTGTCGCGGCAATACAGCACCTGCACCGCGAATGCCTCGTTCAGCTCCCACAGGCCGATATCGTCCATCTTCAGGTTGAAGCGCTGCAGCAGCTTGGGGATCGCGACGACCGGGCCGATACCCATCTCATCGGGCTCAGTGCCACCGACTGCCATACCGACATAGCGGCCGAGCGGACTCAGGCCGCGCTTGGAGGCGATCGCCTCTTCCATCAGCACGCTTGCCGATGAACCGTCGGACAGCTGGCTGGCATTGCCGGCGGTGATCGTCATGTCCGGGCCCATCACCGGCTGCAGCGCGCGCAGGCCTTCGATCGTGGTGTCGGCGCGGTTGCCTTCGTCCTTGGCGATCGTGACTTCCTTGTAGGTGACCTCCTTGGTCTCCTTGTTGACGATCGCCATGTTGGCGGTGACCGGCACGATCTCCTTGTCGTAATAGCCGGCCGCCTGGGCCGCGGCGGTGCGCTGCTGCGACTGGAGCGCATATTGGTCCATCGCTTCGCGACTGATGCCGTAGCGCTTGGCGACGACTTCGGCGGTGCCGAGCATCGGCATGTATACGTCCTTGTGCATCGCGATCAGCTCGGGATCGGGCGCGACGCGCATCTGCGGGGTCTGGACGAGCGAAATGCTTTCCACGCCGCCGCCGATGGTGATGTCCATATTGTCCGTGATGATCTGCTTCGCGGCGGTGGCGATCGCCATCAGGCCGGATGCGCACTGGCGGTCGACCGACATGCCGGCGACCGAGACGGGCAAGCCGGCGCGGAGCAGTGAGGTGCGCGCGATATTGCCGGCCTGGTGACCCTGTTGCAGCGCGCAGCCGAACACCACGTCATCGACCTCTGCACCGTCGATTCCGGCGCGCTCGACCGCGGCCCTGATCGAATGGCTGGCGAGCGTGGGGGCGGGGGTGTTGTTGAACCCGCCGCGATAGGCGCGGCCAATGGCGGTGCGGGCGGTGGAGACGATGACAGCGGAACGCATGAGTGATGATCCTCATTCTTCTCCCCTCCCTGCAAGGGAGGGGGCGGGTGGGTGCCGGCGCTTCAGCGCCGGCGGCAATGCTTGGGGCTGGTGTTGACGCTCGCTGCGCTCGCTACCCACCCATCGAAAGCTTACTGCCGGGTCGAAATGCCTCCCAGGCATTTCTCAATCATGCCGGGGGCATGATTGACCCGGCAGCAAGCCTTCGATCCTCCCTTGCAGGGAGGGGAGATAATTAGACGAAAATCTGGCTGATCCATTCGGCGATCATCGCGGGTTTGTCCTCACCCTCGATCTCGACGCTGAACTCATTGGTCTGCTGCCACTGACCGGGACGCTTTTCGGCGAATTCGATCAGTTTGAAGCGGCCGCGCACGCGCTTGCCGGAGCGGACCGGAGTGAGGAAGCGGACTTTGTTGCCGCCATAATTCACGCCCATCTTCACGCCTTCGATCGACACCGGATCGATGATCTTCGACGACAGAAGCGGCATCAGCGACAGCGTCAGGAAGCCGTGTGCGATGGTGCCGCCGAACGGTGTCAGCTTGGCCATTTCCGGGTTCACATGGATGAACTGGTGATCGCCGGTCGCATCGGCGAACTTGTCGATCATCTCCTGGCTCACCTCGACCCAGTCGGAAACGGATTCGGTACCGATACGGCCCGCCATTTCCTGTACGCTGATCGTCGTCATCGCATTCCTTTCGCGCCTGTTGGCTGGTTGCCGGTCAGATAGGCGTCGTCACCCCCCTTGGGCAAGCCTCGACCGACCGTAAACCGGAAGATTACCTGTTCCGTAGCGTCGCCGGACGACAAATCCGTGACTTTTCTATGTCGATGAAACGGACCCGATATTCAAAAGTGCCTGATGCCCGGATTCGTTGCACCGCGCACAGGGCATCCAAACCGGATCGATCGCTCAAGGCGCGGCTTGTTTCATCCGGCGATTCGCTGCCAAATCGAGCGGAGGGCATGACGATCCAGATTGCGGTGATCGCGACTGCGCTGGCCATGGCCGTGAGCGATCCGGGGACAAGACCTGTCTACGTCGCTATTTCGACCGCCAATGGCGGGTTGGGCCTTTAGGCGGCGTTGCTGAGATCGTTGCGGCCGGGCAGAGGCTTTCCGTCCGATCCTTCGATGAACGGCGAAGGTCCGGCCGCGGACACCGGCTGGGGATAACCCAGCAGAAAGCCCTGTGCCTCGTCGCAACCCTCGCGCCGCAGCACGTCAAGCTGGAGATCGGTTTCAATCCCCTCGGCGAGAACCGGTATCGACAGGCTCTTGCCGAGCGCCAGGACGGCGCGGATGATGGCGATCGTCTCAGGACTGCCATCGAGCTCGGACACGAACAGCCGGTCGAGCTTGATCTTGTCGAAGGGAAACGCCCGCAGGGTTTCCAGCGACGAATAGCCGGTGCCGAAATCGTCGAGCGCCACGCCGACGCCGAGCGCCTTGATCTGGCGCAGAACGTGAAGCGCATGGGCGCGATCGGCCATGATGGCGGTTTCGGTGAGCTCGATCTCCAGCCGGCGCGGCGGAAGGCCGGTGTCGAGCATGATCTGGTGGAACAGCCTGGGCAGATCGGCATGGGCGAGTTGCACCGGTGACACGTTGACCGCCACCTTCAAGTCGTTTTCCCAACCCACGGCGTCGGTGCAGGCACGGCGCATGACCCATTCGCCGAGCGGCAGGATCAGGCCGTTCTCCTCCGCGATGGGAATGAAGACGGACGGTGATATCGGGCCGCGTTCCGGATGCGTCCAGCGGAGCAATGCTTCATAGCCAGTCACTTCCTGCGTCGCGATCGAGGCCTGAACCTGATAATGGACCTCAAGCCGATTCTCGTCGATTGCGCGGCGCAGATCGTTTGCCAGTTCGCGCCGGTCGCGGATGATCTGGTCGAGCGGTGCATCGTAGAAGCAAGGCGTTGGCGACCCCTCACTCTTGGCGCGATACATTGCGAGATCGGCATTGTTCGCCAGAGTTTCGGCATCGCCGGCATCTTCCGGATAGACCGCTATGCCGATGCTCGCTCCGACGCTGGTATCGAACTGGCCGATCGAAAGCGGCGTCTTGAGCGCCGTCTCGATGCGGGTAACGAACGCAGCCAGCTGAAGGCGATCCTCGAAACGGGTGATGGCGACGAACTCGTCACCACCGAGGCGCGCGACCACGTCATGCCGGCCCATTTCGCCGCGCATGCGGTGCGCCAGCGCAGCCAGGACATCGTCCCCCGCCTTGTGGCCATGGACGTCGTTGATCTCCTTGAAGCGATCCAGGTCGATGGCGACGAAACCGAGGCGCGTATTGGTGGCACGCGCGATACCGAGCTGGCGCGTCAGCTCGTTCTGGAAGCCTACCCGATTCGGCAGGTCGGTGAGCGCATCGCTCATTGCCATGTGATGCAGGCGCTGCATCGCATCCGATCGAGTCCAGCGATCGATCAGCGCCGCGAACACGCCGGTGGCGATCACCACCAGTCCGACCAGCGCGGTGGCGAGGCCCAGTGCATGCATTTGCGCCGGATCGAGCGGAGTCGCGCTGAGCCGGAGCGGTACGATGCGCAGCGCGGTCATCGCCACGAAATGCAGTGTCGCGATGGCGGTGACGAGCAATCCCGTACCGATCGGGATGCGATATCGACCGAGCTGCCCGGTACCGAGCGCGGCAAACGCCGCGCCCGCAAATGTCACGGCACACAGCAACGATGCGATGACATAGGGCCATCGCCACTCGATGATGCCGTCGACGCGATAGGCGGCCATGCCGGTGAAGTGCATTGCGGAGATGGCGGCACCGACCAGAATGCCGCCGGCGATGGAACAGAGGCGGTTCTGGCGCCACGTCGCGACGGCGAGGCCAATACTCGTCCCGCCGATCGCGACGATCAACGAAACGATCGTCAGCACCGGGTCCAGGGCGACTGGCACGCCGGCCTTATAGGCGAGCATGGCGACGAAATGCGTGCACCAGATCGTTGCCCCGGCACCCACCGACGTCAGGAACAGCCATCCGAAGCGCTGCATTCCCGCCGTTCCCTGGGCGCGGTTGAACATCTGGACGATGGCGAACGCACCGGTGCAGCAGACGAAAACAGCGAGCATAACCAGCCATGGGTCATGTTCGCGAGCGATGCAAAAGGCGACCTCGGCCATGAACACAATCCGCAAATTGCGGACTGGCACGCTGCCTGGACCGCTAAACTATCACCGGTCTGCGCAGCAGCTCGTTAAAATGCCGTGAAAAATATACATGTTATACGTAATCGGCGGTCCAAACCGCATATTGGGCTGCTTAACCGCCCGCTCGGGGATAGGGCCGGGCCGGCGCCGGTTGTCGCCAGTACCGGGAAGCCGCAGCGAAAAGCCCGGCTTTCCGGCGCTTCAAGAATTCGGCTCAGCAAGCCCGGGCGTGCGGATCTGATCTGATGGTTAGAACGGCTCCTTGGCGACGAACTTGCCGTCCTTGTAGCTCGCCCCGAAATATACATCGACGCCGTGGATCTGGCCGTCGCGCACGGTCAGATATTCAGTGTTGCGGAACTGCGCGCCACTGTCGGTAGTGACGAAATAGGTCACGAACGCGCCATCGGCATCGACCGTTACCCGCTCGATTGCGAAATCGACGAAATGATCGCCACCCGGCCAGCACCGCTCAAAGAAGGTGTCGCGGTCGATCGCGTCGTCATAGGGGCTGGTGAAGGTGAAGTCGGCGGCGAGCAAAGCCTCGCTATCGTCGCGGCGGCGGTCGCGGAACGCCTCATATTGCGCGCGTACGACTGCCTCGTGGCTGTCCTGTTCGATCATGTCTGATGTCCGTCCTGGTCGACCGCGGATCGATCCGGCGACGGCACCGGTGGTCCTTTTGGCTTGGGCGGCGCTGCCTTCACCCTCGGCTCAACCGGTTCTTCCTCGCCCGGATAGGGATAGATCATCCCGCCCTGCGGCGCGGCAGTGAAGGCGGTCTGGGTCGGGTAGGCGAACTCGATATTCTCGTTGTTGAAGCGGCGGATGATCGCCAGCCCCACCGCGTTTCGCGCGTTGAAGAAATCCTCGTATGCGGCGGTTTCGGAATCGAACTCCAGGTCGAAATCATAGCTGCTGGCGCTGAAGTTCAGGAAGCCCGCGCGCACGAACTTGTAGCCGCAGCCCTCGACCACTTCCTTCAGCATGTCGGGCAGGTGATCCATCGTCTCGATCGGCGTCCATTGCACCAGTCCGAGCGTGAATTTGATGCGGCGATATTCGCGCTGGCTGTTGTTGAGGATTTCCTTGTCGAGCAGATTCTTGTTGGCGATGATCCGCTCTTCGCCGGTGGCGGCGCGGATCCGCGTCGATTTCAGCCCGATCGCCTCGACCGTGCCCGATGACTGGTCATAGGTGATCGCATCGCCGCGTCGGAAGGGGCGGTCGAAGATGATCGCCAGCGCGGCGAACAGATCAGCGAAAATGCCCTGTGCCGCGAGGCCGATGGCGATGCCGCCGACGCCGAGGCCCGCGACCAGGCCGGTCACATTGACCCCGAGATTGTCGAGCACCACGATCAGCGCGATCGCGAACAGCGCGAAGGTCACGAGCAGGCGAATGATGCCCATCGCGCTGCCCAGCGCTTCGCCCGAATAATGCTCGGACTGGGTGCGATGCTCGATCGAGCCGAGGATGATCTCGCGCGCCCAGATCGCAGCCTGGAACACTGCCGACAAGGTGAACAGGAAGTTGATCGTCGTAGTGATTTCGGGCGGTGCATTGGCGTAGCCGCTGACCAGTTTCGCCGCGACCATGATGATAAAGAAATTGCCGGTCTTGATGATCGCGCGGCCGAACACCTTGCCCCAGCCGGCGGTGCCCGGGCTGCGTTCGCACAATTTGTTGCCCAGCCGGCGCGCGAAAAACAGCGCAAGCACGATCGCAGTGGCGACTGCGATGGCGATGATGATCTGCAGCCAGTGCATCTGGAACCAGGCAGTGCTGGCGTTGATGAAGCTCTGCGCCTGCTGGTCGATATTGGCGGGATCGATCTTCGGCGTTCGCGCGGCGGCGATGGAGTTGTTGGTCGTCATATCGGGAGACCTAGGCGGCCTTGGCGCTGGGGCCAAGGCTTCCAGAGTCGAGGAAGTCGATCAGCCCGCGTTCCGCGCGCGACAGATATTGCGTGCGACGGGGCAGGGAGCAGCCCTCGCGAAATATCGTCTGTCCTTCCTTGACCAGAGCGATCAGTGCGGGGTGGACATAGGATTTTCGCGCAATGGCTGGCGTGTTGCCGAGTGCCTCGGTAACCGGCTCAAGCATCGCCTGCAGGCTGATGTCGTGATCGGCGCAGGCCAATGCCTCGAAGGCCAGCACGCTCGCGCTCCAGGTGCGGAAATGCTTGGCGGTATAGTCCTCGCCCATCGCGTCGCGGATATAGTCATTGACGTCGGATGAGGTGACCGGCCGCGCTTCGCCATCGGCATCGAGCCAGCGGAACAGATGCTGACCGGGCAGGTCGGAGCATTTCCTGACGAAGCGGCTGAGCGATCCGTCGGTGATGGTCAGCACGCGCAGTTTACCCGACTTGGCCTTGTATTGCAGCTTCAGCGTCTGGCCGCTGAGCCTGGCGTGACGCTTGCGCAGGGTGGTCGCACCGAAACTCTTGTTCGCCTTCACATAGTCTTCATTGCCGATGCGGACATGGCCGAGATCGAGCAGCCGCACGATCGCCGCGACCGCCGTCTCCTTGCCGATGCCGCGGCGCTTGAGGTCCTTTTCGACCCGGGCGCGCAGCTTGGGCAGGTCGCGACCGAATGGCGCGCACAGCTCGTATTTGGCGGATTCCTGGGCTGCGCGAAACTCGGGATGGTAGCGATATTGCTTGCGGCCCTTCTCGTCCCAGCCGACTGCCTGGATATGGCCATTGGCCTTGGGGCAGTACCAGGCATCGCGGTACGCGGGCGGCAGGCCAACCGCGTTGAGCCGGTCGATCTCGTCACGATCGGTGATGCGCGCGCCTTCGGCGTCGAAATAGCCCCAGCCAAGACGCATCTTCTTGCGCGTGATGCCGGGTTCGCTGTCGTCGCAATAGATGATCCTGGACATGGCGAAGGGAATGCGCGGGGCGGCGAGGAAGTTCCCTTCACTCCTCCCTGATACGAGGAGGGGGACCAGCATGGTGAAGGGGGAGTGCTGCAGGCGTGGTGCTTGAGGAGGCCCCTCTCCACCGCCGTGTGGCTCTCCTTTCCGTGTCGGGGAGGAGCGCGAGTGAATTGACCCATCGCTGCGCCGGGCGTTCGACCAGGTGATACAGCGCGACCGAACTTGCCAGCACCAGCATCAGGAACAAGCCGATCAACGCCGGCGATACCGCGTGAGGGTCATCGACAAAGACGAGCTTGAACGCAACGAACAGCAGGAAGTGACCTAGATAGGTCGCGTAGCTGATCTCGCCGAGATAATGCAGCGCGCCCTTGTCGAGCGGGTTGTGCCTCATGCCCGAAGTCAGTGCGAGCGTCAGCAACAGCGCAGCGAACAGCGCGGGCGCTGCCAATGTTTCAGGAAGACCGGACCACCACGACAGAGCGATAGCCACGATAATCAATACCGAAATGGCCGCAGGCGTGACGGGATGTGCTTTCCACCTCAGCCACAGCGCACAGATCGCAGTTCCGGCGGTGAACTCGGTCAAGCACCGGATCAGCCCGAAGCGGGTGATATCGGTGCCGAGCGTCAACGCCCCGCCGCGCACCATGACCGCATGGAGCAGCACGACCAGTGACCCGATCGCCGCCAGCACTGCCCAACTCGGTATGCGTCGCCAGTCGATCGCCAGCGTCAGAAAGGGGAAGAACAGATAGGCGCCCAGCTCCGCGCTGATCGACCAGCTCGGGTCGTTCCAGCTGAGCTGGTCGGTAAAACCCCAATTCTGTATCAGCGCGATGTGCAGCGGCAGCTCGCGGAACGGGTAATTCACATCGTCCTGTCGCCCGGTCACGGCAAACAGCAAGGCCAGACCCACCGCACAGGCGAGCATGAACAGGTGCAGCGGCCAGATCCGCGCGACACGCTTGCGCAGAAAGCCGGGTACCGCTGCGAAGCCCCGGTCGCGCAACGTCTCGCTCCAGCTCAGCCAGATGACGAAACCCGAAAGCAGGAAGAAGAAATCGACCGCCAGATAGCCCTTGGCGAGGAACGCCACCCATTCGGATGGGAGCCCTGCGATCGACAGACGGATATGGTAAAGCACGACGAACCACGCCGCGATGCCGCGCATGCTGGTCAGCGCGCGAAGTTCGGGTCTGGCGTTCATGACAGGATCGGTTCGAGCGCGGTCGGGCGGGCTTTCCGGATCGGTCGCCACGACGCTTCGCGCCGTTTGCGGGCGAGATAGGTGTCGAGCCCGATCTGCGCGCCGATCAGCATATAGACAAAGGGCTGGAAGGCGATGGCGATGAAGGTCGCACCGAGCAGATAGACGATGTGCCCGCTCTGCAGCGCGCTGGCCAGAGGCGCGATCCATTCCTCACCTGGCATCGGCTTACGATAGCGTCGGCGTAGCACCTCCATGCGTACGATACCGATCAGGTTGATGATCAGCCACAGCGCCAGTCCGGGATAGCCCTGTTCGCCGAGCATTTCGAAATAAGCGCTGTGGAAGGCGCGCGCCTGGTCGACCGTCAGCTTGCGCTCGATCGTCTGCTGTCCGGCGACTTTCTCGACCTTCTCGGTGTCGTAGCGGATCTGGTTCTGGCGATACATTTCAAAACCGCCGCCGAACGGATGGGCTTTGGCGTACTCCATCGTCCATTTCCACACCGCGAGCCGGGTCGAGGCGGATTCGTCTGCCTTATAGGTCTTGATCGTGCTCATTCGGTCGGTGAAGGTGCTGGGCAGGAAGGGAATGGCGGCGACCGCCATCAATGCCAGCGCGCCGACATAGAGTCCCTTGCGCTTCGTATCGCGGATCATCAGCACCGCGAGCAGCCCGATGCACAACAAGCCGGTACGGGTCGAGGTGCCGACCGGGATCAGCAGGCAGGCAAAGATCAGCGCATAGCAAAATGTCTTCACCATCCAGTCGGGCTTGAAGATCGTGCCGTGCCGCGTGAACCACAGGATCACCGGGATGATCGCGATCGCCACTGCGGAAATCGTGCTGCCCTCGTAGAGACCAGAATTGTTGGTCACCATCAGGTTGAGCTCGCCATAACCGCCGCCGCCCGACGCGATCGTCTTGATCCCCCCGACGATGATGATCGAGGCAGCGGACAGGATCATGATCAGCAACAGCGCCTCGATGCGCAGTTTGGTGCGCAAGGTCAGCGGCAAAAAGGCAGCGAAGGCCAGCGCCTTCCATACCCAGTCCCATTTATCGAGCGCCTCGATCGGGAAATCGGCGGAGCGCGTCGTCTGGGAACAATAGAGGAGGAGCAGGACGATGAGGAACTGGCGCGGTGCGATGCGCGTATCGCGCTTGTCATCGACCAGTGCCCAGGCAGCCACCGCGAGTCCCGCCGCGATCAGTGAGATCGGCACCGAATTGAGCATCAGATAGGTCAGCCGCTGCGGGCTGACGATGTCGATATAGACATAGACCAGGACGAACAGGAACGGCTTGCGAAACCCGAGCGCGAAGAAGGAAAGGAGAAAGGCGACGAAGACGAGATCACGCACCGGGCTTTCCTCCGATGGCCGATTTCGGGTCACTCGTCTGCGCTTCGGGGGTGTCGCCGGGTTCGGATTCGCGATCGAGATCGGGGCGGCGCAGCAACAGCCACGCAGCAAGCAGCATCAGGCCATGGCTGATCGCGAGCGCGAGATTGTCGATCATGTCGCCTTGTCCGTCCCTTGCTTCCGTTCGTGTTGGCGTTCGTGCTGGGCTTGTCGAAGCACCGTTCTTCTTTCATCGGTCGGCAAAGGAAAAACGGCCCTTCGAATAGCTCGGGGCGAACGGACGTTGGACGATGCTCTAGCGCCCCCGGGTTGACGGCCCGTTAAACACTGCTGTGCCAATCACGCTGGCGATGCGCATCCTCCACGTCCTTGATCATGGCCTGCCGTTGCAGAGCGGCTATACCTTTCGCACGCGTGCCATACTGAAGGCGCAGATGCGCCGCGGATGGCAGGTCGCGGCCGTCACCGGCCCGCGGCACGGGGCGAGCGATGTCATGTTCGAGCAGATCGACGGGATCGATTTCCACCGCACGCCGGTGATGAAGGCATGGCCGAGTCCGCTGGGCGAACTTCGCGAGATACACGGCTTCGCCAGGCGAATCGCGGCGGCTGTCGACGAGTTCCGGCCCGACATCCTGCATGCACATTCGCCGGTGCTGGATGCGCTTGCGGCGCTTCGCGTCGCGCGCAAACGCCATTTGCCGCTGGTCTATGAAATCCGCGCTTTTTGGGAAGATGCGGCGGTCGGCAACGGCACGGGCCGCGAGGGATCGCTCCGCTATCGCGCGACTCGCGCGCTGGAAAGCTGGGCGGTGGGCAAGGCGGACGCCGTCGCGGTGATTTGCGAAGGCCTGCGCCAGGATCTGGTGTCGCGCGGCGTCGATCCGGCGAAGATCATGGTGTCGCCCAATGGTGTCGACCTGACCGTGTTCGGCGCGCCACTCAACCATGATGCGCCGCTTGCCCTGTCGCTTGGCCTCAATGGCACGGAGGTGATCGGCTTTATCGGCAGCTTCTACGATTATGAGGGGCTCGACGATCTGATCGCGGCGATGCCGATGCTGGTCGCGGCGCGTCCCAAGGCGCATCTCGTGCTGGTCGGTGGCGGGCCGATGGAGGAGGCCTTGCGTGCCCAGGCCGCCGCGTCGCCCGTTGCTAAGCACATCAGGTTCATCGGTCGCGTGCCGCATACCGAGGTCGATCGCTATTACAGCCTGATCGATATCCTCGCTTATCCGCGCAAGCGCATGCGGCTGACCGATCTGGTCACGCCGCTCAAGCCATTGGAAGCGATGGCGCAGCGCCGGCTGGTCGCCGCGTCCGATGTCGGCGGTCACCGCGAACTGATTCGCGATGGCGACACCGGCACGCTGTTTCCGCCCGATGATCCCGCCGCCCTGGCGCATGCCCTGGCCGACCTGCTTGCCGACCGGAATCTCTGGGAGGAGCGGCGCGACAAGGGCCGCGCCTTCGTCGAGGCAGAGCGTAACTGGGAAATGAATGTTGCTCGTTACGGTCCTGTTTACCAAAAACTTACCGGCGCTGGTGCATCACGCGACTCATGGTCGCGATCTCCCGCAGTAAACGCCTGAATCTCTCGCTGGCGCCGGTTGCTGCCGGTGCTTTGGCTATGCTCGCAGCGCTGGTCTTTGCGCTGCTGCCCACCAATATTCTTGAAGGACTGGTGCTCGACAGCGGCATCGCCGCGCTTGTGCCCGCCGCTGCGCCGCCGCTCGGCGTTACCGCGCGCGCTGCGCTGATCCTGATCGTTGGCGGTGGCATTGGCCTGGTGTCCTGGTTCTCGCTGTTCCTGCTGGTCGGCGCGCGAACCATTTCCTTCTCCGGTAAGCCGGTGAGTGCCGATACGCCTGTATTGCGTCGTGCCGACGCCCATCCCGACGCGCCGGCGCGTCGCCCGGTCTATGCCAATCAGGATCTCGGCACTCCCTTCCTCGAAGTGCGCGCTCGTCCGGTCCATGCCATGGCCGAGGACTCCGAAGCGATCGACCTGGTGACCGAGCCTGAAATGGCTGAACCGGAAATCATCGCGCCGATGATCGAAGAAGCAGTGTTCGAACCTGCTCCTCTGCCCATGTCGTCGCCGATCCGCGCACCGGTCGTGGAACCGCTTCCGATTGTGGAGCAAGCTCCGATCGCGCGACAGGCCCCGATCGTGGAACACGTGCCAACCGTGGTGCAGAGTCTCGTCGAGCAAGACCTGCCTGCCGATCTCGATACGCCGCTGGCTGCGTATGATCCTGCCGCGATCCCGGACGAACCGATCGACTGGTTCCCGCCTCCCGCGCAGATCGCCTCGCGTCCGCGCCCGCCGGTATTCGATGCCAGCGAGCGCTTCGAAACGTTCGAACTGACTCCGTTGACACGCCCCGAACCGGAACCCGTTGTATCGGTGCCGACACCGGTCGCGCCAACCCCGCGCCGCGCATCGGACTATGATTCATCGGCGAGCATTCATGCGTTGCTCGACCGGCTGGAAAAGGGCGTGACTAGGCGTGAGGCCGTTGCACCGATTGCGCCTCCGCCGCCGCCGCACCGCGAAGAATCATTGCAGGAGGCGCTCGTCTCGCTTCGCCGGATGGCGATGCGCGGCTGACGATCATTCCTCGACGGTCAGCGCCTCAAGCTCGATCGTCACCTCATTTTCCGATCGCCGCACTGAATTGACCGCTACGCTGGCGAGCAGGTGCCCGCGCACGTCGATATCAGCCTCGGGCAAGGCGGCGAGCCAGTCGTCCAGCGCGGGCGATGCCGACGCCCGCAGGTTTACCAGATGCCGCGCGCCGGAAAAAGTTGCGCTGGCCCATGGCGTCCAGGTTGCCGTGGAGATCATCGCCGGGCAGCCCGCGCTTTGGGATTCACGCTCGATCGCGCGCGACAGCAATGTGCTGGGGTCGGCGCCGCGGCTCATCGCGACGCCCCAGCCTGAATGAATGCTTCGATCCGGGCAGCGGTTCGCGCACCCGGTTCGCGCCCATTGCGCAGGTCGCGCACCAGCCGCGGATCGTTCAGCGCCAGCCGCCCGAACCGTGTCTCCGGCATGTTGTTCGTGCGCAGATATATTTCGACCTTCCGTAACACCGACATCCTCACATCCTCACCGAGTCACGTTGATGTTCATGGTCTGTTCCTGCATTTCCAACTTGTCTAGGAAAATTCCTATGCTATTAGATCCCCTATGGATGCGATCGATCCACGCGCGGCTCTCGACGCTCTCGTGGCGGACAGCGGCGAGAGCTATGCCGCATTGTCGCGCATGCTCCGGCGCAACGACGCCTATCTTCAGCAGTTTGTGAAGCGCGGTACGCCCCGAATCCTGGCCGAACGCGACCGCAAGTTGCTCGCGGCCTATTTCAACGTCGATGAAACCCTGTTGGGTGGAACGCCGTCGTCGTCGGGTGCTGCGATGATCTCGGTGCGCCGGCTCGATGTTGCCGCATCGGCAGGGCCGGGCGGGCTGGTCGAGGATGACAAGGCGATCGGCGATGCCCGATTTGACCGGGCGCTGCTCGACACCCTCGGCATTCGTACCGGAAAGCTGGCGATGATCCGTGCGGAGGGAGATTCGATGAACGCACTGATCGAGGATGGCGATCAGATGCTGGTTGACGAAGGAGATCGGCGAACCGGCCCTCGTGGCGGCATTTATGTGATCCGGCTTGACGGCGCGCTGATGGTCAAGCGCGTATCGCGGAGCGGGGATCGCCTGACGATCGTGAGCGACAATCCTGCCTTTCCCGCGATACCGGAACGCGGCGTGGGCGATGTCGATGTTATCGGACGGGTGGTCTGGCTATCGCGCAGCTTGCGATAATCTTTCCGCTGATCGCGGAAGTTATCGTCTCCGGTCGAACAGCCAGATTGCAACGGCGATCGCGATGCCGCTGCCGCTGCCGATCAGGAAGCCTGCGGTGGGCTGCTCAAGGAACAGCCCGACAATCGCGCCGAGCACCGCGCCGAGTGCAATCAGGAAACCGCCGGCGGCGGGGGAGCGGGAAGTATTGGCCATGGCGCGCGCTCTGCCATGTCCCGTCTCTGGACGCCAGAGTCCCGCGACGGGATGGATGATCCATCTTTGGGCATGGCATTTAAACTTGTTTACCAATGTCATCCCCGCATTTGCGCGGGCAGGCGGTTCTGGCACGCGGATTGTAAGCCTTGCGCGCGGACGCCGCGGGGAAACTTATGTCGTATATGCCGTATCTTGCCAGCCATGACGTGGCCGACGCTACCGACCTTATCGCGCGCTTCGGCGACGATGCCGGTTTCGAAGCGGCGGCGCGGGCGGACAAGAGCCGGGATATCGGCAATCATCTCCATTTTTGCCGCTGGCGCCAGATCGAACGGCTGATTCTGCTGCTCTCGGTCGACCGTGCCGTGGGCACGGTTCACTAATCTCTCTCCCAAGCCCCCTGTTGCTCGGGGAATTGTCCGTCTAGGACAGGGCCATGTCGTTGTCGGTCGGGCGGCGTGGCGCGTTGTTGTGCGCCGCTGCGGGTCTTTTTGTAGTTGTCGCTCCCTGCGCTGATGCGCAGGACAGTGCAGGCACCGTTGCGCCCGACGTCGGCACGCTCGATCCCAACTCGCCGCTCGCGCCGCTGCCCGATATCGGCGTCGACTGGCCGGACCTGTCGGTGGCGCCGGACGAGCCGGTCGATCCATCGGCGACACCCGAACTCACGGGCGAGACGCGGTACAGCTTTGCAGTCGACGGGATCGATGCGGTCGCGACGCCGTTGCTGCGCCAGCGCTTCGATGCGCTGTCGACACTGAAGACCCATGACGGTGATCCGGCCAATGCGGCACAGCTCGACCGGCGCGCGCGTGAGGATGCGCTTTTGCTGACCGAATTGTTGCGTGCCGAGGGCTATTATGATGCGCGCGTGACCAGCCGGATCGAGCCCAAGGGCGGCCGTCCGCTGGTCACGCTCGATGCCGAGCCCGGGGTGCAGTATAAATTCGGCGGGGTCACACTGAAGGGCCTCGCTGCCGCCGGTGACAAGAGTGACGGGTTGCGCACGGCATTCGGCGTCAAGGCCGACGACGCGGTCAATTCGGATGCCATCGCCGCGGGCGAAGCGAATTTGCGCACTCAGATCGGGCAAAAGGGTTTCCCCTTCGCGACCGTTGGCGAGCCGGAGATCGTGGTCGATCGGAGCGCTCGGACCGCGACGCTCGAGATAGCCGTCGATCCGGGCGGCAAGCGGCTTTTCGGGCGGATCACGTCTCCGCCGAACAAGGTGTTCGACGCCGACCATATCGAGGATATCGCCCGCTTCACCCCCGGGCAGCCGTTTGACCAGAGCGCGCTGGTCGATCTGCGCCGCGCCCTGATCCAGACCGGCCTGGTGTCATCGGTCGATATCAAGCCGGTCGAGGGCAAGGATCCGGGTACGGTCGATATCGCGGTGGCGCTCGAACCGGCGCCGCCGCGCACCATAGCCGCCGAACTTGGCTATGGCACCGGAGAAGGGGCGCGGGCGGAAGTCAGCTGGACGCATCGCAACCTGTTTCCGCCCGAAGGCGCGCTCACCCTGCGCGGCGTGCTCGGCACCAAGGAACAACTCGCCAGTGTGATCTTTCGCCGCAACAATTATCAGGCACGCGACCGGGTCCTGACCTTCCAGGCGGTGGCCTCGAACCTCAATCGTGACGCCTATCAGGCAAAGACTTTCGCTTTGTCCGGGACGCTTGAGCGTCAGACCAACATTTTCTTCCAGAAGACCTGGACCTGGTCGCTCGGTGGCGAACTGGCCGCGTCGGACGAACGTGACGTCATCTTGAGCACCGGCGCGCCGCGTCGCCGTACCTTCTTCATCGGCGCTCTGCCGACCAGCCTCAGCTATGACGGCTCGGACGATCTGCTCAACCCGACCCATGGCTTCCGCCTGAGCGGGCGCCTGTCGCCGGAATTGTCGCTGCAGGGCCGGGTGTTCGGCTATGCCCGGGTACAGGTCGATGCCAGCGCCTATCAGCCGATCAGTGACGGGGTAATCATGGCAGGCCGCGTCCGACTTGGTACGATCGTCGGTGCGCCGCGCGATGCGATCGCACCGTCGCGGCGTTTCTATGCCGGGGGCGGTGCATCGGTG
The DNA here is from genome assembly GCF_014490665.1 of Sphingomonas alpina. Taxonomy (NCBI): domain Bacteria; kingdom Pseudomonadati; phylum Pseudomonadota; class Alphaproteobacteria; order Sphingomonadales; family Sphingomonadaceae; genus Sphingomonas; species Sphingomonas alpina. The sequence goes on along the minus strand of NZ_CP061038.1, from coordinate 2,606,743 downwards.
CGTGGCTATGGCTATCAGGATATCGGGCCGCGCGACCCCAATAACGATCCGATCGGCGGGCGCAGCCTGACCGAATTCTCGCTTGAGGCGCGTGTGAAGGCGTTCGGCAATTTCGGCGTGGTGCCGTTCATCGACGGCGGTAATATCTACACCTCACCTTTGCCGAAATTTGCCGAATTCCGTTTCGGCGCGGGGCTTGGCGTACGATATTATTCCAATTTCGGCCCGATCCGCATCGATGTCGGCACGCCGCTCAACCCGCAACCTGGTGATGCGCGGATCGCGGTCTATGTTTCGCTGGGGCAGGCATTTTGACCGAAGTAGCGGCCGCCGCGCCGGTCAAGCGCACGCGCTGGTGGCGCTGGCTCATCACCGCGTTGCTTGGCCTGGTCGCGCTGCTGGCGGCGGCGTTGTTCATTCTCGACACGAGCATCGGGCATCGCTGGGTCGCGGATCAGATCGCGGCTCAGAAACCGTCCAATGGACTGCGCTACAGTGTCGGGCGGATCGATGGCTCGCTCTTTTCCAAGGCCGTGCTGATCGACGTACGGATTCGCGATCAGAAAGGACTGGTATTCCGGGCGCCCCGTGCCGACCTTGAATGGTCGCCTTTTGCCTGGTTCTCGAACCGCCTCGACATCAGCCGCCTGGTCATTCCCCGAGCGCTCTTCGCCAAGGTTCCGGAGACGATCAAGACCGGCCGCAAGGGGCCGACCCTGCCGAGCTTCGACATCCGTATCGGTGAGCTGCGCGTCGATCGGCTGACCATTGCACCGGCAGTTTCCGGCGCTGCGCGCACCGCGCGGCTGGCGGGCAGGGCGGATATCCGCTCGGGCCGCGCGCTGGTCGATCTGACCGCTGTCGTTGCGGGGAGCGATACGCTGGTCGTGAAGCTCGATGCGGAGCCCGATCGCGACAGGTTCGACGCGGATGTCCGCGCCCGTGGCAGTGCGAGCGGTGTGCTGGCAAAGCTGATCGGCATTGCCCGTCCGATCGCGTTCGATGTGGCGGGGAACGGCACATGGAAGACCTGGCGCGGCAAGGCGCAGGGCGACATCGGCGATGTTCGCGCGATCGACCTGGCGCTAGGCAACAAGGCCGGCAGTTATTCGCTTACCGGGACCCTGACCCCGGCGCCCTTCACCAAGGGCAAGCTGATGCGCCTGACCAGTCCGCGCATCGTCGTGAACGGTGCGGCCACGCTGCTGAACCGGCGGCTGGACGGCACGCTTGGCCTGCGCTCCGCCGCTTTGGTCGTCGATGCGACCGGCGTGATCGATCTGGCCGAAAACAGCTATCGCAATGTCCGCGTCGCCGCGCGGCTGCTCCGCCCGCCAGCCTTGTTCCCCAATATGAGCGGCCGTAATATCCAGTTGCGCGCCATTCTCGACGGCGCCTTCGCCACCGCGGCGTTCGATTATCGTCTTACCGCCGATCGCTTCGCCTTCGACCAGAACGGTTTCGAAGTGGCGCGCGCCGCAGGCAAGGGGCGGTTGTCGAAATCGCCGGTGTCGGTGCCGGTCAAGTTCAGCGCAGTGCGCGTCACCGGCGTAGGAGACGTCGCCGGAGGCATCTTGCACAACCTGACGCTCGACGGCGTGTTGCGGGTGACCAGCAAATTCATCACCGGCGACAATCTTCGCCTGCGCTCCGACAAGCTTACCGGGCGGATCAATCTGATCCTCGACCTGAAGACCGGGCATTATGAGGTCGGCATCAATGGGGCACTTGGCCGCTACCTGATCCCGGGGCTCGGCATCGTCGATGTGACTTCTAAGCTGCAGGCGGTACCCGGGCCAAATGGCAAGGGTTTGCGCATCATCGGTAGCGGCACCGCGCAGATGGTCCGGCTCGACAATGCGTTTTTTCGATCGCTCGCCGGAGGGCTGCCGCGCATCGTCACCGGGCTGGAGCGGACCCCCGATGGAATTCTCCACTTCAAGGGGCTGGTGCTCACTGCACCGCAGATCCGCATCACCGGCACCGGTTTCAGACGCCGCGACGGCACCTTCTATTTCGAAGGCAGCGGGCGTCAGGCGACCTATGGCCCGTTCACCATCAAGCTTGACGGCCGAATTGAGAAACCGACGCTCGATCTGGTGTTCGAACGGCCCAATGAGACGATGGGTCTGACCAATGTCATCGCCCATCTCGATCCGACTGCGGAGGGCTTTGCCTTCACCGCACGCGGCGGGTCGCGGCTTGGACCCTTTACCGGTAATGGCGCGATCCTGTTGCCGCGCGGCGGCAACGCAATCGTGTCGATTACCCAGCTCGATGTCAGCGGCACGCGCCTGAACGGCGCCCTGGAAGTGGTCGATGGCGGCTTCAACGGGCGGCTGGCGGTGGCCGGCGGCGGCATTTCGGGCGAATTGCTGCTCCGGCCAGTGGGTGATGTCCAGCGGATCGAAGCGCATCTCGACGCCAGTTCGGCCAAGCTTGCCGATATGGTGACGCTGCGCCGGGGCCATCTCGATCTCGTTGCCCTGCTCGATCCGGCGGGGACCTCGATTGAGGCGACGGCGACCGGCAACGGCCTGAAACGCGGTTCGCTGACCATCGGGCGCTTTGCCGGCAATGCGACGCTGCGCGGCGGCGTCGGCCAGATCAAGGCCGCGATTTCCGGGTCGCGGGGTCGCGCCTTCGATATCCAGTCGGTGACCCAGGTGACAGCCGACAGCTATAGCGTCTCGGCGCAGGGAACGCTCGACCGTCGTCCGCTGAAGCTGATCACCCCAGCTGTCTTCACCCGCGACGGAGACGGCTGGCGGCTCGCGCCGACGAAACTGAGCTTCGCTGGTGGCGATGCCCAGATTGCGGGCCGCTTTACCGGCCGATCCAGCGCGATCGATGCGAGCATGACGCGCATGCCGCTGGCGATCCTCGATATCGGCTTCCCGGGCCTCGGGCTCGGCGGCAGCACCTCGGGCAAGCTCGCCTTTTCGCAAGGGGAGGGGCAGGCACCGACCGGCCGAATGGACATGACGGTGCGCGGCCTGACTCGGTCCGGGCTGGTGCTGTCGTCGCAGCCGATCGATGTCGGCATCGCAGCGGTGCTTCAGCCCAACAAGGCAGCGGCGCGTGCGATCATGTCGAGCGGTGGCAAGACGGTGGGGCGTGCGCAAGCGCAGCTGACGCCGCTTGGGTCGGGCGACCTCGCGACACGGCTTACCCATGCGCCATTGTTTGCGCAGCTGCGCTATAACGGCCCGGCCGATACGCTGTGGCGGCTCGCCAATATCGAATTGTTCGACCTTACCGGTCCGGTCGCGATCGGTGCCGATCTTGGCGGTACGATCAACGATCCCAGCATCCGCGGCGTGCTCCAGGCGAACGGTGCGAAGATCGAAAGTGGCGTTACCGGTACGGTGCTGACCAATGTCCAGGCGACCGGCCGGTTCGGCGGATCGAAACTGGTCATCGACCGCTTCAATGCCGATGCCGGCAAGGGCGGGCGGGTTTCGGGCACCGGCGTTTTCGACCTCGCTGCCGCGCGTGGCTTCGGTATCGACCTGTCCGTTCGCGCCGAAAATGCGCAATTGATCAACCGGGACGATATCGCTGCAACCGTGACGGGCCCGCTCAGCTTCAAATCGGACGGCTCGGGCGGTGTCATCGCCGGCGATGTCGTGCTCGACAAGAGCCGCTATCGGCTCGGTCAGGCGAGCGTCGCCAGTGCCGTGCCGCGCCTCAACATCCGCGAGATCAACATACCGGGCGGCGATGATGACGGCGATATCGTGCCGAGCAAGCCCTGGCGGCTCGACGTTCGCGCGCGCGCGCCGAACCGGCTGACAGTCAGCGGTCTTGGCCTCGCCAGCGAATGGTCAGCGGACCTGAAGATCGGCGGTGTGCCGGACAACCCCGCCATCACCGGCCGTGCCGACCTGATCCGCGGTGATTATGAATTCGCCGGGCGTGAGTTCGAGCTGGAACGCGGCATCATCCTGTTCGCGGGCGAGGTACCCGCCAACCCGTCGCTCGACATTGCGGCGAACGCGGATTCGACCGGCCTGCGTGCGACCATTCGCGTCACCGGCAATGCGCTGAAACCCGATATCAGCTTCGCCAGCGTTCCTGCCCTGCCGGAAGACGAACTCCTGTCGCGCTTGTTGTTCGGTACGTCGATCACCAATCTGTCGGCCCCGGAGGCGCTGCAACTGGCTGCGGCGGTGGCGGCGTTGCAGGACGGCAAGGGCGGTCTCAACCCGATCAATGCAGTGCGCCGCGCGGCAGGGCTGGACCGGCTGCGCATCCTTCCCGCAGATCCGCAGACCGGGCAGGGAACTTCAGTCGCGGCGGGCAAATACATCACGCGCAAATTGTTCGCGGAAATCATCACGGACGGCGCGGGCTATTCGGCGACCCAGGTCGAGTTCCAGGTCACGCGCTGGCTGTCGTTGCTGTCGAGTATCTCCACCCTTGGCCGGCAAAGTGCCAACGTCCGGGTGTCGAAGGATTATTGAGAACGCTTCGCTCGGGACCGGCGTACCAGGTGAATCCCGCCACCGATAATCGCCGCTCCGACCAGCACGCCGATCACGACATGCTCGACCGACTTTATCTTGCCGAAGAACCGCTCGATCCCATCGGCGAACACATAGCCGATGCCAGTGAACAGGACCGCCCAGACGGCGGCGGCCGCCGCATTGATCGCCGCGAATCTGTGCGTCCTGATCGCCGAGGTGCCGATTGCGATCGGGCTGACCGTCCTTAATCCGTAGAGAAAGCGGAACCCGAATACGAACGCGGTGGGGTGGTGCTCGAATAGCGTCAATGCGCGAGCGAATGCAGGCTTTGCCTCGATCCGCTTGATCCGCGGATGATCGCGAAACCGTCGTCCCAGCGCGAAGAACAGCTGATCGGCAATGAAGGAACCGGCCGCAGCGGCGATCGCCACGCCGAAGAAAGGCAACAGCCCGTTATGGGCAAGCAGCCCGCCGGTCACCACGATCGTCTCGCCCTCGATACCTGCGCCGAGGAACACGGCGGCAAGGCCGTAACGGGCCAACAAGGTTTCGATCGCCATGCCGATGCGTTGCCTGCGATCGATCGCCGACGCCAGCCCTGTGAAGGGACATTGTTACGGCGTTGTGAGGTTCGCGCTCATGTCATCGCGCGTCTTTACCAGTGCGTCGATCAGCGCGTCGGCAAGTCGCCCCGGCAATTCCGGCTCGAGGTGCGGATAGAGATCGGGCTCGATCACCTCCAGCTCCATCAGCGCCAGACTGCCATTGGCCAGCCGCAATAGATCGACCCGCGTATAAAGCGCCGGTTCGGGAAGCGCCGCGACAACGCGGTCGGCCAGCCCACGCTGATCGGCGTCCGGGTCGAAACGTGAGAAGATGCCGCCGAACTGCGGCTGAATGCGGAAATCACCCTCCGCCGCGACTTTGCGCACGGCGTGGCTGAACTCTCCGGCGACGTAGAGAAAGGAGAGTTCGCCTTCGCCCGATACCGCGGGCACGAAGGGCTGGATGATGGCGTCGTCCAGCGGCCTGACGGGATCGCTACGCCCGACGCGCACGGTGCGGTAGCTGCCGCCCGACACCTGCGGCTTGATCACCAGTTCGTCAGCACCGAAATGGTCGAAGGCCGCCGGGACGCTCGCCGCATCGGCACGCCCGAACCAGCTTGGGACGATCGGGATGCCGCCCGCCTCGAGCTCGGCGAGATAGGTTTTGCGCGTATTCGAGGCAAGCAATGCGGGTGCGTTGAACAAGGGCTTGTGCGCCGGCCATGCCGCCAGCATGGCCTCCCACCGCAGCACGTCGAGATGATAGCCCCAGGCGAACAACGCCAGCGCCGCGTCTCCGTCGTCCGGCCCCAGATCCCAGGGCCGGGGACAAAGCGTCATGCCGCGCCTGGCGAACGCAGCGCGATAGTCGCCCAGGATCGCTTCGGCGGCGGCGCCATATTCGCTGCCCGCCGCCGGCATCAATACATCGATGGTCAGCATCATGCCCGGTTACGCGGGCTCGCCGACGATCGTCTTTAACTCCATGAAGTCGGCCAGGCCATATTTGCCGCCTTCACGGCCATTGCCCGATTGCTTGTAGCCGCCGAACGGCGTGCCGCCGCCGCCGGCCCAGGCGTTGATCGTGACCAGTCCGGCGCGCAGCTTCGGCGCTACCTTGGCCGCTTCCGCCGGATCGCCCGAGATCGTCGCTGACAAGCCGTAATCGGTATCGTTGGCCATCTCGATCGCCTGATCGCCACTCTCATAGGTGGTGATTGTCGCGACCGGGCCGAACGTCTCCTCGCGATAGATGCGCATGTCCGGAGTCACGTCCGTGAACAGCGTCGGCTTGATGAAGAAGCCGGCGTTGCGCCCGTCAGGCCGTCCGGTGCCACCGGTGACCAGGGTCGCGCCCTCGTCGATCGCCGACTGGATCAAACCCTGGATCTTCTCGAACTGCGCCTTGTTGACCACCGGGCCGATATGCGCGCCCATCACGCTCGCCGCATCGACCGTGACCGCTTCCATGATCGACTTGACCACCTGCGTCGCCTCGGCCGCCTGGCTCTTGTGCACGAGCAGGCGGGTGGGGGCGATGCAGCTCTGCCCTGAATTGGCCAGCACGCCTTGTACCGTTGGCGGCAGCACGTCAGCGAGATTGGCACCCTCGAGCACCACGTTCGGGGCCTTGCCGCCCAGTTCCTGATGCACGCGCTTGACCGTCGCGGCCGCCGCCTGCGCCACCGCGATGCCAGCGCGGGTCGATCCCGTGAAGCTCACCATATCGACATGCTTGTGCGTCGACAGCGCGGCGCCGACGCCCGGACCATCGCCATTGACCAGGTTGAACACGCCCGCCGGCACGCCCGCCTTGTCGAGGATCTCGGCCAGGATCACCGCACAGCCGGGCGCTTCTTCCGACGGTTTCAGGATCATGGTGTTGCCGGCGGCAAGCGCAGGCGCGACCTTGGCGCAGATCTGGTTGAGCGGCCAGTTCCACGGCGTGATCATTGCGACGACGCCGAGCGGCTCGTGCACCACGCGGTTCTTGCCGACCTGCTCGGAAAAGCTGAATTCCTGCAACGCCTTCAGCGTGCCGATGAAATAACCCAGTCCGGCCGGGGCCTGCGCCATGGTCGCAAAGCCGATCGGCGCGCCCATCTCTTCGCTGGTGGCTGCCGCCAGATCGGGCATGCGCGCCTTATATTCCTCGATCACGCGCTGGAGCAGCGCGATACGGTCCGCAACGCTGGTCTGCGAATAGCTGTCGAAGGCCTTTTTCGCGGCAGCCACCGCCTTGTCGACATCGGCCTGGCTGCCGAGCGTGATTTCGCTCACCGGCTGTTCGGTCGAGGGATCGATCACCTCGTGGCGCTTGCCCCCATCGCTATCGATCCAGGCGCCATCGATATATTGCTTCAGGTAGCTTTTCATCTCGCTCTCCGATTTTTGAACCTGCGGTATGCTTCACGCGCCTAGATGGCGCGCGCAGCGATCCGTTGCAACCTGAAACGCAGCACCTATTTTCGCTTCGTCCTGGCAGGAGATCGACCGATGGCCCGTATTGCTCAAATCACCCGCACCGGCGGTCCGGAAGTCATCGAATGGGTCGATATCGACCTGCCACCGCCCGGACCAGGTGAAGCGCGGATGCGCAATACCGCGGTCGGGCTCAATTTCATCGACACCTATCACCGTAGTGGCCTCTATCCGATCGAGATGCCCGGTCGTCTGGGCGGCGAGGCGGTCGGCGTGGTCGAGGCGCTGGGCGAGGGCGTAAGAGGCCTCGCAGTCGGCGACCGCGTCGGCACGTTCGGCCCGGCACGCGGCGCCTATTCGACCGCACGCAACCTCCCGGCCGATCAACTCATCAAGCTGCCCGAGAACGTCGATGACCGGAAGGCAGCGGCGCTGCTGCTGAAGGGCGGCACGACCGAATTCCTGGTCGAGCGCTGCGCCAAAGTCGAGCGCGGCCAGACGGTGCTGGTCCATGCAGCGGCGGGCGGCGTTGGCCATCTGCTCGTCGGCTGGCTGAAGGCGGTCGGCGCGACGGTGATCGGCACGGTCGGCAGCGAGGAGAAGGCGGTACAGGCACGGGCCGCCGGTGCCGATCATGTCCTGCTTCACAAGCAGGTCGATGTCGCAAAGGAAGTGCGGGCGATCACCGACGGCAAGGGCGTCGGGGTGGTGTTCGACGGCATCGGCAAGGCGACCTGGGAGATATCGCTCGCCTCGACTGCCCGGCGCGGCCTGATCGTCAGCTATGGCAATGCGGGCGGTCCGGTTGATGGCGTGAATCTCGGCATCCTGGCGCGGCACGGCTCGCTGTTCGTTTCGCGCCCGACCATGGTCGATTATTATGTCACCGCCGAAGAGCGGAAGAGCGGCATCGACCGCGTGTTCGAAATGCTGGCCAAGGGAGCGATCACAGCGGAGATCGGCCAGACCTTCGCGCTGGAGGATGTGGCCGACGCGCACCGCGCGCTCGAGGCAGGTGAGACAAAGGGTGCGACGGTGTTGCTGCCGTAATGCCCGCCTTGACGGAGGAGGCGTGGAAGCCGGGCGGTCAGGCCATGGCCGACAGTCTTTTGAACACTGCCATCACTCGATCGACATCACCCGCACATAGCTTTCGAGCAGGCGCGCCCGGTCGCGAGTGAGCGTTGCCGCAGAATCCGCCTGCATGGGAACATACATCGTTCCCTGACGTGTCGCGTAGATTCCGCCCTGCGCATTGAATTCGCTGTCCCGATAGACAAGCCAGGCGCGCTGCGATCGTTGCAACTGGCCCTTTGCCGATGGCGGCAGCCGCCGCATCAATGTCGTGTAGGACGCATTCATTCGCCGATCATAGGCTTTCGCGGCCGCCTGCTCGCACTCGACCTGACCGGCTGTCGACGCATTGGCCGGCAATGCGAGGCAATGGTCCAGCGCGGCCTCCGTGGCATCGCCGGGCGGGGCGGCATAAGCCGCCGACGCCATTGCCGCGATCATGAGGGCAAGGATCGAGCGTATCGCGACCATTTCAGGACTGGCTGCTCTTCCAGCGTGCGAAAATGCCGGCGGCAGTCACGGCCGCGCCAAGGCCGAGCAGAAACATCGCCAGAGTGTTTCCGCCGACTTCACTATTATTGGCTGCGCTGATCGCGCGCGCCGCCGAGTCCGCGTCCGTTGCGGTCATGGCAGCAGCAAAGGCGGCTTCGTCGCATTTCGCCACCATGTCAGGCTGATCCCGCATCCGCTCCTTGCACTGAGCAGCGATCGCCACATCCGCCCTGGGCGGCCCGCCTGTGAAGTTCAGCGCAGCACCGGCCGCCAGCAAGACGAGCCCAAGGACAATCAGCAGCACAGGATTCTTCATTGCGGCCCTTTCGATGATCAACATACCGCAACACCGAACTGCCGGCCGGGGCATGTGTTCCGGACGAAAAATTTAATCGCAGGCCCAATCGACATTCAGACGGACAGTGGTTGCGATGCGAGTCGCCGTCACCAGGGTTGTGATTTTTCCGCTGTTGTTCGGAATAAAAAAAGCCACCCCTGTTAAGTTGGATTTTGGCGGTGGATTTTCTAACTGTTTTCAATGGGTTGATTTCCGCCACCGCTGTTATCCATAACAGCGGTGGGAAAGCGCATGAACAGCGGTCAGCTCACCGCTGTTCCTGCCGAACAGCGGCCGCAAAGCGTCCTGTATATTCCAGTCATGTCAAAGAGCGGGGCGGCGGTACCGGCTGGCTTCCCGTCCGCCGTCACGCTGGCACGACCGGCAGCGGGGTTGAATCGGCGCGGCCAGGTGCAGCGAGTGAATGCCGATCCAACCGGGGTTATCACCACTCGGTGCTGTTGAAACAAAAGGGGCGCCCGGATCGCTCCGGACGCCCCTGATGCGCAGCGGATCGTAGCGATCAGTAGCTGTAATACATGTCGAATTCGACCGGGCTGGGGGTCATTTCCCAGCGCGCCACGTCTTCGTACTTCAGTTCGATATAGGATTCGATCTGCTCCTTGGAGAAGACGTCGCCCTTGAGCAGATAGTCGTGATCGGCAGCCAGGCTTTCCAGCGCCTCGCGCAACGAACCGCACACGGTCGGGACCTGGGCGAGCTCTGCCGGCGGCAGGTCGTACAGGTTCTTGTCCATCGCCTCGCCGGGATGGATCTTGTTCTGGATGCCGTCCAGGCCGGCCATGAACAACGCCGCATAGCAGAGATACGGGTTGGCCATCGCGTCGGGGAAGCGCACTTCGACGCGCTTCGCCTTGGGACCGGTGCCGTATGGAATGCGGCACGATGCCGAACGGTTGCGCGCCGAATAGGCGAGCAGCACCGGCGCCTCATAACCCGGGACCAGCCGCTTGTAGCTGTTGGTGGTCGGGTTGGTGAAGGCGTTGACCGACTTGGCGTGCTTGATGATCCCGCCGATGAAGTAGAGGCAGGTGTCGGACAGACCGGCATAGCCATTGCCGGCGAACAGCGGCTTGCTGCCTTCCCAGATCGACAAATGGGTGTGCATGCCCGAGCCGTTATCTTCCTTGATCGGCTTGGGCATGAAGGTCGCGGTCTTGCCGTAAGCATGCGCGACCTGATGCACGACGTACTTGTAGATCTGCATGCGATCGGCGGTGGTGGTCAGCGTACCGAAGGTCAGGCCCAGCTCATGCTGTGCCGCAGCAACCTCATGGTGATGCTTGTCGCACGGCAGGCCCATTTCGAGCATGGTCGAGACCATCTCGCCACGGATATCGACCGCGCTGTCGACCGGCGCGACCGGGAAATAACCACCCTTGGCGCGCGGGCGATGGCCCATATTGCCGCCTTCATAGGTGGTGCCGGTGTTGGTCGGCAGCTCGATATCGTCGATCTTGTAATAGCTGGTGTTGTAGCTGTTTTCGAACTTCACATCGTCGAACATGAAGAATTCGGCTTCCGGGCCGACATAGACGGTGTCGCCGATGCCGGTGGTCTTGAGGTACGCCTCGGCGCGCTTCGCGGTCGAGCGCGGATCGCGGGCATAAAGCTCGCCGGTTGCCGGTTCGACAATGTCGCAGATCAGGATCAGCATCGGCGTTGCCGAGAACGGATCGATATAGATCGCGTCCAGATCCGGCTTCAGGATCATGTCGGATTCGTTGATCACCTTCCAGCCCGCGATCGATGAGCCGTCGAACATGAAACCGTCGGTCAGTTCGTCTTCACCGACGACGCCTGCGACCATCGTCAGGTGCTGCCACTTACCCTTGGGGTCGGTGAATCGCAGATCGACCCACTCGATCTCCTCATCCTTGATCTTCTTCAGGACGTCGTTCGCCGAATTCGCCATAATATCCCATGCCCTTTCGTGGTCGATAGTCGCTCCGGTCTCCCGGAGAATCATGTTACGTGCGCAGCGCCTGCTGTCACACAATGTTGCGGCGCGTCAAATTCCTTCGAGCCGCTTAAATCGCGTCGTCGTTGCGCTCTCCGGTGCGGATACGCAGCGCGGTCTCAACCGGGATGACGAAGATCTTGCCGTCGCCGATCCGCCCAGTCTGCGCCGCCGCGGCAATCGCCTCGACCACACGCTCCGCCAGGCTGTCCTCGACAACGACCTCAAGCTTCACCTTGGGCAGGAAGTCGACGACATATTCGGCACCGCGATAGAGTTCGGTGTGACCCTTTTGCCGGCCGAACCCCTTGGCCTCGGTAACCGTGATGCCCGATACTCCAACTTCGTGCAGCGCTTCCTTCACCTCGTCCAGCTTGAATGGCTTGATGATCGCTTCGATCTTTTTCACGCGTACTTGCCCCTGATGCCGGCGAAAGCGCCTCTTCCTACCGCGCGTCTTACAACAAGCGTGCCAGTCGTGCGAGGGGCGGCATACCGTGGGGCACCGGCGCGAGAAGGGAGAAATGCGGGTTAAGCAATGCCTAACGGCCGTGCATCTGCCGGCATATGCCTGCTTTTGAGGCAGGATTGATTACTAGCGAATTCGTGACTACATCATGTGGACACTAAGGATGATGCGATGACTGTTCACGCGACCATTGTCGGAGTCCGCGAGCTACGCGGCAAGCTGAGCGACTATCTTCGACGCGTCGCTGCGGGTGAGAATTTTGACATCGTGTCGCGCGGCAAGAAGGTCGCAGAACTCCGCGCGCCGGAACCCGATGCGAATTTTCGCAAGCCTGGTGCTCTCAAGGGGCGTGGCTGGATCGCCGATGACTTTGATACGTGGTCGCCCGAGATCGAGGCGACGTTCGATGCCGACATCTTTCCGCCCGATCGATGAGACTGTTGCTCGACACCCACGCGCTGATCTGGTGGATATTCGATCTGCCCAAGCTCGGCTTAAAGGCCAGGACCTTGATCAACGATCGTGGGAACGAGATATTGTTCAGTCCAGCATCGCCATGGGAAATGGCGATAAAGATCAGTACCGGAAAACTTGATATCGATGTCGGTGAGGCGCTCGCCGTGTTCGCCGAGCGCGGTTTTGTTCAACTCGATATCGCGAACAGCCATCTCATCGCGCTGGCCAGACTTGAACGGATTCATGGCGATCCGTTCGACCGAATGATCGTTGCCCAAGCCATGGTTGAGGGCGCGACGATCATGACAGAGGATGCGGCGATCGCTCGTTATGCCGTTGGTACGATAGGCTGTAGCTGAGCTCGCTCAGTAAGGCGGCTGGTGGAACCCGCCCGGGCTGACCGTGAAAATCTCATTGCCGTCTTCAGTGATGCCGATCGAGTGTTCGAACTGCGCCGACAGCGAACGGTCGCGCGTCACGGCGGTCCAGCCATCGTCGAGCAGTTTCACGTCCGGGCGGCCGATATTGATCATCGGTTCGATCGTGAAGATCATGCCGGGGCGCAGTTCCGGGCCGGTGCCGGGACGGCCGACATGGACCACTTCGGGTGCATCATGGAACAGCCGGCCGAGGCCATGGCCGCAGAAATCGCGCACCACGCCGAAGCGATGCTTCTCGGCATGGCTCTGAATCGCGTGTGCGACATCGCCCATCGTGTTGCCGGGCTTGGCCTGCTCGATGCCGAGCATCAGGCATTCATAGGTCACATCGACCAAGCGCTTCGCCTTGATCGGCACATCGCCGACCAGATACATTCGGCTCGAATCGCCGTGCCAGCCATCGACGATCGGGGTCACGTCGATATTGACGATATCGCCGCTCTTCAGCGTCTTGATGCCGGGAATGCCGTGGCACACGACATGGTTGATCGAGATGCAGCTCGCATGCGTATAGCCGCGATAACCGAGCGTCGCCGGGATACCGCCACCCGCGGCGATGAAATTGCGGATCAGGTCGTCGAGCTCGCCGGTCGATACGCCGGGCACGACGTGCGGCACGATCATGTCGAGCGTCTCGGCGGCCAGCCGCCCGGCCTTGTGCATGCCATCGAACGCATCGCGCCCGTGCAGCTTGATGGCGCCGGTCCGACCCAGCGGGGCGTCGGCGGTGACGGTTACATAGTCAGTCATAAAGACGATATAGCGAGCTTGGCCGGGCTTTGCGAGGGCGGTTTGAAGGTCTATGCGCAAGCCCATGACGACACGCATCTGGACAGCCGCGCTGGCGGTGATTGGCGACGAGATCCTGTCGGGCCGCACGCAGGACAAGAATGTTGCGCAGATCGCCGCGTGGCTCAACGTCCAGGGCATCCGTCTGGCCGAAGTTCGCATTGTGCCGGACAAGACCGATGCGATCGTCGAGGCCGTCAATATTCTGCGTGCACGCAACGATTATCTCTTCACCACGGGCGGCATCGGTCCGACCCATGACGACATCACCGTCGATGCGATCGCCGCAGCGCTGGGGGTAGGGGTGGAGTACCACCCCAAGGCGCTCGCCGTGCTGGAACGCTATTATACCGACCGCGGCGGCCTGACCGATGCGCGCAAACGCATGGCGCGGGTACCCGAGGGATCGGACCTGATCGAGAATCGCATGTCCGGCGCGCCCGGCATCCGGCTTGGCAACATCTTCATCATGGCCGGCGTGCCGCATATCACCGCCGGCATGCTCGACGCGCTGACCGGTACGCTGGAGGGCGGCCTGCCGGTCCTCTCGCGCACGATCGGCTGCTGGGTACCGGAGAGCGAAGTCGCCGACCTGCTCGGGGCGGTCGAACGGGCGCATGAGGGCGTCGCGATCGGCAGTTACCCATTCTTCCGCGATGGTCGCGTCGGCGCGAACTTCGTCGTGCGGGCGACCGATGCGGCATTGCTCGACGCGTGTATCGCGGAGTTGACCGAACGGCTCGAGGCGGACGGGCGGATCGTCATCGCCGACGGCATCTGACCTGGGAGGAGCGACCTCATGACAGTCCGAACCATGACCATCATCCTGGCCTGCGCCGCGCTTGCGGCCTGTGACGGATCGACCGCGCCTGCCGGCAACGCCGCGACCGCAGCGGCGCCCGACCCGATGGAAGCGAAGATCGCCGCTCTGTCCGAGCCGCTGCGCGAGGTGACATTCTTCCGCGCGATCAACGATGCCGATTATACCTGCCAGCGTATCGTCAATGTCGTGTCGCGCGGCCGGATCGAAGGCAAATTGTCCTGGGCGGTCGAATGCGAGCAGGGCGCGCAATATGTGATCGAACTGCAGCGCGGCGGCATCTTCCATGTCAGCGGCGTGCCGAAATCGGCGCGATCCTGATCGGGTGAGCGCCGGCCGCCGCTAGCCGGCGGTGTGCCCATAGGGCGATGCCTCGCCCAGCCATGGATCGCGTGTCGCACGTCGCCATTCGGTCAATTGCCGGCGCAGTCGTTCGAGCATGTCCCGCGCACCCGGCGCATCGACCAGATTCGCCACCTCATCCGGGTCGTTGCGCAGGTCGTACAGCTCTTCCGCTGGCCGCCGCAGATAGGCGGCCTGAGTGCGCCGCCCGAGCCGCAGCGACGGATTTGCGACAATCGCCTGCCAGCTCGGCGACCCCGCGACATCCCCGGCGATCGGATAGTCGAGTGGATGGGCGAGATTGACGATATAGCTGTGCGTCCGGGTACGGATCGCGCGCATCGGATAATATTGGTTGATCTCGTGAAATTCGTGGCTCGCAAAGACCGCGTCATGCTCCGGCGCATCCGTCTTGCCGAGCAACGGCAGCAGCGACCTGCCCGGCAGGGGCTGGCGCGGGCCCGCCGCCCCGGTCCAGTCGAGGATCGTCGGGACCACATCGATGAAGCTCACCATCGCGCGGTTGACCGCGCCGGCATCATGGCCGGGCGCATGGATGATCAGCGGCAGATGCAGCCCGGGGGCGTAGAGATTGGTCTTGGCGCCGGGAAAGGGGCGGCCATTGTCGCTGAGATAGAGGATCAGCGTATCCTCGCCATGCCCTGCGGCGTTGAGCCCGTCGAGCAGCAAGCCGATGCCACTGTCGAGCCGGCTTACCGACTCATAATAGGCCGCCAGGTCGGCCCGTACTGCGGGCAGGTCGGGCAGGTGGGAGGGCAATGGCACCGTCGCCGGGTCGTAATGGACCGGTGCGATGCGCGGCCAGTCGCCATTGCCATAACCGCCCGGCGCCCGGTGCGGATCGCTATAGCCGATCGTCACGAAAAAGGGCCGCTCCCCGGCCGAGCGGATGAAGTCGAGCGTCGCCCCGGCCATCGCGGCGACATCGCGCACGCCGCTCCGCTCGGGCAGCAGTTCGGCGTCATAGGGGAAGGCCGCATCGGGCCGGACATGCTTCTTGCCGACCAGCGCGGTCGCATAGCCGGCCTTTTTCAGCAGCGCAGGAATGGTCTCCACCCCGTCGAGCAGCGACTGGTTATGGAAATCATGCGCCAGCCCGTACATGCCGTTCTGGTGCGTGTAGAGCCCGGTATAGATGACCGAGCGGCTCGGGCTGCACGAGGAGACTGCGGCATGCGCATTGGCGAAGCGTGTGCCGGTGCGGGCCAGCGCATCGATATGCGGCGTGCGAACGCCGGTGCCATAGCATCCCGCATCAAGGCCCTGGTCATCGGCGATCAGCAGCAGGACGTTGCGCGCGGTGCCGGTGCGGCGTCCCGACGCTCCCACGCCGCTCGCCGGCAATGTCAGGCCGGTGGCGAAGGCCGCGGCAGAGGCCAAGAGCGAACGACGATCCATCGGCCATCTCCCATTTCGACCGCAAACATCCTGGCCGATCTCAACGTCTTGGCCAAGAGCGAAGCGGTCTGCGCAGCAGGTTCTTGGAACAGGGGAGATGGAGCGGGTGAAGGGAATCGAACCCTCGTCGTAAGCTTGGGAAGCTTCTGCTCTGCCATTGAGCTACACCCGCGACGCGCGCCGATTGCCACAGCCGGACGGCATCGGTCAATGTGAAGCTGGCGAATTCGCGAGATGCATCGGCGGATCGCTGTTTGACCCGCGCGACTCCCGTTTCGTCCCGCGCTCGCCGGCATGTGCGACGGGCCGTTCGATATCGCTGAAATCCGACGCAACCAATTGACCCGCGGATGCTTATATCGCCGATGAACAACCCCGACGCCCCCAGCAAGCAGTTGACCCGAGCCTATCGATTGTCGCGGGAAGCGAGCAATTGCCTCACCATCGCGATCGGCAGCCGATCGACCAGCGATGCGGCCGAACTGATCGACGAGGCGATCAAGCTCGCGACCCGCGCGCGCGAACTGCGCGAGTGCGCCTGATCTCCTGCGCCTAGGATCTGGCGCGTGCCGCGCGCCGTGGTGCCGGCCGTCAGGCCGCCCGGGCCGGTGCGCAGCAACGACCATTCCGACGGCAGGTAATCGACCGACATGTAGAAATAAAAGGCGCAGGATCCGTCGCGGCGATAACTGCCGCCCTTCAGCATGCCGAATGCGGTCGTGCCGCTGAACACCGGCGACCCACTGTCGCCGCCATTGCAGGTTGGTCCCGACACGGTGACCCAGGTCGGCAGGCACGGGCCGCCGCACAGATCGCCGGCCGGCGCGAAATCGGTCAGCTCGACCAGCGCGCAGCTATAGCCGGTACGCTCGCCGCGATGGCATACGAAATCGCCCGCCCGGGTCGCGGCGCGGCCGCGCTGCCCGGTGACCGGTCGCAATCGCGTCTTGGCGGTATCGGCATAGAAAAGCGGCGCCGGCATTTCGCTGCTGCCGTTGACCTGCACGTCGCGATAGCCCCAGCCCCATTGCGCGATGAAGTCGAGCGGCAGGTCGCCGCGCTGCCGATCGCGATAGGACAGCGCATCGAGGCAATGTGCGGCGGTCGTCACGCCATATCGTACCCCGTCGCTGACCGTGAAGCCGGTGGTGCAGACATAGCGTTTGCCGTCGGCCGGGCTGGTGCCCTCGACCCGCGCGCCGCCGGCAATGTCGAGATTCTTGTCGATCCGGTCGGTGATCCGCACCTGCACCGGCACGCCGGCGATCGCTTCGAGCCGTGTCTTGATCACGTCCGCGCCGGCAGCGCCATCGGACGTGCCGATCGTGACGGTCAGCTCTCCGGTGCGCGGGTCGAGCCCCATGCCCGGCGGCCGGCGCAACGCCGCGCGGATCGCGCTCTGATACCAGGTCATCGCCCAGATCACCCGCTCCCGCGACACGCGCGCGCCGGTGCGGAATAGGATCGGCACGGTCATCCCTCCGGCCCACACCGCCATCGTCGGGACCGGGGTATCGCCGGTCAGATAGACGATGATGCGATAGGCCGGCCGATGCTCGATCGCGATGCCGGCGAGCCGGTCGCGATACGTCTCGGCGATCCGGTCGGTGGCGGCGACGCTCTCCTCTTGCGCGGCGAGCCGGCGGATCGCCTCGTCGACCGGCACGCCGAACTGGCGGGCATATTCGACCCCGTCGCGTGCCCGTGCCTCTGCCGGCGTCTCGACGATTGGCGGCGGCTTTTGCTCCACTGCTTTGGTGGGAAGGGGTTGGACTGTGAGAGGGAGGGGGAGGCATCGGAAGAAGCGGGTGCGCCGGCGGCCGGCGGCGTCTGCGCCTTGCCGGGCATGCCGAGCGCCGCCGAAAACATCAGAAAAGCCGCGAGGATCACCGTGCGCACCGGTGCCCGCTAACAGGATTGGCAGGGGCTGGCGAGCACGACTCGCAGGAGCAGTGATGCCTGTTTGTCGACGGCCATGCATTCCAGGATCAGATGAAACGACTCATCGACAGAATTGCACGACTCGCCGCTCATGATATACAGTTCCACTGTTGAATCGAAACCGAGATCAACGCGACCACAGCGAGCGTTGTCACCTCTCTCGACGAGATGTGATGATACGCGATCGATCGGACATGAAATCAGGTGATATAGTATATATCATGTATATTATGCGGTATTTCTATCGCTATGTGAAAGAATAACTGAAAAATCTTGTGGAGAATAACTATATAGCCTCACCATATTCATGATATTTTCAACTAAATATGGATATTTGTACTTGTATTATAGAGTAAAAATCTACTAAAGATAGAAAATCTGTCTGGACTGTTTTTATATATTCCCGTAAAAGAGCCGCTGTCTCAAACAGACAGGTTCCACATGTCGCTTAAAAATATGGTATTGGACCGTTCCGCGGTCCTGCTGGTTGGCGTATGCGCCGGCGCCGCAATCGGGTTTTCGTTCATCGGGCACTCGGACTCCGCTCAATCCACAGTAATCGCGCGACCGATGTGCGCGACGGCACCGCTACCGGGCGTCGACAGGACGCCTGAGGTCGCGGCGGCGTTGCAATGCGCGGCGCCCGCCCAGCGACAATTGCTCGGCACGCTGAAAAAGGGCGGACCGGTGCGGATCGCAGTGTTCGGCGACAGTTTCGGCGACGGTGTCGCGTTCGGTCTCCAGCAGCAACTGACGCGCAAGGCGGGCTATGACGTCCTGAAATACAGCCAGCCCGCGACCGGTTTCACCCGCTACAAGCGGCTCAATCTCGAAACCCGCGCCGGCGAGCAGCTTGGCGAAGGGCCGATCGACATCGCGGTCATCTCGTTCGGTGCCAACGATGCGCAGGGGATCATTACCGACAAGGGCGAATATGCCGCACTGATGGGCCCCAAATGGCAGGGCCAGATCGGCGAGCGGCTCGACCGGTTCGTCGCCTTGCTGCGCCGGCATCATGCGATGGTCTATTGGGTCGGCCTGCCGCGCATGCGCGACGCGGCGCTCGATGGCGATGTCGGCGCGATCAACGATTTCTATGCCCGGCGCATGGCCGCGCTCGACGTGCCGTTCATCGATACAAGGCCGGTCGCCTCCGACGCCAAGGGGCAATATGCCGCCTATCTCGACGATCCCGCGACCGGCAAGCGCACCCTGGTGCGCGAAGGCGACGGCATTCATATGTCGATGACCGGCTATAAATGGATCACCCACGGCCTCAGCGAACGCATTCGCGGCTATGTCGAGGCGACGAAGAAGATCGAGACTGCCGGCGCAACATCCGTTGCGGCGGGCGGGCAATGAAAGCGGCCCTCGCCGCACTCGCATTGCTCGCGGCGCCTGTAGTGGCGCAGGCCGCGCCGTGCACCGGCCCGGTGTGCAATTTCGACACGCTTGCACCCTATTTCGCCAGACTGGCGGCGGCCGGCGATGGGCGCGGCATGCCGCCGGTGCATATCGTGCAGATCGGCGACAGCCACACGGCGGGTGACGCGCTGACCGGCGCCTGGCGCGACCTGTTGCAGGCGCGCTGGGGCAGCGGGGGCAGGGGCGTCCTGCCGCCCGGCCGTCCCTATGACGGCTATCTCACCCGCGGCGTCACCGCTGCCATGTCGCCCGGCTGGAGCATCGCGGCGACCTTCGGCAAGGCATCATCCGAGCCCCGCCCGCCACTTGGCCTGACCAGCTACAGCCTGACCTCGCTCCGCCCAGGCGCGGCGATGGGCCTCACCGCCGACCCGGCAATGCTGTTCGACCGCGTCACGCTCTGCGCGATCGCCGGCCCGGCGGCGGGGACGCTGGCGGTGCAGATTGGCACCGGCAATGAGCAGCGCCTCGACTTCGCCGCCGATACAGTCGTGCCGCGCTGCCAGACGATCCGCAGCGCCACGCTGCAATTCACTTTGTCGGTCACCGCGCTCGACCGCCCGGTCACCATCACCTCTTGGGCGACCTTCCAGGACGATGGCGGTGTCGCCTTGTCCAATCTCGGCGTGGTCGGCGCGCAACTCGTGCATTTCGGCCGTACCGACGACGCACTGCTCGCCGAGGAGCTGAAGGCTTACACGCCCGATCTGATCGTGCTGGCCTTCGGCACCAATGAAGGGTTCGCGCCGCGCTTCGATGGCGATGCCTACGAAGCGACGCTCCGCGCGCAGATCGACCGCCTGCGCACCCTGTCCGGCGCCGCCCCGATCCTGCTGCTCGGCCCACCCGATGCGCTCAGCCGCAATCCGGCGCTGCGCACCAATGCGCCGGGCATGGCGATTGGCTGCGCCGGATCGCTGTTCGCGCCGCCCGCACTCGACCGCGTCCGCGCCGTCCAGCGCAAGGTTGCCGGCGATCTCGGCATTGCCTTCTGGGACTGGCAGGCGCGAATGGGCGGGCCGTGCACGGCCGCGCGCTGGGTCGCTGCGGTGCCGCCGCTGATGCGCCCCGATCATGTCCATTTCCGCACCTCCGGCGGGGCGACGCTCGCGCGCCTGCTTCAGGACGATCTCGACCGCGCGATGCAGGATCAGTGAGATGCTTTTCCCAACCCTCAGCTTTGGCCTGTTCTTCCTGATCGTCTTTGCCGGTGTGTGGTCATTCCGGTCCAACGACTGGCGCAAATTGCTGCTGCTGGTCGCCAGCTGGGTGTTTTACGGCGCATGGGACTGGCGCTTCGTGCCGCTGCTCATCGTCTCGGCGGTGATCAACTGGGGCACCGCCGCCCTGATCGCACGCAGCGAGGATTCGCGCCGCCGCAAGGCGCTGCTGATCGGCGGTGTCGCGGTCAATCTGGCGATGCTCGGCTTCTTCAAATATTTCGATTTCTTCGCCGAACAGGCCGGCGGGCTGCTCGCGCTGTCTGGCATCGCGCAGAACCCCGCGCTGATGCAGGTGATCCTCCCGGTCGGCATTTCCTTCTTCACCTTTCAGGGCATCTCCTATGTCGTCGACGTGTCGAAGGGGCGCGTGCCGCCGGCGCGCCTGCTCGACATCCTGCTGCTCATGTCCTTCTTCCCGCACCTCGTTGCCGGGCCGATCGTCCGCGCCGCCGATCTGGTGCCGCAGTTTCAACAGGTGCCGCGGATCAATCGCGGCATGGTGTCGATGGGCCTGTTGCTGATCGTCTGGGGCCTGTTCAAGAAAGCGGTGATCGCGTCCGAGATCGCGACGCAGTTCGTCGATCCGGTGTTCACCGCGCCACAGCTTCACTCGTCGCTTGACCTGATCCTCGCAGCCTATGGTTATGCGGTGCAGATCTACTGCGATTTCTCGGCCTATTCGGACATGGCGATCGGCATCGCCGCATTGCTCGGCTATCGTTTTCCGCGCAATTTCGATCGTCCCTATCGCGCGGAATCGCTGCAGGAATTCTGGCGCCGCTGGCATATCAGCCTGTCGCGCTGGCTCCGCGACTATCTCTATATCGACGCGCTCGGCGGCAATAAGGGCGGCCGGTTCCGCGTCTATCGCAACCTGATGATCACCATGTTGCTCGGCGGGCTATGGCATGGCGCGAGCTGGACCTTCGTCATCTGGGGCGGGCTGCACGGCGCCGCACTGGTGGTCGAACGCGCCTGGTCGCGCGCGCGCCTGACAAAGGGTGTAGTGCTGCCGCGCTGGGCGCGCATTGCACTCACTTTCCATGTCGTGGTGCTTGGCTGGATCTTCTTCCGCGCGGCAAGCTTCGGCGATGCGCTGGCCTATCTCGGCGGCATCGTCGCCCCGGCACAGGACGGGCTGACCACGGTGACGCCATTGGTGCTGCTGCTGATCGCGTTCGGCCTGGCGATCCACGCGCTCTCCTGGGACGCGATGACTCGCGCGGCGCAGCGCATCCGCGCCTTGCCCGCGCCGCTGGTCGCGGCCGGGCTGGCGATGCTGATGCTGGTGGTCGACGCGATGCGCTACGAAGGGGTCGCCCCCTTCATCTATTTCCGCTTTTGAAGGGGCCGCTTCAATGGACAGCTATGAATTCCCGACCGATCTCCCTGACGATACCAATGACGGGGCCGATGGCAGCGCGGGCACGCTGCGCTGGACCGCGACGATCGTCGTCCTCACCACAATGTTCCTCGCGCTGTTCAATGCGCACACCCTCACTGGCTGGGCCGAGGATCTGCCGCCCGGGCCAGCGGTGGTGAAGGTCGTGGCCGCCGCAAACACCTGGGAACAGGCCACTGCCGATCTCGGCCTGGGCTCAGGCCATGCACGCATGCACAAGGCGTGGACCCGGCTCGAGCGCAAGGGCTGGTCGGGGGAGGGCGACGTCCAGATGGCGCAGCGCTGAATTGGTATCGGCATTGCCGTCATGTCGAAGCGAGGTGCGACTGGCCCGCCCAATCACCCATCCTCACCCCGCACCACGACCCTGCACGCCTTGGGATCGAACAGGATATCGTCCGCATAGAATTGCGTGATGTCCCCGCGCTCATTCTTGCGCTCGCTGATCTCCTTCTGCTGGGCGTCGCGCTCGAACACGTTGTAGATCGCGACTTGCGTCTGTTTCTGGTCGGCTTCGGCCTGCCGCACCAGCTCGGTCCAGCGGCGCATCGCGGTGGGATTGCCGTTCAGCGCGGCCAGCGCCAGCGATCGCATCACCGCCTGGCCCATCCGCATCTCGACCGTCTTGCCGTCGATCTCCACGGGCACCATGCGATACGCTTCGTCCAGGATCATCCCCCGGGTCGGTTCATCGGATCCGCGCAGGCGGTCGCCCGGCGCGCCGGTCGCGCGCGGGCGTCCCGCCGGGTTGCCCGATTGCCCTTTGCGGAATTGATGCTCGACCGGCGGCCGGCAATTCCCCACCGCATAGCCTTCGCCTTCGTGCTCCGCGGCATCCCATCGCCCGGTCTCTTCGCGGTTCATCGCGCCACTCCGGTGCACGAATCGATGATAGGCGATTCAATATAAAAGCTGGTCATGGCAGTGCTCCGTCAATGATGAACGATCACTCCCTCAAAGCCGATTTTGCGACCGGGTTGAATCGGTTCTCCCTGTTTAGAATCAGGTGCTCCCTGTTCGCGCCGCGGCCTCTCCCTGTTCCCGGGCATCATTCTCCCTGTTCCGGGATAACAGGGAGAATGACGGATATTTCGTTGAAAAACAGCGATATTATTTCCAGTAAAACCGGTCGATCGGGACAAAAAATATACCGCTCCCTGTTATTCTCCCTGTTATCGTCGATGAACAGGGAGCACGGCGCCGGCACCGCCGCGCATGAACGGCCAATGGAGAGCCTGATATGGAAACACTGCACCTCGTCGATCCGGAACTCCGCCCGCTGCTCGACGTCTGGCCGACCCTGACCGTTACTGCGGACAATCTCGCCGACATGCGCGCGCGCCAATTACCGTTGCCGGAGATCGACACCAGCGGTTCGACGCTCGAACGGTTGAACGTGCCCGGTCCGGCCGGCGCCCCCGAAATCGAGCTGCATGTCTATGCGCCGATCGGTGCCGCTGCGCCGCTGCCGTGCATCTATCATATCCATGGTGGCGGCTATATTGGCGGCGCGGCCAAGTCGATGGAGCCGGTCCACCGCCTGATGGTCGCTGACCTTGGCTGCATCATCGTCTCGGTCGATTATCGCCTCGCGCCCGAGACGGTGTTTCCGGGCGCGATCGAGGATTGCTATGCCGGCCTCGCCTGGACCTTTGCCAACGCCGCGCGTCTCGGCATCGACACTGGCCGGATCGGCGTGATGGGTGAAAGCGCGGGCGGCGGGCTGGCGGCGGCGCTGGCGCTGCTTGCGCGCGACCGCGGCGAATACCGGCTGGCATTCCAGCATCTGATCTATCCCATGCTCGATGACCGTACCTGCGTGTCGTCCGACCCGCACCCCGTCGCCGGCGAGTTCATCTGGCATGCCCACAACAACCGCTTCGGCTGGGCGTCGCTGCTCGGCGAGGAACCGGGCGGGGAGGGTGTATCGCCCTACGCCGCCGCTGCTCGCGCGGAGGATCTTACGGGCCTGCCGCCAACCTTCATCAGCACTGGCGGGCTCGACCTCTTTCTTGAAGAGGACATCGACTATGCCCGTCGACTTATGCGCGCCGGGGTTGCGACCGAACTGCATGTCTATCCCGGCGGCTTCCACGGCTTCGACATACTGCCGGGCACGCGTATCGGCGGGGCGGCTCGACGCGACAGCCGCGCCGCGCTCGCGCACTTTCTCAAATCGACGAATTGATGGCGCAGTGCGTCCGACGCGACTTCCGGCCGTTCCGGACCGACCTATCGGATAGGATTGCAATCATGCCCCGAACGATTATGGCCCATTGACGGCCAGCAGAGTCGAAGGGAGAGCGCCATGGAAGCCTTGCCGAAGCAGACACCGATCCAGGCAGTGATCGTGGCGCCCGAAATGACCACCCTGATCGGCATTGGCGACATGGACGGTGTGGTGCTTCCCGCCGAGTCCGCGCTGCTCGTCTACAACTTCGGCGGCGTCGGTACCCCGGCAACCTTGCGCATCGCCCATGATGCTGCGGTCGAGCCGCTCGGTGAGGCGGTGGAGGGACCGGCGAGCATCTCGTTCGTCGTCACGCATGAAGTCATGGGCCGGCTGTTCGGCTGGGACTCGGCGGCCGAGCACGGCCGACGCTATCATCTGACCTCGGAGCAGCGCGCCATTGGCCTTGCGCTGCGCGATTATCCGGCAGGGACATTCTGTGAAGCCTATCGCACCGGCAAGAGCATCGAATTGCTGTGCGAGACCGGCCGTCTGCTTGCTTCAGGCGAGCTGATCCCGGTCGCCGCCGACGGCGTCCTGTCGCTCGCCGACAGCCGCCGGCTGGTCGATGCCCGGCGCATCATCGACGAACGCTGGTCGGAGAAGCTGACGCTCGACGGGCTCGCGCGTGCCTGCGGCATCAATCGCGCCAAGCTCACCCGCGGTTTCCGTGAACTCTATCATTGTACCGTGGCCGAAGCTCTGGCCGAACGGCGCCTCGCGGAGGCGAGCCGCCGACTGCTGTCGACCGACCTGCCGGTATCGAAGATCGGCTATGAAAGCGGCTATCTCAACAATGCCAGCTTCGCGCGCGCCTTCGGCCGCCGCTTCGGTGTGTCGCCCAGCGAATATCGCGGTCGCACGCTCGCTGCCTGAAGCGGCTCGCGGCACGATGTCCGACACGATGATCGATGGCGGCGGATCGCTGGTCCGCCGCGCAATGGATGCGGTCAATGCCCATATCGTCGGGCAGAAGCTGCGCGTCGGCGATACCTTGCCGGGCGAAGGGCATTTCGCCGAGCAGCTCGGGGTCAGTCGTGCGGTGATGCGCGAGGCGTTCGGGGCGCTCGCCGCACTCAGGCTGCTCGATGTCGGGAATGGCCGCCGCGCACGGGTCGGCGCGATGGACGGGTCGGTCATGGCGACCTCGCTCAGCCATGCGATCAGCACCGACCAGGTGACGGTACCGGAAATCTGGGATGTACGCCGCACTCTTGAGGTACGCACCGCCGCGCTCGCTGCCGCCAACCGCAGCGCTGGTGATGCCGCGCGCATCACTGAACTGGCCGAGGCGATGGCCGGTGACACCGTCGATATGGCGGACATCACGCGCTACGATATCGAGTTCCATGACCGCATCGCTCGCGCCGGGCGCAACGCGTTGTTCGTGCAGATCGTCCAGTCCTTCGCCCCGTTGATGCAGGTCGCCGTGCCCGCCGCTTGGCGAACCCGCGTCTCGATCGAGCATCGCGACCTGATGATCGAGCGCCACCGCGCCATCGCCGTCGCGATCGCCGACCGCGATCCGGAGGCCGCTGCCGCCGCGATGGAAGCGCATTTCGACACCGCGGTCGGCGCAGTGCTGAGCGAACTCGCCTAGGCTGGGATACCATTGGTTCAATTGGTTGAACGACCGTCGTCCCGCGAAAGCGGGGATCCCGCTGCCTTGCCCCGCACTCGGAAGAAGAAGCGGGATTCCCGCTTTCGCGGGAATGACGGAGGGAGGTTCGTCTAAGGTCTCGACCCCAGCGGCCCGTTCAATTGCGAGCATCGGCGTTTCGCGATAAACAGGGCACTCAAGTGACGGGGGTCAGCCATGCTTCGCTATGTCGCCATGTTCTTGGGTCTTGTGCTGCTCGCGGGCACCACGTCGGCTGGCGCGGCCAGCTTCGATTGCGCCAAGGCCTCGACCCGGGTGGAGAAGCTGATCTGTTCCGACCCGCAACTTTCGCACCTCGATGACAGCCTGGCGGCCGCGTACCGCGAGGCGCTCAAGCTCTGGGACGGCCGGATTGCCGCCTATGTGAAGCTCACGCAGCGCGGCTGGATGGGGGAGCGCACCCTGCTGCCGGCCGGGACCGGTATGGGCGGGGTTTATTGTGAGGATGATGCGCAACGCCTGTCCTGTTTGCGCGGTCTCTACATCGACCGGATCGCGATCCTCAAAAGCCCCGGCTTCCGGCTGAGCGGCATGTATTATCGCGGCAAGGACATGCTCAGGATCACGTCGCGTCCGGGCGGGCTGGAACTGGGCCTCGCGCAGGCCGACCCCAATGCGGTGCAGGTCTTTACCGAAGAGGGCAAACCGGTGCCGGTGGCGGCCGGCCAGACCACGATCGTCTTTCCGCTGATGGGGGAGGGGAATGAAGCTTGCCGGCTCGAGGCCGCGTTCACCGTCGATGCCGTGGTGCTGACCTCGCGCGGCCCGTGCTCCGGTGCACGGCTGGGCGGCCGCTGGTTGCGCAACCAGGCCTTCGATCCCGAAGGCGAGCAGTTCTAGGCGGCGAATGGCCGCCGATTCAATATGACGGTTCGATGACCTATTGCTTTACCCGGCGAGTCTGATCAGTAACTCGCGAAATCTCGCGGGGGAAAAATGTCATTACGGGGGCGCCGCGCCATATTGGCCGGTTCAATGGGGTTCGTGTGCGCGAGCCTTGGGACAAGTTCAGCATTTGCTCAAGCTGTGCCAGGAGCGTTGCCAAGTCGTGAGCAGGTGGAGATTCCGCGCACGACCGGTATCAAGCCCGAGGCACGCGCAACGGTGCGCGACGACAGCCCCAAGGCCGCGACATGCCCGTTTGCTGACTCATCGATCGAAGTCCGCATCGATCGGCTTCGCTATGCCCAGCCCGACGGCACGTCTTTGCCGTCGGGGGCGCTCGATGCACTGAACGGCCTTGCGCCCGCGCCTGACGTGCGCAAACTCTCCCAGCTATGCGATCTCCGCGACAGCGCCGCCAACATCCTACGCGCCAGCGGCTATGTCGCTGGTGTGACGATTCCGCCGCAGGAGATCACCACCGGTGAGGCGATCCTGACCGTTATCCTCGCCCGCCTGACCGATGTTCGGATCGAAGGCGCTCCCGGGCCGTATCGCCGCGCGCTTGAGGCGCGGATTGCCCGACTCAAGGCGCTGCCGGCGCTCAACACACGCGAAATCGAGCGCATCCTGATCGGCGCGAATGACCTACCGGGATTGCAGGTGGCGATGAACCTCCGCGCCGCCGGCACCGGCCCGGGCGAGGTGACGGGTGACCTTGCCGTGCGCTACACGCCGTTCGCGATCCTCGCCAATGTGCAGAATATGGGATCGCGCACGCTGGGCCGCGAAAGCGGTACATTGCGGCTCGAATATTATGGGCTCACCGGCCATGCTGATCGTACCTTTATCGGCGTGTCCTCGACCGCCGATGTCGATGAGCAGCAGGTGGTTCAACTCGGCCAATATTTCGGCACTGATCGCGGCACGACATTTGGTGGGCGATTCAGCTACGCTTGGTCGCGTCCGTCGATCGGCGCACTCAAGCTGAGTTCGCGCTCCTTGATCGGCGGTTTCGATGTGTCGACTCCGCTGGCGCGTAGCGTGCGCGCCACGGCGGATCTCGGCGGCGGCTTCGAAATCATTCAGCAGCAGATTCAGCTCAAGACCAGCATCGGCGGTATCCCGATTACCGAGGATAAATTGCGCATCGCCTATCTGCGCCTCTCGGGTAGTCTGCGCGCGCCGCAATTCGCCGGGCCCGACCGCTGGGCACTGGGCGGATCGCTCGAAGTTCGCAAGGGATTCGACATTTTTGGCGCCACTGAAACCGGTCGACTGACGCCGGCCGGCTATGGGCCAAGCCGCTTCGACGGCGACGCAAGCGCGACGGTGGTTCGTGCCGGACTGAACGGTTTTGTCGGTCTTGGTCGATTGGTGAGCATTGGTGGGGTGGTGCAGGGTCAATGGGCGAGCGACCCGCTGCTTAGCTTTGAGGAGTTCTCGGTCGGCAACCTGACGCTCGGCCGGGGTTATGATCCGGGTGCGACCTCCGGCGATAAGGCGGTTGGTGCGCGGATCGAACCGCGCGTTCTGTTGCCGATCAAGTCGCGGATCGGCGCGCAGGTCTTCGGCTTCTATGACGTGGTGCGCATCTGGAACGAAGACCCGTTCACGCTGGAGGATGGACGCAGCCTGCGTTCGTTCGGTGGCGGCATTCGCGCCTCGCTGGCGGGCAAATTGTCGCTTGAGGCGATGTACGCACATCCGCTCGACCCGGAACTCCGATTCCCGGGCACGCGCCGCGCATCCGACCGCGTCCTGCTGTCGCTCAATTTCCAATTCTCCCCGCGCCGTTGAGCCGAGAGGAAATCGCCATGATCAAATGTATCAATCTCCGTAACAATCTTTCCGCCACCACCGTGCTGGCCGGTGGCCTGTTGCTGCTCGCGGCCCCTGCGGCAGCGCAGAATCTGCCTGATACGGGCAATGTCACCTCGGTGACCGCAGGCATCAGCGGCGGCGCGCCGGGGTCGACCAATCCCGTGTTTACGACCAGCGGGGCTGTCGGCGCGCAGACGCTGAAGGTCGATTTGAAGGATAACCGGACGATCCTGACCTGGGGGGGAGCGGGTTTGACGTCGCGACCGGCAATAGCGTTAATTTCAAGGATTCGCGCGAGACCAGCGGCGTGACCGGCCGTACCGATAATATTGCCGTGCTTAATCGTGATATCAGCGGGCATGCTTCGCAAGTGTTGGGTAAGATAACGTCCGATCCCAATGTCGGTGTATATCTAATCAATCGCGAAGGCATCTATTTTGGTGGTCAATCATCGGTCAATACCGGCTCCTTCTTTGCGAGCGACATTGACCTGTCAAACGACAATGACTTTTTGAACGGCAGTTCAACGCTGCGCTTTTCCGTCAGCGGTTCCGTCAATGGCGGCTACGGCATTCTTTTCGGCCAGGAAGGAACCGTTGGTACGAAGATCACGACGACTTCGAATGCGGGCGTGACCGGTGGCCGCATGGGCGATCTGGTGATCCTCGGCAGGCGCATAACGGAGCAAGGTTTCCGGGTGCCCACTCTGACCGCTAACGGTGGCGACGTCGCACTCGTTGTCGCTCGCGATGTGACGATTCAGAACAGTCCGGGCAGCCCGCTATCGCTGACAGTCACGACCGGTGTACCCGATGCGCGGCTTTTGCTGAGCGGAGTTACCATTAAGGGGCGGAACGTTCTTATCGGGGCCTTCGGTGAGACGGCGACCTCGATCGACATGATCGACGCATCAATTACGGCAACAGGTGCGGCATTGACCGATCGTGGCGTTGTGCTGACGGCGGATGTTGCAGTGCCCGGCATAACAATCGCCGATGACAGTGTTTTCGCCGCTGACGGTTATATCAGAGCCTTCAATAATTCGATCGTCAGCGCGCACGACATCAATCTCGCTGCGAGTGGTAGATATCAGCTTGGTAGCATTCGAGCGGCTGGAGCAGCCGACCTCTACGCTGGCGCGTCTGACAGTACGATAAATTCTGTCGAAGGAAAGTCGGCCAATTTCTATGGCAATGGCCCGGCGAGTGTGCAGAACAGCGTCGTCACCACTGGTGGTGATCTCTCGGTAACGAGCTCCCTGTTTTACGCTGGCAGCATGAATATCGCAGGCAATATCGTCGGTATGCCCAGCGGTTCCTTCATAAGCACGGGTGGGGCGACTGTAGCAGGTACGGTTTCGATCACAGCCGACGGTATTGCGCTCCAGGATCTCGTCGCGAATGGGAAGATCACGCTGACCAGCAGCAAAGGAGTTTCGGGACGCTCGCTGCGCTCAACCATGGGCGATTTAACTCTCACCGGGCCGACGGGAATCATTTTCGATACAGTATATGCCGGCGGCAAGCTCAATCTTACCTCCGACACACAAGTCTATGTTGGTGATGGAATGGGTGTCGGTGGCGTGACCATCGGTTCCAGCACCGCGCTCCTCGGGTTAGGTAACGTGGCCG
Organism: Sphingomonas alpina; assembly: GCF_014490665.1. NCBI lineage: Bacteria > Pseudomonadati > Pseudomonadota > Alphaproteobacteria > Sphingomonadales > Sphingomonadaceae > Sphingomonas > Sphingomonas alpina. The sequence continues at coordinate 2,576,468 of NZ_CP061038.1, read as the reverse complement.
CGGGTGCCAATGCCGATCTCGTGCTAAACGGCTTGGCGCTGATCTCGTTCAATAATGGTAACATAACTGTATTGCCAACGCTTTCTGCTGGTCGTGATATTACTGTTACCACTGGTGGACAAATCAGCACCAAGACAATCGATGCTGGACGCAATCTTTCAATTACAGCTGTCGATTGGCTGTCAGCCGATAAACTCACTGCAGCAAGTGGTGATGTCTCGGTGACGGTTACTGGCGGGGCGCTATCTCCAGGCTCCGGCTATAACGTCAGCATCAATTCGATCTCGGCGGGCACAAGCGCCAGCGTAAGCGGTCTCGCGCTGTATGTCGGCAACGCGACTGGCGGGGCCAACCTCACCCTGACCGCCGGCGAAGACGTCTATCTGACCAGTGCCAGCTCAGGCGGCAGCATTGGCGTGACCGCGACAAATGGTGTGGTCAATGTGCTCGGCAATATCACCGCCGGCGGGGACTATGCGGTTTCTGGCAAGGCTGGCATCAGCGTAAGCGGGGTGCAGCTGGCAAAAGGAGCGCTCACACTCGCTACCTCCTCTGGTGGGATCTGGGGATATGGGGTCGAACTCAGGAGCAACAGCGACGGGATCGGCAATGAAGCGCTGAGCCTGTCCGCGCTGTCGGACATAGTCTTGCGCGGCGGATCCAAGCTCTTCGGCGGCCCCATGGACCAGTCCGATATCGCGATACGTTCGGGCGGGGAGATGCTTTTCCAGGCGGGTTCGAACTTGTCAGGACGCAATCTGATATTGTCAGGCGCAACCTTCATCAACGACGCGGGATCAAATCTGCTCACGGCGTCGGGTCATTGGGTGATTTACCTCGCCCGACCGAATGGCCTCAACACCTATGGCAATCTCGACAGTCATAATACCGCGATCTGGAATGCAACGCTAGCGACGCGTGCACCCGATACGATCTCGGGCAATCGTTATGTATTCGCGTTTCAGCCGACGCTGACATTTTCCACGGTCGATTTCTCCAAGATCTACGGTGTGACTCTCAACGGCTCGTCTGGAATTCCGTTCGGCATAACGGGCTATCAGCCCGGAATTGATGGGGCCTTTCTTGCCGACACCAGCTCAACTGCCTTTTCCGGCGTGCCGTTGATCGGATCGAACGGTTTCGCCGAGCGTGCAACGGTCGCTGGCGGGGCCTATGGAACCTCGATCACACTCGGCTCACTGCAAAGCGACGCCGGCTACGCTTTCGCCTTCACCAACCCCGGCATGCTGACCGTAATACCCAAGGCGATTACCGGCACAGTCACCGCCAACAGCAAGATCTATGACGGGGCCGCCACGGGAAGTGGCACGGTTGCACTCAATGGCGTGCTTAGTGGCGATGGCGTCGGGACGACAGGCACAGTCTTCACTTTCGCCAACAAGAATGCGGGAATAGGCAAGACGGTCACTGTCTCAGGGACCCAACTGACCGGCGACGATTCGGGAAATTATGCCCTCACGTTTCCAACAACCGTATTGGCGGACATCCTGCAGAAAGCGCTCACCGGTACCATCACTGCTAACAACAAGGTTTATGACGGCACGGTCACCGGAACCGGCGCTATCGTTCTCAATGGCGTGGTGTCTGGCGACGATGTCGGCACCACCGGCACAATGTTCAGTTTCGCAAATAAAAATGCCGCTACCGGCAAAACCGTCAACGTCAGCGGGACCACATTGAGCGGACCCGATGCAGCCAATTATACGCTCACCCTCCCGGCGAGCGCGCTGGCCGATATCTTTAAAAAGGCGATCGCCGGCTCGATCAGCGTCAACGGCAAAACCTATGACGGCACAACCAGCGCGACCGGTGTGGTGACGCTGAACGGCGTCGTTGCGGGTGATGCGGTCGGCACCTCTGGCACAGCCATGGCCTTCGCGGACAAGAACGCCGGCACCGGCAAGACTGTCAACGTGAGCGGTACGACGCTGACCGGTGGTGATGCGGGCAATTACACACTGACCATCCCGACCTCGGCATTTGCCGATATCCTCAAAAAGCCCTGACCGGCACCGTCACTGCAAATTCGAAAACCTATGACGGGACCCAGGCTGGAACTGGCACCGTTTCACTTGGCGGCGTGGTGAGCGGCGACCATGTCGGCACCACCGGCACCGCCTTCGCGTTCGCGGACAAGAATGCGGGGGCCGGCAAGACACTGACTGTGTCGGGCACCGCGCTGACTGGCGCGGATGCGGGGAATTATACCTTCACCATCCCGGCCAGCGCTCTCGCCGATATCTTCCAGAAAGCGCTTGCCGGAACCGTGATCGTCAATTCCAAGACCTATGATGGCATCGCTGCGGGAACGGGGACCGTGACGCTGAACGGCGTTGTCAGCGGCGATGCAATCGGGACGACGGGCACAATCATCACTTTCGCCGACAAGAATGCCGGCACGGGCAAGACCGTGGCGATTACCGGCACCACGCTGACCGGCGCGGATGCGGGCAATTATACCATGACGCTCCCCGCGAGCGCGCTCGCCGATATCTTCAGAAAGGCGATCACCGGTTCGGTCACCGTCAACAGCAAGACCTATGACGGCATCACCAATGCCACCGGTACGGTCGCGCTGGACGGCGTGGTCGGCGGTGACGCGGTCGGCACTGCCGGCACGGTCCTGACCTTTGACGACAAGAAAGCTGGCACTGGCAAGACCGTCACCGTCAGCGGCACGACGCTGACCGGCGGCGATGCGGGCAATTATACGCTCACAATTACCACTTCCGCGCTCGCCGATATCCTCAAAAAGGCGATCAGCGGTACTGCTGCCGTCGATAGCAAGACCTATGACGGGACGACCAATGGGACGGGTAGCGTGGCGCTCAATGGTGTGGTCGCTGGCGACACAGTTAGCGCGACCGGCACCGTCTTCACCTTTGCCGACAAGAATGCCGGCGCGGGCAAGACGGTGAGCATCACCGGGACGACCCTGAGCGGGGACGACGCGCAAAACTACACCTTGGCGATCCCCTCGACCATGCTCGCCGACATCTTCAAGAAGTCGATCACCGGCAACGTCGCGGTTGACAGCAAGGCCTATGACGGCACGACCAGCGCGACCGGTATGGTGACGCTGAACGACCTCGTTGCGGGTGACGCGGTCGGTACCAACGGGACGCTCCTCTCGTTCGCCGACAAGAATGCGGGGACTGGCAAGGCCGTGACGATAAGCGGTACCGCACTCATCGGGGCTGATGGGGGCAATTATACACTTGCACTACCGTCGAGTGCACTGGCGGACATCCTCAAAAAGGCGATTACCGCGACGGTAACGGTCGCTGACCGGGCCTATGACGGCACCACCTCCGCCACAGGTACCACGACGCTCAACGGCGTCATCGCCGGGGACAGTGTCGGTACGGTCGGCACCGTATTTTCGTTTGCCGACAAGAATGCCGGAGCGGGCAAGGCCGTCGCGGTCAGCGGAACTACGCTGACCGGTGGGGATGCGGGCAATTACACGCTGACTGTGCCGGCAAGTGTGCTTGGTACCATCTCACGGCGTCAGGTTGATATCCGGCCTGACGATATCACCAAGGATCAGGGTACTCCCGATCCGGCGCTGACCTTTACGATCAGCGGCGGATCACTGGTGACGGGTGACTCGCTTACCGGCGCGTTGGGGCGTGCGGCGGGTGAGCTACCGGGCAATTATGCAATCCTGATCGGCACGCTGACCGGCGGGGCGAATTATGACCTGCACTTGCAGGGCGGCACATTCATGATCGTGACCCGGCTGTCGGATTCGATCGGGGAACTCCAGGCGCTTAGGGTGGTAATGCTGCCGGCGCAGATCCCTGACCTCAGCGCGTCGGGTGCGGCGGTGACGGTCGGCAAGCAGGACATCTGCGGCACCGACGAGACCTGCACTACGGGCAACTGATGCGGGATGGTCCCTTCCGGTGAGCCGGCATCGGAAGAGGGCGCCTTGAATGTGTGGCTGCCTCAGCTTTTCACCGCTTGCCTTGACGGTGCATCAGGCCTTTCTGTGCCATGCGCCATGTCAACTGGTCGAAGCGATCCTGGCCGAAGAACGGCTCGCCGTCGAACAGCATCAGCGGCACGCCGTAATGGCCGCCGGCGCGTTGCGCGTCCTGCGACGCTTCGATCGTGCGGTCGAAGCGATCCGGGTCGGCGGCGATCGCGGCGTCCAACTCGGCCAGGTCGAGCCCGGCCCGGCCGACAGCGCGGGCGAGATGATCGCCCTGATGCCAATTGTCGGTCGTGCCGTCCCAGATGATCCGGCTGACCTCGTCGATGAAGCGCAGGCCATGGCCGCGTTCGGCTGCCGCCTGGCCGAGCCGGGTGAGGCGGTGGATATGCGGCTGCTCCTTTGGATAGGTGCGCGTCACCGGGTCCATCAGCACTGGATCGGGCACCGGCCAGCGGATCGGCAGGCCGGCGAACTCGGCGCTGCGCCGCATGTCGAGCATGAAATAGCTGAACCACAGCGGATCGGATTTGGCGAAGAAGTCCGGCTGGCGGACAGCGATCGGATAGACCGGGCGGACGGTACAGGTGACGTCGTAGTCGCGCTCCAGTTCGACCAGCCGCCGTGTGACCAGATAGGAGTAAGGAGAACGGAACGACCAGTAGAGATCGTAGCCAAGCGTCACAGCGCGGCGCCTTGCCTCTTGAGATAGGGTTGCCCGGCTTCAGAGCTCATCGCCTGACCATCGGCGCGAACGAAGGAGTCGATGATCGCGCACAATTGCTCGGGTGCGTCCTCCTGCAGGAAATGGCCGGCATTCTCGATCGTCACATGCGGCTGGCCTTTGGTCCCGGGTACGCGTTGCAGAAAGGGCCGGGCGCCGCCCGCCGTCACCGGATCCTTGTCGCTGAAACAGGTGAGGACCGGCTTGTCGAACTGTTCCAGCGCCCCCCATGCGGCGAGGTTTTCCGGGACCGATGCCTGGTCGGGCTGGATCGGCACCAGCGTCGGGAAGATGCGCGCGCCGGCCTTGTAGCTCTCGTCCGGATAGGGCGCGTCATAGGCGGCCATCTCGGCGGCGCTCAGGTTCCGCACCACGCCGCCATTGACGATAAAGCCCGTAGGGAAGGGGTCGACCTTCTGGCTGAACTGGCGCCACGCCTCGAACGCGTCGGAAAAGCCCGAGCCGGTGGGCAGGCCGGTATTGCCGACGATCACCCGTGCGAAGCGGTCGGGAAAGGCGGCGACCAGCCTGAGCCCGATCAGCCCGCCCCAGTCCTGGCAGAACAGGGTGATGTCGGTCAGGTCGAGCGCCTGGAGCCAGGCGCTCATCCAGGCGACATGGCGTTCATAGCTATAGTCGCTGAGCGCGACCGGCTTGTCGGACTTGCCAAAGCCGATCAGGTCGGGCGCAATGACACGGTGGCCCTTCGCGGCGAGCGTGGGCACGAATTTGCGGTAGAGATAGGACCAGCTCGGCTCACCATGCATCAGCAGGACAGGAGCAGCGTCGGCGGGGCCTTCATCGACATAATGGAGGCGCAGTGCCGTGCCGTCCGCATCGACCACGGTCCGGTAATGCGGTGCGAAGGAATAATCCGGCAGGTCGGCAAAGCGCTCGTCGGGCGTTCTCAATACCAGCACGTCGCTCTCCTCGATATATTGGCATTGTAGATGCCATATGTTCAAGAAGGCGTCAACGGTTCGGTGGCGGCTTGCGGTTATCGACCAGGCGGAAACCGATATGGTCGGTGCCGAGCCCGCGTTCCTGGAATTGCCGCGCGGCGGGGCGATAGCGCGCGCAGTAATTGCCGGCGCAGAGATAGGAACCACCCTTGATGACATGCATGTCGGGCGCCGGGCCGGCAGCGTTGCTGGTCCATTCCCAGACATTGCCGATCATGTCGTGCAGGCCATAGCCATTGGCCGGGAAGCAGCCGACCGGCGCGCGGCCCTTGTACCCGTCCGTGCCGAGGTCGCGCTGCGGGAAGACTCCCTGATAATAATTGGCGGTGGGCTTGCCGTCGGCGGCGACCGGTTCGGGCAGCGCGCTTTGCCCGCCACGTGCGGCATATTCCCATTGCTCTTCGGTTGGCAGTTCCTTCCCCGCCCAACGCGCATAGGCGACGGCATCGTCATAGGCGATCTGCACGACGGGGTCGGCCTCATGACCGGCGATCGACTCTTTCGGCCCGGACGGGTGCCGCCACTGCGCACCGACCGCCCAGCGCCACCAGCGCGGATCGTCCTGCGAGGGCACGGTAAATACCGCAGACCCGGGTACGCGCATGTCGGGCGGCGCATCGGGCAGCACGGGCGGGTTGCGTTCGGCAAGCGTGCGGTATCCGGTCGCCTTCACGAAAGCCGCGAACTCGGCATTGGTCAATTCATGCGTATCGATCCAGAAGCCCTTGATCGCGATTGTCCGCGCCGGGCCTTCCTCGGGATAATAGGGATCTTCGCCCATGATGAAGTTGCCGCCGGGGATCCAGCGAATCGATGGGGCAGGGTCGGCGCAGCGGGCGGGCTCGGCGGTATCGGGCGCTCGGCCGCATGCGGCGAGCGACAGGATCGCCAGCGCCACGACGAGCCGGAACGATAGGGGGGCGAGGGTCACTCGGTATAGCGCAGCCAGAGATGTGAGCGCCCGACGATCGCCCGCATCACCTCGTTCAGCCGCTCGATCTGTCCACTCATATTGTACAGGGCACAGAAATCGGCTGCGATCGGTCCGATCGTCGCCGCATCGGGCGGCACTGCCCGCAACAGCCCGAGATAGGAGGCGCCGATGCCGATCAGCTCATAGCCATGAACTTGGGTGAAATGCCGCGCGACGGCCGTGGTCAAGGCGGGACGGAGATCGCACACGAAATAGCCATTGGGAAAAGCGGCAAGCGCGTCATGGCCCTGCTCGGCCGGCACGAGCATTGCCGACAATGGCTGATCGAGCAGCGATACGGGATCTCCCTGGTATTCGATCCACTCCGCCCAGCCTTCCTCATCGAGCGTGAGGCCATGACCGCAGGCATCGGTGAACGATGCATCGGCCACCATTCTCGCAAAGTTGCGCGCGCGGATCGGGAATTCGGCCTTGGTAGTGAGGTAGCCCAGATGCTCGCCATTCTCGAAGCGCTCCGGCGGCAGGTTGCTGAGATCGGCGCCGCTCGTATCGTCGAGATTGAGGACATCGCTGATATGGCCCGAGGTGTAGCTGGCCTGGGGAAAGTCATCGAGCGTCAGCAATGGCCGGAACCCGGGATGATCGGCGGCGATCCGCCGATACGCGGCAACCAGCTCGGCGAAAACGGTGATCCCGCTCAGCCGATATTCGTCGCACAGCCCGCCCGACGGGTTGGCGCGCTCTTCATCGCCGCAGAACCGGACGTCCATCGTCTTGCCTCCCCGGGGTCGCGCGGATCAACCGTCGCTTTGCTCAAGAACGGCATCGACCAGCCGCAGAAACACCGCCCGTGCCTCCGCCACGCCAAGCTCCTGGTCATGGCGCAGGACGCGCCAGCACTGGAAGCTGAGCGACATGTGCAGGACGTTGCTTTGCACCGGATCGGCGAGCAGCGCTGGCGGCAGGATCGCCTCGATCGAGCTGCGTTCGATGCGCAGCATGCGGCGATAATCCTGCATCAGGAAAGCCGACTGGAACCGCTTCAGGCTGGCGGTGATGCGATAGGGCAGGATTGCCTCATACACTTCGCAGCGCCGCGCTGCCAGTTCGCGCAGCTGTTCGCGCCAGCTGCTGGTGGTGAAGGGCCTGAGCATGACCGGCAGCACACGTGCCTCGATCGCCTCGGACATTTCACGGTAGAGCGAATCCATATCGTCGAAATGCCGGAAGACGGTGCGCAGCCCGACCCCGGCAGCCTCCGCCACCCGTGCCGCGCTCGGCTGGACATCGCCATTGCCGACCAGGTCGAGCATCGCCGCGACGATCTTTGCGCGGCTCGACACGCTGCGCTCGCGGCGTCCGTCGGGCGATCGGGATTTCGGGCCGGATGCCGGGGGCGTTGCCATGCGTAAGATCGAACTCCGGACCAGCTGTTAAAATGGCACTATACGCGCCAATAGATTGGTGGCAATGACGCATCATAGAAGGGGAGGGACGATGATGCCAGTCGCAAGCCGGCGCGCAAGGCGCGGTGTCGCGATGCTTGCCATCGCCGCGCTGGTCGTGGCGGGCGGCTATGCCCTGTTCCAGCACTACAAGATCTATCTGCCGGGCATCATCGGCCAGTGGCGTGAGCCGATCCTCGCCAATCGTCCGGTGGCGTGGGCGCAGGGGCCTGCGGTCGCACCGGTTGGCAAGCGGCCACCCAATATCATCCTGATCCTCGCCGACGATCTCGGCATGAACGATATCAGCCTGTATGGGCGCGGCGTCGCCAATGGTGCGGTGCCGACGCCGAACATCAACGCGATTGCCGCGCAGGGGCTGAACTTCACCACTGCCTATGCCGCCAATGCGACCTGTTCGCCATCGCGCGCGGCACTGATGACGGGCCGCTATCCGACGCGCTACGGCTTCGAATATACTGCCGTGCCGCCGAGTTTTGCCGCCAATCTCGCACATTCGGGCGGGCCGTCGCCTTATCCCATCATCTATCACCGCGAACTCGACCATGACCTGCTCGACTATCCCGAGATGGGCGTGCCGACGAGCGAGATCACCATCGCCGAAGTGCTGAAGGCGCGTGGTTATCACACCATGCATATCGGCAAATGGCATCTGGGCGAGGCCAAGGCGCTGCGGCCGACGGGGCAGGGCTTCGACGAGAGCCTCGGCTTTCGCGCCGGCGGGGGCATGTACATGCCCCCGGACGATCCGGGCGTGGTGAATGCCAAGCTGCCCTTCGACCCAATCGATCGCTTCCTGTGGCCCAATCTGCCTTATGCGGTCTATTGGGGCGACGATCAGCGCTTCAAGCCAGTCGGCCATGCCACCGATTATTTCACCGACAATGCGCTGAAGGCGATCGAAGCGAACCGCAACCGGCCCTTCTTCCTCTACCTCGCCTATAACGCGCCGCACACACCGCTTCAGGCGCTGAAGCGGGACTATGACGCCCTGCCGCAGATCAAGGACCATACGCAGCGTGTCTATGGCGCGATGATCCGGCAGATGGATCGCCGCATCGGTGACGTAATGGCGAAACTGAAGGCGCTGAACCTGGACAACAATACGCTGGTGATCTTCACCAGCGACAATGGCGGGGCGTGGTATACCGGGATTCCCGATCTCAACGCGCCGTATCGCGGGTGGAAAGCGACCTTTTTCGAAGGCGGCATCCGCATCCCGATGATGATGCGCTGGCCCGGTCATATCGCGCCGGCGACGACGCCGGTGATCGCGGACCATCTCGACATCTTCGCGACGATCGCGGCTGCGGCCGGAGCAAAGGTGCCGAGCGACCGGCCGATGGACGGCTTCGATCTGCTCGGCCCGCCACCGAAGCGCGATGCCTTGTTCTGGCGGTCGGGCGATTACCGCGCGGTGCGGCAGGGCGACTGGAAGCTGCAGGTGTCGAAGCGGCCGGACAAAGCCTGGCTGTTCGACCTCGCCACCGATCCGACCGAACAGGTCGACCTCGCCGCGCGCGAGCCGCAGCGCGTCGCGGCGCTGCGCGCGATGATCGAGCGGCACAATGCCGGGATGGCAAAGCCGCTCTGGCCGGGATTGATCGAGGGGCCGGTGCGGATCGACGTGCCGATCAACGCACCGTGGAGGCGAGGCCAGGAGTATGTCTACTGGGCGAACTGACCTGCCTCTTTGAATGTCGCGCTGAGCTTGTTTCAGCGTTCGAGCGAGAGTGTGTCGGGGGAGGCACATTCTTCGGCTGGCCGGGGGGCAAGCCTAAGCTCGAGCGCTGAAACAAGCTCAGGGTGGCGGGATTTGTGGTCGAATGACGAGACTTTAGCGCCGGTGATGCGTTCGGGGTCGCAATGAAAAACCTGTGGTTCATCACCAATCCATCCTCCGGCTCCGCCACGCCCGAGAAATGCGCTGCGATCGAGGCGGTGTTCGCGGAGCGCGGGCTGACCCTGATCGGACGAACCGGCTTTCCGGACGAGAAGCTGCCGACCCCGCAATCACTCGATTCGGCGAACGTCGATACCGTCGTGCTGTTTGCCGGCGACGGGACGATCAATGCGGTGGTCGGCGCGCTGGCCGAGTGGGGCGGCGCGATCCTGATCCTGCCGGGCGGGACGATGAACCTTCTCGCAAAGGCATTGCACGGTACCGCCGATCCCGCTGCGATCATCCATGCCGCGCATGAGGGCGGCGAGAAGGTCGCGCTGCCGTTCGTCGAGGCGGGGGCGCGTCGTGCGCTGGTCGGGTTGATCCTCGGCCCCGCCGCGAGTTGGGTGCGGGCGCGGGAGATGGTGCGGTCGGGCAGGATTCGCGGGCTTGGCCGGGCGATGCTGACGGCGTGGCGGCGCACCTTTGCGCGCGGGATCAAGCTGGAAGGCGTGCGGGGCTTGCGCGAGCGCGCCCAGGCGGTGTTCGTTCGCCCCGAGGTCGATCATCTCGATGTTGCGGCGGTCGACGCGCGCGATTTCCGTTCGATCACCGCACTTGGCTGGGAATGGCTCACTGGCGACTGGGTGGCGGCCGCCGCTGTCACCCAGGTTCGTGCGACAGTGATCCGCATTGCCGGGCACAAGCCGGCACTTGCCCTGTTCGACGGCGAGCCGGTGATGCTCGAGCCGGATATCCCGATCACTGGCGGGATGACTGCCCGGCAATTCCTGAAGACGATAAAGGCAACAGGATGAACGGGAGGACGATCCGGCTGTTCCATGTCAGCGATGTGCATTTCGGGCGAGAAGATCGCGCGGCGATCGCCTGGTTCGAGCGTCTCGTCCATGCCGAGCGGCCCGATGCGGTTATCATGACCGGCGATCTGACAATGCGTGCCCGGCACCGGGAATTCGCCGCCGGGCTGGCCTGGCTACAGGGCCTTGGTGTGCCGACCACGGTCGAGGTGGGCAACCACGACCTGCCCTATTTCAACCCGATCGCCCGTTTCTTCCGGCCCTATCATCGCTACGAGGCGGTCGAGCGAATGATCGAGCAGCCGCTCGACCTGCCCGGGATCATGATCGTGCCGATGGTCACTACCGCGCGTTTCCAGTGGCGGCTCAACTGGTCGAAGGGCCTGGTGAGCCGCCGGTCGTTGCAGCAGGCGTTGGCGCTGGCGGAATCGGCACCGGTCGGCACCTTGGTGTTCGTCGCGTGCCATCATCCGCTGATCGAACCGCGCACCAGTGCGACATCGGCGACGCGGGGTGGAGCGGCGGCGTTCTCCGCGCTGGCCAGGGCGGGCGTAGCGGCGGTGCTGACCGGCCATGTCCATGACCCGTTCGACATCGCGCATGAGGTCGAGGGGCGTAGGGTGCGGATGATCGGCGCGGGCACGCTGTCGGAACGGCTGCGCGATACGCCGCCGTCGTTCAACGAAATCCGGGTGGAAGGCGGCCGGTTCGATGTGAAGCTGCGCACGCTGAGCTCTGAGCCGGATGCGGTGTTGCCCAAGGAGAAGGCGGAGCCGGTTTAAGGCGCCGCACTCTTGGATATCATTCTGCCGCAGGGTTGCCCGGGCGATGCCGCATCCGTGTACGGCCAATGAATCCCGGAGCTATCGGTAACGGAAGTTCGGTGAACTGCGTTTCGAATCTGCTCTGCATTGCCTGTTAAGCCTCATCGCTCGTCAGCAGCTCTTGACTCTCTATTTGATCTGTAGTTTCTGTTAAAACAGAAATATCGGAATAGGAGGAAGAAATGGCAAGCCTGGCCAACATCCCCGCAGCGGCGCTCCTCCGCCATCCCGCGCCGCGCAACACGACCGTGGTCGACCCCCGATTCCGTCAGATGCTCGGCGATCATGCCTGGGCGTCCCTGCCGCCGAGCGTCCGGGCGCGGTTCGGGCGCAAGGCGCTCGCCACACAGACGATCAACTATGTCGGCGAAGTCAGCGAGTGCCGCATGAACCTGGCCGGACGCATCCTTGCCAATCTCTGCCGGCTGGTTGGCGCGCCCTTGCCGCTCAATACCGATACCGGGGTCGCGGCCGCAGTCTGCGTGACCGAGGATGCAGCGGGTCGCGGCCAGTTCTGGACCCGGCAATATTGCCGTCGCAGCGGCTTTCCGCAGATCATCCACAGCTCCAAGCGCTTCGCCGGGCCGACCGGGCTCGAGGAATATCTCGGTATGGGTTTCGGCATCGCGCTGGTGCTCAAGGTCGAAGCGGAAGTATTGTATTTCGACAGCGACCATTATTTCTGGCGCGCCGGGCCGCTCAGATTGAGGCTGCCGAAATGGCTCGCACCGGGGCGGTTGCGGATCGGTCATATCGATTGCGACCATGGCTGGTTCGCTTTCACTCTGGCGCTCGATCATCCCTGGTTCGGGACGCTGGTGCGCCAGACCTGCCAGTTCACCGAATATCGTCCGGGAGAGGCACGATGAACGATCCTGTCTTCGTCACGCTATTGTTCGCACAGGTCGTCATGGGCGGGTTCGACACCGTCTATCACCACGAACTGACTCAGCGCCTCGCCTGGAAGCCGGGCCAGGCGACCGAACTGCGCCTGCACGGCGTGCGCAACATGATCTATGCGCTGGTCTTCCTGATGCTTGGCTGGACCGAGCCCCATGGGCTGGCGGCGATGTTGTTGATCGGCGCGTTGTCGGTCGAACTCGGCATCACCTTGTGGGATTTCGTCGAAGAGGACCGGGTTCGCGCACTGCCCGCCAGCGAACGCGTGACGCATACAGTATTGACGCTCAATTACGGCGTGCTGCTGGCGATGCTCGCGCCAACGCTGGTGGCGGGTGCAAGGCAGCCGACGGCGCTCGTCGTGCAGGCGCATGGCATTGTCTCGCTCCTGCTGACAGTTTCGGCAATCGGGGTGATGATATGCGGCATTCGCGACCTGTTCGCGGCGGCGCGCAATCATCGCCTCGATGATACACCGGCAGGTGAACTTGCGGCTATGCTCGGCCCGCGCAAGGCAGTCCTGGTCACCGGCGGCACCGGGTTTGTCGGTCGCCGGCTGGTCGCGGCTCTAGTCGCGGCAGGGCATGACGTCACCGTGCTGACCCGCGACGCGCGTCGTGCGCTCGGACTGGTGACGCCGCTGAGGATCGTCACCGACCTGGCCATGCTGCCCGACGACTTTCGTTGCGATGTTGCGATCAACCTGGCCGGAGAGCCGATTGCAGCGAGGCGCTGGACGGCGAAACGGCGGGAATTGCTGATCGGCTCCAGGCTTGAGGTGACCCGTGCCTTGCTGGCCTTGGTGGCGCGGTTGGAACGCCGCCCCGAAGTTTTGATCAGCGGCTCCGCGATCGGCTTTTATGGCATCGACGATAAAGGTGCGATCGACGAGAGCGTTGGGCAGGGCAAGGGCTTCGCCGCTGAACTTTGCGCACGGTGGGAGACAGAAGCGCGACGCGCCGAGGGGCTTGGCGTGCGCACCGTGCTGCTGCGTACCGGGCTGGTGCTCGGCAATAGCGGTGGAATGCTGGCCGGCCTGTTGCCGATCTTCGAGACGGGGCTTGGCGGCCCGGTCGGCAATGGCCGTCAGATGATGAGCTGGATCCACCGCGACGATCTGGTGCGGCTGATCATCGCGGCTGCCGCCGATGCGGAAATCCATGGCGCACTGAATGCGACCGCACCCAATCCGGTGAGCAGTGCCGCCTTCGCAAAAGCGTTGGGCAAGGCCCTCCATCGTCCCGCGATCTTGCCGCTGCCTGCCGCGCCGTTACGGGTTGCAATCGGGGGCCTGGCTGAAGAGCTGCTGCTCGGCGGACAGAAGGTGTTGCCGGTAAAGGCGATCTTCCATGGCTTCCGGTTTCGCTATCCGCGCATCGAACAGGCGCTTGGCGATTGTGTCGGTCATCTGCCGGAGCGGCTCACGATGCCGGCCAGGCCGTTTGTCGAGGCGCGGCTGTTGCATTGAGCGAAGGGGAGACGAACCCGCCCCGCCGCGCGTGGGCAGGTCCCTCAGCGGAGCCAGCGCTGCATATGGGGAAAGGGCAGCGTGCCCTCTTCCGCGGCCCTTCGGGTATCGAACGCCAGGCCGAAATATTGCAACATCGGCAGGCCGACATAGGTGCCCTCGGCAAACAGGCCGGCCATGTGGCCGCCGCCGCCGCGATAGCCGCCGTCATGGAACACGATGCGGGGATCGAGATCCATCGCCAGCGCCGCCGCATAGGACCAGCATATCGCCGACATCTCCTCGCCCGGATCGGGGCTGACCATGTGCAGGGTCGGTCGTTTTTCGGGCTCGGTCACTGCGATATGCCCGGCTTCGTGCAACAGGTCGCCGGGCCAGGTAAGCTGGGCGGGGTCGACGATCAGCACGCCGTCGCGGATCGTCATGCCCGGCATGAAGGTTGTATCGTCCAGCGCGGCGATCGCAGTTGGGATACCGACACCTTCGATAAAGGCGAGGATCCGTTCGGTGGTGGCATCCGGGGCAAGGGTCGGTGCGGCTGTATCCATGCGCCAGCCTAACCCAATCCCGCGCAACGAAAAAGGGCGGCCCGCTGCCGGACCGCCCCTTCGCGTTTGATGGCGAGAAAGCTTAGCGCTTCGAGAACTGGAAGCTACGACGGGCCTTCGCCTTGCCGTACTTCTTGCGCTCGACCGTACGGCTGTCGCGGGTCAGGAAACCAGCGGCCTTGACCGGCGCACGCAGGATCGGCTCGAACTTGGTCAGTGCCTGGCTGATGCCGTGCTTGACCGCGCCGGCCTGGCCCGAAAGGCCACCGCCCTTGACGGTGCAGACGACGTCATAGGCGCCGTCACGCTCGGCGACGCCGAACGGCTGGTTGATCACCAGGCGCAGCGTCGGACGTGCGAAATACACCTCCTGGTCGCGGCCGTTGATGGTGATCTTGCCCGAACCCGGCTTGATCCACACGCGGGCGACGGCGTCCTTGCGGCGGCCGGTCGCATAGGCGCGGCCCTGCTTGTCGAGGATCTGCTCGCGCAGCGGCATCGGCTCACGCACGACGACCGGAGCGGCCGGTGCGTATTCGTCACCGGCGAGAACCGGGGCCGAGGACGCGACAGGTGCCGGCTGGTTGGTCAGGCCGGCGAGATCGGAAAGGGACTGGCGATTGTCGGACATCAGTTGCCCACCTTGTTCTTGCGGTTCATCGAGCCGATGTCGAGAACCTCGGGATTCTGTGCTGCGTGCGGATGCTCTGCACCAGCGAAGACGCGCAGGTTGCGCATCTGCTGACGGCCGAGCGGGCCACGCGGAATCATCCGCTCAACGGCCTTTTCGATGATCCGCTCCGGGAAACGACCCTCGAGGATCTTGCCCGCTGCGACGCCCTTGATGCCGCCGGCGTAGCCGGTGTGGCGGTAATAGATCTTGTCCTTGAGCTTGTTGCCCGTGAAGCGGATCTTGTCGGCGTTGATGACGATGACATTGTCACCGCAATCGACATGCGGGGTGAAGCTCGGCTTGTGCTTGCCGCGCAGGACATTGGCGATGATCGACGCTGCGCGACCGACCACCAGGCCGTCGGCATCGACGATATGCCACTTCTTTTCCACTTCGTGCGGCTTGGCCGACTTGGTGGTCTTCATCAGCGCCTTCATGGGGCCAGGACCTTTATCGTTGAAACGGAACGCGCCGCCCGATGAGGAGCGGCGCGATTGAGGCGGCTAATGATCGCAGGGCTTGTGAAAGTCAAGCAATCTGCGGGTTTCCTGACGGGTATTATAATACCAGGTTGACGACTGATCCTTATAACGCTCGTTTACCGATGGCATGTGCCGCGGATGTCGCTGCGATCAGCAGCAGCGCGGCATTGACCTGATGCGCGACGGCGATGTCGATCTGCACGCCGCTGAGCAAAGTGAAGATGCCCAGCAGGATCTGGAAGATGACCAGCGCGATCACCGCATAGGCCGAGCGCCGCGCGCCCGCACTCGCCGCGCGCCACGCCAGCGTCAGCAGGCCGGCGGTGGCGACAAAGGCGAACCAGCGATGAATGAACTGCACCACGACCGGATTGTCGACCGCATTGGTCCAGGCCGGCGTGGTCATCGGCACGCCGGCTGGGAACAGCGTGTCGCCCATCAGCGGCCAGCTCGCAAAGGCATAGCCGGCGTCGAGCCCTGCGGTGAACGCGCCGAACACGATCTGGACGAACAGCAGTAGCAGCGCCGTTGCGGCGAGCGGGGTGAAGCGTGCCGGCGTACTGAGCCGGTGCCGGGCGACGGCGCGCAGATCCATCGCAGTCCAGATGATGCCCGACAGGATCACCAGGGCGGTCACCAGATGCACCGCGAGCCGGATATGGCTGACATCGGTGCGCACCGACAGGCCGGAGGCGACCATCCACCAGCCGATCGCGCCCTGCAGTCCGCCGAGGGCAAGCAACGCGGTCAGGCGCCAGCCATAGCCGGCCGGAATGCGCTTCCGCATCGCGAACCAGATCAACGGCAGCGCGAACGCCATGCCGATCACGCGGCCGAGCAGGCGGTGCAGATATTCCCAGAAGAAGATCGCCTTGAACCCGGCGAGTGTCATGCCCTTGTTGAGCAGCTGATACTCCGGAATGCGCTGGTAATTGGCGAATTCGGCCAGCCATTGTTCCTGAGTCAGCGGCGGAATGATGCCGCTGATCGGCTTCCACTGGGTGATCGACAACCCCGACTCGGTCAGCCGGGTAATGCCGCCGACCATCACCATCAGCACGATCAGCGCGGCGACCGCGAACAGCCAGATCGAGACGGTGCGGGGACGCGCGGGATAAAGGGTCGAGGACGCTTGCAACATGCCGTGCGCCTAGCGCGAAACCGGTCGCGCGTCGATTGCCGAAGGCGCATCGTTCCGGCGCATCGTTAATGTCCGTTTCGGAACGAAAAACGTCGATGATATATTGTAACTCCTGCCTTTCTGTGCCACATCGGCTTCACGATGTCGGAACAAGTCTATCCTCGGTATCTCGGCTGGATCGAGTCGCATGCTGATCGCCTGGCGATCGGCCTGTCCGGGCTGTGCATGGTGCATTGCCTGACCAGTGCGGTTCTGTTTGCGCTGCTGTCGACCGCGGGGGGCTGCTGCTCGCGCCGATCTTCCATGAAGTGGGGCTGACCATCGCGATCGGCTTCGGCATCATCGCGCTGGGCCGCGGCATTATCACGCATGGCTATATGATGCCGGCGGCGGTCGGATCGATGGGGCTTGGTATCATGGCGGGCGCGATGAGCCTGCCGCATGACGGCAGCGGCGGCGAGACGATCTGGACTCTGGTCGGCGTCGGTATTCTCGCGCTCGGTCACGATCTCAATCGCCGCGCGGTCAACTGAGCGCCACCTTGCCGATTGGCGCGACAACGCCTAGATTCATGCCCATGGCCGCCCATCATCACCATCACGAACCGCAAGGCGCCGATCTCGCCAAGGCCGCGCAGGCGACGCTCGAGAAATCGGGCGAGCAATGGACTGCGATGCGCGAGCAGATCTTCAAGGCGCTGGCCAGTTTCGACAAGCCGGCATCGGCCTATGACATTGCCGAGGCGGTGTCGAAGGCCGAAGGGCGCCGCGTCGCCGCCAACAGCGTCTATCGCATCCTCGACCTGTTCGTCGCGTCGAACCTGGCGCGCCGGGTCGAAAGCGCCAATGCCTATGTCGCCAATGCGCACCCCGATTGCCTGCACGACTGCATTTTCCTGGTCTGCGACAGTTGCGGGCAGACGGTGCATATCGATGACGATCATATCACCAAGGGCGTCCGCTCCGCCGCGGCCGCAACCGGTTTTTCGCCGGTGCGCCCGGTGATCGAGGTGCGTGGCACCTGCGCCGAGTGCGATACGCCGAACTAAGCCAGCGCTTCGCATCTTAATATAGCGACCATGGTCATGTGCGATGCTGCTCGTCGGCGGGGTCGCGGCGATGTTGTTTTTCTCCGACAATAAGAAAGAGCGCGTTGGTATCAGTCCGGCAGGGACGGTGCATGCCCGATCTCGTGCGGTGGTTGAATCGCCGCGCGCGACACGGTTGCGGAGATAAGCGGCGACAGCGACCTCTGGCTCGTCAGGCGGATTGAGCCATAAGAGCGTGGCTCTCGCGTGCTGACGTTGAGCCTGACGAGACGTTTTCAAGCGAGATATGGGACACCGGAATGTGCCATATTTTGAGCCGTCATTCCGGCGAGGGGGTGGAGATATGGGACACCGGAATGTGCCATATTTTGAGCTGTCATTCGGGCGAGGAGGTAGAGATATGGGACACCGGGATGTCGCATATCTCAGGCCATCGCCTCGGTATCGATTGTGAAATATTACAGTTTTATATCAGATACTTATACTTGATGTTGTGCCGGCGGAGCAGGCCGGCCCGGTCAGAAGCCTGCCGCAACTTCGCGCATCGCCGGCGCACTGGGACCGATCTTCTCGATGCGGATCGCGGCCCGATTGTCCGGCAGATAAAAGTCCGCATCGAACGCATCGATGCCCATGGCTTTCAGATAGGCATCCAGCATGTCGAGCGTAAAACGGCTCTGGATCTTGCGTTGCGCATAGCGTGCCGGATCCTCGAATGGTTGAACCGCGCCGGCCGTGCTGAAGCTCCATTTATATCCGTCATAGGTCGATGCTACCGAGCGGATATAGTTCAGGAACTCGGTCTTGTGCGGCCCATAGATCTCCAAAATCGTCGCACCGAATAGCTTGTCTTCCGGCGCATGGGGGTTGGCCGTCGCCCGGACGCCCTCGCAACCAAGTTGCTGCGCGAGAAAGGAAACGGGTGCGAAAACATCCGTTCCGTCATGTCCATTATCGAGGAACGCAGTCCATGCGGAATGGGTCGGCAGAAACAGGAAGCGTCTCGTCTCTACACTGGTGAGCGGCAGCAACGACCTGAGTGCGTTCGGCAGCGGCCCGCTGACCGACTGCTGGGCCAGCCGCACGCCGCGCTTTTCCTGAATCCCGACCTGCCAATCCAGATAGGCGCGTGCGGCGCGATCCGGATCGCATTTCAGGAAGCCGATGGAGTTGGTGACCGGAGAAAAACGATTGTCGAGCAGGAAGCTTGTCACGTGCCACCGCCGTTTCCTGATGCGGGGAAAAGCCGCGGATAAACCACCCGGCCGCGATCGGAGAGCCGATAGCCGCTGTGCAGGCTTTCTGTCAGGCCGAGCTCCTTGAGCAATCTGATCTTCCGTTTCAGCGCCAGCTTTTCAATGCCAAGGCTATCGGCGATTTCGGCGGCGGTCCGTCCATCGCGCTCGCTGATCAGGCGGAGCGCCTGAGCCGTCCACGCACCGGATCGGTCGAGCAAGGCCAGTCGTGCCTGCAACGCGGCCACACCATGATCGTCAAGCTGATCATCCTGGCGGAGAGCATCGCGTGGGTCGGGGCCGGACAGATGGAATTCGATCCGGTAGGCCGTACCGTCCCGCCTTTTGGCGAGATCGT
Source organism: Sphingomonas alpina (assembly GCF_014490665.1). Taxonomy (NCBI): domain Bacteria; kingdom Pseudomonadati; phylum Pseudomonadota; class Alphaproteobacteria; order Sphingomonadales; family Sphingomonadaceae; genus Sphingomonas; species Sphingomonas alpina. Next base: position 2,557,047 of record NZ_CP061038.1, on the reverse strand, counting down.
TCACGAGCCTCTCGCGTGAGTCGAATCCGGCCCGCCGAGCCTCATCGTCCGAGATTTCCGTGATCTCGATTGCCCTGACATCCCCGATCGCGAGTACGCCGATCGCTGTTCGCAACGAACCGCCCGTGCGCACCGTTGGTCTGGTCCAGTGCCGGAAGGCGAGCGTTACCCGACCTTCCTTGATGCCATCAAGAATATGGCTTTTAAACAGCATGTTGCGACCTTCCGGATATTCGCCTTAAACATCGTTGGACAGAGTCATATTCTGGATCCTTGCGGAAGTTCAGGCGCCCTGCCAAGATGGCTTGTATCGTCTATCGGAACGAAACATGGCCGACATTTCTGTCATTTTTGCTCTTACGCTTGCAGCAATTTCCGTATCTCTGCTCGTGATCAAGCGGGCTAGCCTGCAAACGGCTAGATATTTTGCCTACAGTGCAATGACGATTTTCGGAATGCATGCGATCGGCGTGCAAATTGTCGCGCCGATTTCATCGGCAACCGTTGAAAAATGCGAAATCGCCGGCGGTATCTGGCTTATTGCTGGCGTCGCAATAGTCATGGTTCGTGGCCTGCGCCGCGCCTTGGCAGGCGGTCAGCTGGAAGCGATCAGTCGCTAACATCTTGCCTGCGACATCGCTCGCAACGTCGCATTACCATCTCAGAGGCTCTTCCCCATCCGGACGCCGGGTACCGGCGGCCCCTCCGCAGACATCTTCACCACTCGCTCGATCGGTCGATATCCGCACGCGAGGTAAAGCGGTTCGCCCGACAGCGTCGCCATCATTTCAGCGCGCCTGAAACCGGCCGCGCGGGCGGCCGCTTCGGATAAAGACAGGATCAGCCGGCCGACGCCGCGCCGCACGAAATCCGGATCGGTGTACATTGCGCGAATCCGTGCCGGCTCGGTTGCCGGATCGAGTAGCCGGTCGTCGCGCAATTCGGTGCTGTGGTTGCCGCCATAGAGAGTCGCGCGGTGGCTCCAGCCGCCGCAGCCGGCGAGGCGGTCGCCTTGCTCGATCAGGAAATAGGTGCCGTCGGCGATCAATTGCGTGTCCAGGCCCATGCTCAGCCGGCTCGCGGCGACCTCTTCGGGCGACAGGAAGGGGCTTTGCAGCGAGTCGATCGCCCGGTCCATCAATGCGGCGATGGCGGGAATGTCGTCCGCAGTGGCGAGACGATGTGCGAAGCCGGGAAAGAAATCGGGAGGGGGGCTGGTCATCGCCCTTTGTCGTAGGGGGTATGCAGGTCGCGTCAAGAAGCTGTGCAGGTTGATCCGCGGCAATCGACACGAGTTGCCCGCTCGTCTAAGCTCGCGCGATGTCTGACGTTCCAGAAACGCCGTTGCTCGATACGGTTCATAGCCCTGCGGATCTTCGCAAGCTCCCGGTGGCTCAGCTTCGGCAACTCGCCGACGAGTTGCGCGCGGAGACCATTTCAGCGGTGGGCACCACCGGCGGACATCTCGGCTCCGGGCTCGGCGTGGTCGAACTGACCGTCGCGATCCATTATGTGTTCGACACGCCCGGCGACCGGCTGGTGTGGGACGTCGGCCATCAATGCTATCCGCACAAGATCCTGACCGGCCGGCGCGACCGGATTCGCACCTTGCGCATGGGCGGTGGCCTGTCGGGCTTCACCAAGCGCAGCGAGAGCGAATACGACCCGTTCGGCGCGGCGCACAGCTCGACCTCGATCTCCGCGTCGATCGGCTTTGCCGTGGCCAATCAGCTGTCGGGCAAGCCCGGCAAGGGGATCGCGGTGATCGGCGATGGCGCGATGTCGGCGGGCATGGCCTATGAGGCGATGAACAACGCGGCCCGCGCCGGCAACCGGCTGATCGTCATCCTCAACGACAATGACATGTCGATCGCGCCACCGGTCGGCGGGCTGTCGGCCTATCTGGCGCGAATGGTGTCGTCGAGCGAGTATCTCGGCCTGCGCAGCCTGGCCAAGAAGCTCACCCGCAAACTGTCACGCCGCGTCCATCAGGCAGCGGAAAAGGCTGAGGAATTCGCGCGCGGCATGGCGACCGGCGGGACCTTGTTCGAGGAACTCGGCTTCTATTATGTCGGGCCGATCGACGGCCATAATCTCGACCATCTCATCCCGGTGCTGGAAAATGTCCGCGACGCGGCGGAAGGGCCGATCCTGGTCCATGTCGTGACCAAGAAAGGCAAGGGCTATGCCCCGGCCGAGGCGTCGGCGGACAAATATCACGGCGTGCAGAAATTCGATGTGATCACCGGCACCCAGGACAAGGCACCACCCGGACCACCAGCCTATCAGAATGTCTTCGGCGATGCGCTGGTCGCGGCAGCCGCAAAGGATGACCGGATTTGCGCGATCACCGCGGCGATGCCGTCGGGGACGGGACTCGACAAGTTCGCCAAGGCCTATCCGGAGCGCTTCTTCGATGTCGGGATCGCCGAACAACACGCGGTGACCTTCGCGGCCGGCCTTGCGGCGCAGGGCATGCGGCCATTCTGCGCGATTTACTCGACCTTCCTGCAGCGCGCCTATGACCAGGTCGTGCATGACGTGGCGATCCAGAACCTGCCGGTGCGCTTTGCGATCGATCGTGCCGGACTGGTCGGCGCCGATGGCGCAACCCATGCCGGCAGCTTCGACGTGACCTATCTCGCGACCCTGCCGAATTTCGTGGTGATGGCGGCGGCGGACGAGGCCGAGCTGGTCCATATGACCTATACTTGCGCAATGCATGACAGCGGCCCGATCGCGGTGCGCTATCCGCGTGGCAACGGTACCGGCGTGGCGCTGCCCGCGGTTCCGGAGCGGCTCGAGATCGGCAAGGGCCGCATCCTGCGCGAGGGCAAGAAGGTCGCGATCCTGTCGCTCGGCACGCGCCTTGCGGAGGCGCTCAAGGCGGCCGACGCACTCGATGCGAAGGGGCTGAGCACGACGGTCGCCGATCTGCGCTTCGCCAAGCCGCTCGACGAAGCGCTGATCCGCAAGCTGCTTACCACCCATGAGGTGGCGGTGACGATCGAGGAGGGGGCCGTTGGTGGTCTCGGTGCGCATGTGCTGACGCTGGCGAGCGACACCGGGCTGGTCGATGCGGGTCTCAAGATCCGCACCATGCGCTTGCCCGACATGTTCCAGGATCAGGACAAGCCCGACAAGCAATATGCCGAGGCTGGCCTCGATGCCGATGCGATCGTCGAGACGGTGCTGAAGGCGTTACGGCATAATTCCAGCGCGGTCGTGGAGGGCGCGCGGGCTTAGCGGCCCCGGCGTTTCCACCGAAACGCATTCACCCGTTCGCCCTGAGCTTGTCGAAGGGCCGTTCTTCTTCTCTTCGTTGGAAGAGCGAGTGCGGTGCTTCGACAAGCTCAGCACGAACGGGAAGTGTTTTACCCCGTCACCGGCCGAGATAATGTTCCTGCGCGGCTTCGGTCGCGTTGATTGCCAGGATCGAGCGTGCATCGCCCGGCGCGCGCGGCTTGCCCTTCCTGTCGCTGCCGGCGGCGATAACCCGTTCGAGCAATTCCTGCCCTTCGTTCCACCAGCCGATGCCGCTCGCCGCATTGAGATGGCCCTGTTCGCCGGCGTCGACGAAATGGCTGCCCCAGGACACGGCCAGGCTGTGCGCGCGGTCGAGCTCGATCCATGGATCGTCGCGGCTCGCGACGACGATCGAGGGAAAGGGCAGGGGGGTGGTCGGGGTCGGGCCGAATGCCTTCAGTTCAGGCTGAGCCTTGGCCCGGTCGGCATCGGCCGGTGCGACCAGCAATGCACCGGCGACCGGCCAGCCATAAGGTTGCCGAGTCAGTTCCGCCCACCACGCGACCGCAAGACAGCCCATGCTGTGCGCGGCAAGGATCACCGGCGCCTGGGCCTGGCGGATCGCCTGGTCGAGCTTGGTCACCCAGGCATTACGGTGCGGGGTGTTCCACATGCCCAGCTCGACCCGGACCGTGTCGGGGCGCGAGCTTTCCCACAGGGTCTGCCAGTGGGACGGCCCCGAACCGCCCAGCCCCGGGACGGTCAATATGGTCGGTTGCGCAGGGTCGAACGGCGAAAAACTGCCCATCTTCTGTCTCCCGAATAACTGGCGAAAAACTGGTCGAGAAGACGTGGCCAAGCTTTGCTCTAGGGGACGCCGCGCGGCCACGCCTCCCATGTCGAAAGGTATTCCTACTGAAATGATAGGCAATAGGCATTGCGACGAAATGAGGACCGGCAGCGCCCATCGGAAAAACGCCCGTCGCCTGGACGCGATCCGGGTGGATTTCGTCGTGCCAGGTCAGCTCAATGGGATGATCGTAGCCTGGGCGACGGCAGCCAGTACCGGCGGCGTGCCGTCCGATTCGGACCAGACATCGGCGCGCACGATCACCTGCCGCTTGCCCGCCTTGACCACTTTTCCCGTGGCGCGAAGGCGATTGCCGGTGGCGGGCGAGAGAAAATTGATACTGTATGATCCGGTTACCACATCGCCGGCGACCGAGCTTGCCGCCCAGGCGCAGGCATTGTCCGCCATGAGCCCGACGATCGCGCCATGCGCGAAACCATGATGCTGAGTCATGTCGGGCCGCACGTCCAATGTCAGCTCGGCTTCACCCTGCCAGCAGGTGACCGGTTCGACACCGAGAAAATTGGTGAAGCCCGACGCCGCGACCGCGACTCGCTTCATATAGGCGACGGCTTCGTCATTGTCGGCGAATGCGTGCGAGGGCATGGGTCACTCCATTAAGTCTGTAAAGCAGACTATATCCCTGCTATGCCGACCGGCGCAACCTTCGTAGACATCCGCGATATGAAATCCTTCACCCCGTCCCGTTCCCCATGCCCGATCGGGCGCGCGTCACGGATCGTGGGGGACCGTTGGGCGCTGCTGATTTTGCGCGAGGCGTTTCTGGGCGCGGAGCGGTTCGAACAATTTCTCGATCGGCTCGACATCTCGCGTGCGGCGCTGACCTCGCGGCTCGGCATTCTGGTCGCGGCCGGCGTGTTCGAGCGCGTACCGCCGGAGGGAAAGCGCGCAGCCTATCGCCTGACCGACGCAGGACGAGACCTTCGGCCGACCATCGAGGCCTTGCGGGCCTGGGGTGACGCCTGGCTGTTTGCGGAAGAGGCTCGGGCCAGCAAAGGCACTGGCTGATCCTGGCCGGGCAGGCACAGGATCAGCCAGCAACAGGGCATGTTTTCAGCGCTTGCAGCCTCGTGCGCTTTGCAGACCGCGCAGGAACCCGCGCCGGGCAATGCCGGCGCTGACCGCCGCCTGCAGACGGCGTTCGGCAGGGCCTGCACCGCTGACTTCGCGCACCAGGCCGCGGAACGGGATGAGCGAATTCACCACTGCCGCGCCGCCGGCCTTGGCGATGTTCTGCTTCTTGGCCGATTGCGGACCGGTATAGTCAGGGCCGAGCACATCGGTGAGATCGTCGATCGAGGCTGCGATCTGCCGGCAGGTGCCGGCGCCGCCCATGCCATAGGGTGCGTTGCTCACCTCGACCAGCAAGGGCGGAATCTTGGTTTTCTCGATGCCGACATCGCGCACCGGCTGCGAGGCGACTTCCTTCACGTCGCTTGCCGTCGAACTTTTGTCCTGCGGATCCTTGTCCTGCGCCTGAACAGCGGTCAGGGGGCGGCCAGCAACGCCAGCGTTGCGACAAAGGACCATGGTGTCGTGATGCGGGTTCGGGATGTAGCAGCCATGGTCATACCTTATTGTTGCTGGCCGATGCGGCGAGCGTAACGATAACCGTTGCGCACCTGTCCGGTTCCGCCCCGCTTCCGCTATTGTACCGATCACGCCGTGCGTCGTCATGGCCGAGCCGCTAAAGAACGGCACGAATCGAGAAGACAGGCATGCCCAAGACTCGTGTTGACCAATTGCTCGTGGATCGCGGCCTGGTCGAAAGCCGCACCCGCGCCCAGGCGCTGATCATGGCAGGGCTGGTATTCGCCGGCGAGCGCAAGATCGACAAGCCGGGCCAGGCGATTGCCGACGACGTCCTGCTCGACGTGCGCGGGCGCGATCACCCCTGGGTATCGCGCGGCGGCATCAAGCTGGCGCACGGGCTCGACCATTTCGGCTGGGATGTCACCGGCGTGGTGGCGATCGATGTCGGGTCGTCGACCGGCGGCTTTACCGATGTGCTGCTCCAGCGCGGCGCGAAACGTGTCTACGCGGTCGATAGCGGCACCAACCAGCTTGCCTGGAAATTGCGCCAGGACGACCGGGTCATCGTTCACGAACAAACCAGTGCACGCATTCTGACTTCCGCGCATATTCCGGAGGCCGTCGACCTGATCGTCTGCGACGCCAGCTTCATCGGGCTGGCCAAGGTGCTCGATGTGCCGCTCGGCTTTGCGGTACCCGGCGCGCGACTGATGGCGTTGATCAAGCCGCAGTTCGAGGCCGGTCGCGAGGAAGTGGGCAAGGGCGGAGTGGTGCGCGACGCCGCGATCCATCGCCGCGTCTGCGACGAAGTGGCGGCCTGGTTCGGGTCGCGCGGCTGGAGTGTCGCGGGGGTCGTCGAAAGTCCCATCACGGGCCCCGAAGGCAATGTCGAATTCCTGATCGCGGCTGTTCTTCAATAAGCCAAAGTCGAAAACGTCCTGATTTCGTTCGCATCTGCGGAATTTAAAGCTCCGCTTCCGCTTGCGTTCTTCTATATTGCGAACAAGGTGTCGCGGGACCGACAGGGGCGCTTATCACGGCGTTCCGGCCCGCGGCAGGACGGAAGGGCGACTGAGTTGAGGGAAATCGCATCGAAACAGCAGCTTCGGCTGGCGTTCCTGCGCTGGGCGATGGTCACCGTGCCATTCATCCTGTTGCTCGGCTTCGCCTCGGCGCGGCTGGTGCCGACCGGCTCGGCGAATCGCTGGTACGCGGCGCTGACCAAGCCCGACCTGACGCCGCCCGACTGGGCGTTTCCGGTGGCCTGGACCATCATCTATATCTTCATGGGCCTGGCGCTGGCGATGATCATCCATGCGCGCGGATCGAAGCTGCGCGGCCCCGCCATCCTGCTGTTCGCACTGCAACTGGTGGTGAACTTGATCTGGAGTCCGTTATTCTTCGGCGCGCATCAGGTGTTCTGGTCACTGATCGTGATTGCGATCATGTTCGTGCTCGCGCTCGCGACGACGCTTCTGTTCGGGCGGATTCGTGCCGCGGCGGCCTGGCTGTTGGTGCCCTATCTGGCCTGGCTGGTGGTCGCAGGGCTCTTGACCTTACAGATCGATCAGTTGAACCCGAATGCCGAAACACTTGTGCCATCGTCGAGCAGCACCCAAATCAGCCTTTGACGATTTTATTCAGGAATAAAATACCCATGCAGTCCGACAACAAGCTCTTCGACGATTTCGTGAAGTTCGTGAACGGCGCCGCCGGCACGCTCGCCGGGGTCGGCCGCGAAGCCGAGGCCGGCGCCCGTTCGCGCGCGAAGGAATGGATCGGCGGGCTCGATTTCGTGTCGCGCGACGAGTTCGAAGCGGTCAAGGCGATGGCCGCCGCGGCGCGCGACGACGCCGATGCGTTGCGCGCACGGCTCGATGCGCTCGAAGGCAAGGGTACCGAAAAGCCGGCGAGAAAGCCGAAAGCCGGAGCCTGATCATCTTTTCCACAGTTTTTTCGAAAGCCTTGCCGGTCTGCGGCTTGCATGAGATCATCCACCCCGGCACCGCTGTGTATATGAGTGATGCCGCCAGGGGGCACGAGTGATGCTCGACGAAGCCGATTACGAACGCGACGATGCCGCGCCGATCGATATGCTCGAAAGCTATTTTTCGGCGCATGGCTGGGAGCATGAGCGCCTCGAGGATGAGGTGATCGCCAAGGTCAAGGGCAGCTGGACGCAGTACGAGCTTCGCGCGCTGTGGCGCGACGAGGACAGCGTACTGCAATTCCTCGCTTTCCCAGACATTCGCGTAACCGATGAGCGCCGCGCCGCGATCTACGAGGCGATCGGGCTGATCAACGAACAGCTCTGGGTCGGTCATTTCGAGCTCTGGTCGTCGAGCGGCATCCTGCTCTATCGCCACGCCGCGATGATCGAGGGCGATGGCGGCACCTTGTCGCTCGGCGCCGCTGAACTGCTGGTCGAATCCGCGATCGACGAGTGCGAGCGCTTCTATCCGGTGTTCCAGTTCGTCCTGTGGGGCGGCAAGAGCCCGAAGGAAGCGATGGCCGCGGCAATGACCGAGACGCAGGGCGAGGCGTGAGTTCGCCGCGATTATGGCTGGTCGGCTGCGGCAATATGGGCGGCGCGATGCTGCGCCAGTGGGTCGCGAGCGGGGTGGTGGCGCCCGACCGGATCGACATCGTCAACCGTGGTGACCGCGACTTCCCGGGCGGCGTGCGCCAGGCGCGCGACCTGCCGGACGGCGACTTGCCCGATATGGTGATGCTGGCGATGAAGCCGCAGCAGATCGACGATATCGCGGCGCGTTATGGCGAGCGGCTGGCTGGCGTGCCGGTGCTGATCTCGATCCTGGCCGGCGTCGAAGAAGCCGCGCTGGCGAAGCGCTTCCGTACCGGCGCGATCGTCCGCGCAATGCCCAATCTGCCGGTCGGTATCGGCAAGGGCGTGGTCGGCCTCTATTCGGAAAGCGCCGATGCGGCGGCGCGCGACCAGGTCGCCGCGCTGATGACACCGCTCGGGCTGGTCGAATGGATCGATGACGACGCGCTGTTCAACGTGCTCACGGCGGTTGCCGGCAGCGGCCCGGCCTTTCTCTACCGCTTCATCGATGCACTGGCCGCGGCGGGTGCCACGCTCGGTTTGCCGGCCGACCAGGCCGAACGGCTGGCGGTCGCCACGGTGCAGGGCTCTGCGCTGCTCGCGGCCGCGGCCGACGTGTCGCCGGCCATATTGGCCGATCGCGTGGCCAGCCCCGGAGGCTCGACGCGCGAGGGGCTGAATATTCTCGATCGCGAGGATGCGCTGAAGACGCTGTTGGTCGAAACGATCCGCGCTTCGGTCCGGCGCAATGCCGAAATGGCGGCCGCCGCGCGCCAGAGCGCCGTAGGCCTGGGTAGAATCACCCTTTTCCCGTTCGTGCTGAGCTTGTCGCACCGTCCTTCTTCTCCTCGCACCGGAACGAGAAGGACGGCTCTTCGACAGGCTCAGGGCGAACGGCAGGGCGGTAGCTCAAGCCGAAACCGCACCAAACGCCTTAGTTGGTGCCGGAATGGAGCCAATAGCGATTGCCTTGAAGGGGCCGCTATGGTCCCACTCTACCCTTAGGGAAACGGATCATCTTATCGATCCTGTGCTGCAACCGGCGCGTCGCTGTCGATCGCCGGGTTGAGCCCCTGTGTACCGCGTGGCCATGGTTCAGGAGATCGGTGATGCGCAGCACTCGCTCGTTCGGAAAGCTCACTTTGGCGGCATCGGTCGCCACCAGCCTGGTCCTGTCCGGTACCGTCCTGGCGAGTGGAGCGGTGGGGCAGGATACACCTGTTGCGGCGGCGACGCCCGCGGTCATCTTCCTCGATCAGGGCGGCGCCTGGACCGATGCCACACGGAGCGATTTCTACAGCCGGGACCAGGGGTCGCAGATGATCCCCTATGCCTGGCTCGCGGCGCTGAAGACGACCGATGGCCAGCCCTTTCTCGGCGATCAGCTGGCGCGCTACGGTTATCTGCCCAATCCTGGCGCCGACTTGCCGGTCGGCTTCACCAAGGCCGGCCCGGCGGGCCAGGAAATGGCCGGCATGACCTGTGCTGCCTGTCACACGCGCCAGATCAGCGTGGGCACGCAGCAATATCGCGTCGATGGCGGTCCGGCGCTGGTCGATTTCCAGGCATTGCTGTCCGACATGCTCGACGCGGTCGACCGGGTGCGGGCAACCAATGCGACCTTCGCCGCCTTTGCCGCGGAGATTTTGGGGGCGAACGCACCGAAGAAGAAGGTGACGCAGCTCCGCCAGGATGTGGATTTGTGGTTCTTGCGCGAAAATGCGCTGCGCACCGGCGCCTATCCCACGCCCTTATGGGGCGTCGGGCGGCTCGACGCGGTCAGCATGATCTTCGACCGGCTCGCGGGCCTCGATCTCGGCAAGCCGCCCAGCTATCTGATTCCGGGCAATATCAAGCTCGCCGATGCGCCGGTCCGCTATCCCTTTTTGTGGAACGCGCCGAAGCAGGATTACACGCAATGGCCTGGCTTTGCCGCCAATGGCAGCGACATTTACGGCCTGGCGCGCAACACCGGCGAAGTGGTCGGCGTGTTCGGCAAGTTCCGGCCGCGCAAATCCTTCTTCCACCTGTTCGGCGTGGACTTCCTCAACAAGGGTACGCCCAACGCGACCTCGGTCCAGTTCGACGGGCTGCTCAAGCTGGAAGATCTGGTCAAGCAGATCGGCGCGCCGAAATGGCCCTTTGCCATTGATCAGGCGCTGGCCGCGCGCGGGCAGGCGATCTTCAACCTGCCCGACAGCCAGGGCGGCTGCGTCTCCTGTCACGGCGTCACGCCGGGCGTGAAACGAATCCCGGGGCAAAGCACCTGGGCGACGCCGCTGCTCGATGTCGGCACCGATACGCGGCAATATGACATCCTGGCGCGGGAGTCGGATCCCGGCGTGCTGAAGGGCGCGCATATCCCGTTCCTGACCAAGCCGATCCCCAACCCGGCCACGACCTTCAGCCTGCTCGGCGTGGCGGTCGGCGGCGCGATCCTGCAGAGCGGGTCATGGGTGCCGGCGATCTGGCGCGACCGGGGTGCCAAGGCCAGTCTGGCTCTGAGCCCGGAGGTGCAGGCACCGACGCCGTCGAACGATGTGAAGCAGGCGCTCGACGATTCGTTCAACGAGGCGGCGGCGGCGCCCGCCGATGGCAAGCATCGCTATGAGTCACGCGTGCTGTTCGGTATCTGGGCGACCGCGCCGTATCTCCACAATGGATCGGTCGCGACGCTGGCCGACCTGCTCAAGCCGGCCAGCCAACGCGCCGCATCGTTCAAGGTCGGTGCCGCCTATGACATCCAGGCGGTGGGGCTGGCCGCGGTACAGCCGGGGCTCAACAGCGACCGGGTGACGACGGGCTGCGATAATCTCAATTCGGGGAACAGCCGCTGCGGGCACGAATTCGGCACGACATTGTCCGACGCCGACCGGCGGGCCCTGCTGGAATATCTCAAGATGCTCTGACCGGGTGCTCGTGCACCCGGATCAACTGTGTGCAAGTCGACAGAAACCCTGTGCCTCAGTCGCGCAGGCCCTCGACGCGGGTCCGTTCCTCGGCCGGGATCAGCCCCTCGAGTACTGCCCAGAAGCCGCCCACCGCCGCCTGTCCCGCACTTGCATAAGCGGCCGACAGGCGTTCGCGCAGCGCCTCGAACAACTCATTTTCCAGTGCGGCACCGTCCGCCGTCAACCGCAACAGCCGCTGCCGCCGGTCGCGTTCGCCGGGGCGTACATCGATCAGCTTTCGGTCGGTCAACTCATTGAGAACACGGCCCAAAGACTGTTTTGTGATAGCGAGCAGGCCAAGCAACTGGCTGACCGTCATGTCGGGCTGACGCGCTACGAAATAGAGCGCGCGGTGATGCGCGCGGCCCAGCCCCTGCGCCGCCAGACCGCGGTCGATTGACCGGGTCAGATGGCTATTGCCGAAATACAGGAGTTCCACGCCGCGCCGGATTTCGGGTTCGCGGAGGAACAGGGGTGAAGCAGAGGAGGTTGGGGCAGCCATGTTGACCCGTTTTGCCATCCGTCTTACGCGTTCGCAACCTGTTTGCCGCCCCGATCCGGGTGCGGCAGCCCCGAACCCGTAGAGGAAAGTCATGACCGCGAATACCGGCCTGTCGTTCGAAATCGAAGCCAATGCGTCGCCCGTTGCGGCCAATGAGCGCGCTGAGCGTTTGATCGATCCCGGGTTCGGCCGAGTCTTTACCGACCATATGGCGGTGGTGCGCTATACCGAGGGGCAGGGGTGGCACAGCGCAAAGATCCAGGCGCGTGCGCCGCTGCAAATGGACCCGGCTTCGTCGGTGCTTCATTATGCGCAGGAGATTTTCGAGGGCATGAAGGCCTATCGCCTCGCCGATGGCGGTACCGCGCTGTTCCGGCCCGAGGCGAACGCCCGGCGCTTCCAGGACTCGGCACGCCGCATGGCGATGCCCGAACTGCCCGAGGAGATCTTCCTCGAGTCGGTCCGTCGGCTGGTCGAGATCGATCGCGACTGGATCCCGGAAAGCGATGGCGGGTCGCTCTATCTTCGCCCTTTCATGATCGCGAGCGAAGTGTTCCTCGGCGTGAAGCCGAGCTCCGAATATCTCTATATGGTCATCGCCTCGTCGGTCGGCGCCTATTTCAAGGGCGGCGCACCGAGCGTCTCGCTCTGGGTATCGCAGGATTATACGCGCGCGGCGCCAGGCGGCACCGGCGCGGCGAAATGCGGCGGCAATTACGCCTCCAGCCTGCTCGCCCAGTCCGAGGCGATCCGTCATGGCTGCGACCAGGTCGTGTTTCTCGACGCGGTCGAGCGCCGCTGGATCGAGGAACTGGGCGGCATGAACATCTTCTTCGTGTTCGACGACGGATCGATGCTCACCCCGCCGCTGACCGGCACGATCCTGCCTGGCATCACGCGCGATTCGATCCTGAAGCTGGCACGCGAGCAGGGCATCACGGTGCGCGAGGAGCCCTATTCGCTCGACCAGTGGCGCGCCGATGCCGCGAGCGGCCGGCTGACCGAATCCTTTGCCTGCGGCACCGCCGCGGTGGTGACGCCGATCGGCAAGGTCTCGACGCCGGAGGGCAGCTTCACGATCGGTGGCGGCGGCGCGGGCCAACTCACCACGCAGATGCGCAGCCGTCTGGTGGAAATCCAGCGCGGCCAGGCACCCGATCCGCATGGCTGGGTCACGCGTCTCGACTGAACTGCGGCCGGCCGGCGCTTTGCCTCTTTTCATGAGGCATTCTCGGCCTTAAGGCCGCGCATTCTCGTTGGGGCGTCGCCAAGCGGTAAGGCAGCGGCTTTTGATGCCGCCATTCGCAGGTTCGAATCCTGCCGCCCCAGCCAGTTTCCTTTGCAAGCGGCCACTCGCCAAGCCGGTGATGCGCGGGGGCAGAGCTCCACACCGTGTCGGCGGCATCGATTCTCTCGACCTGCACCAGCGCGCCCGGCCGCTTATCCGAGGAGAGGCGGCGATCCCGCGGCTTTCGCGGCTTGCCGACCAGACCCAGGACACCGGGCTGCAGCTGAAGGCGGCCCTGTCCATGGTGCCGCCGCTTACCCCTGTTCCTCAAAATAAAAAAACATCGCGCGATAACAGGGGTCGTGTTGGATTCTGGATGATATTTCTTCGTTCCTGTTCAATGGCTTGAGGCCTCCCACCCCTGTTATTGAGATAACAGGGGTGGGACGGTTGATAACAGGGGTGGGCGGGCCGCCCGTTCAGCCCGGAACAGGGGCATATCCTGCAGTCGTTTTCATGATGAGAAAGAGCGTAAGCGAGCAATCGGAGATCGGTCAGTGCGACGCTGCTATCAACGCCATCCAAAGTGAATCGACGCTTGGGACCGTCCACGCGGCAAGTGCCCTGATCCTTGTGGCCATCGGCTCAATCAGCCGCGCTTCGCCATCTCGTCGAGTGCCGTGCTGATCCTGGTTGCCGTACTCCAGTTGCGATTGGTGCCGACCGCGCCAAGCGATTTCAGGCCGAAGCCGGCGATCATTTTCGAGCCCGCCATCTCGCCGGCGCCGAACCAGCAATAGAAATCACCGCTGGCGATGCGCTCGATACGCTCGGCGCCCTGGGCGCGCCGGCGCAGTTGTTCCAGGCCCTGATTGGGCAGCGGATCGCGCATCGCCCAGAGGATCAGGTGCGCCGGCTTTTCGTGCGCCTCATGCTCGAACGGATTGGCGGCGAGCATCGCGCGCCATTCCTCCGCTGTCTTGACGACGATCTCGGTGGCGCGGCCATATTCTTCGGCACAGGCCGCTTCGAGCTCTTGCTCCAGACGGCTCACGCTTTTGCGCGACCGGAACACGAGATTGCCGGTGGCGATCACCGTGCGGGCATCGGCCCCGCCGACTGCCTCGGCGATGCGCAGCAACGCCTCGCGCGTCAGCCGGCGGTCGCCGATCACCATGCTGCGGAACAGGGCGATCTTGATCGGCATCCGATCGCTCAGGCGCCGGCAGGGTTGCAAGATTGCAGGGCGTACATGGTGAAAGCCGTATGGCTCGACCTTTAGGTCGATGTCGATACAAGAGATCATCGGCTGTGAAGAGTTTTGTCATGTCCCGGATTTACCTGTCGCTTATCCTGTTGCTCGCTGCGCTCGGCTGGTCCGCGCCGGCAATGGCAAGCGGTGATTTCGGATGCTCGACCTCCTGGAAGCTGAAACATCGCGACATGACCGGTTGCGACAATATGGCGATCCTGTCGCCCGGCAACGATACGCGGGTGAATCTGGTGCTCCTGATCGGTCGAGGCGCTCCGAAACAAGGTCTGACCCCGCCGGACTCTGCAGCGAAACCGGGTGCCTTGTTCGATTGGGCGATGTTTGCGGGTTATAATTATTCCGGCCCGGAAACGACCGCCTATCTCAATTATGCCAATGGCGAGGGATCGCGCTGCCTGAGCAACCATTTGGGCGCCGATGATTTCGTGGCGGCGGTCGAGGCGGAGCGCAAGGTCCCGCAACGTGATCGCGACGAACTGGTCCGGGCCCGACGCGCCTTGCAACCGAGCTGCGCGGGCGCGGCCGGAGCGGCGCCGATCGCTCAGAGCATCCAGTCGCCGCGCGGAAAGCTGTTCGAGCGCTATCTGAGCGGCGCGGCAGCCTTTTATGCGGGGGACTATGACGCCGCCGCCACGGTGTTCCGCAGCCTGGCTGGCGCGGACCAGTCATGGATCGCGGAAACGGCGCGCTATATGCTGGCGCGCGTCGAAGTGAACCGTGCCCAGGTCGATGCCTTTGATGAATATGGTTCGCCGAAAGAGGGGTTTTCGGCTCAGGCCGGAATCATCGACGCGGCCGAGGCCAATCTGCGCGACTATCTCCGCGCCTATCCGCAGGGGCGCTACAGCAACTCGGCGCGAGGCTTGTTGCGGCGGGTCTATTGGCTTGGGCGGCGAACCGACAAGCTGGTGGCGGAATATGTCGCACTGTTTCGGCTCGCGCCGGAAAAGCGCGGTATCGATACCGCGGACCTTGCGCAGGAAGTGGACAACAAGCTCCTGCCGCTGCTCACCACAGCCAATACGACCGATCCGATCCTGCTCGCCGTGATCGATCTCGCGCGGATGCGCGGACCTGACAGCGATAAGCCAACGGACTGTTGCGGCACGCCGCTCACCCTTGATGAGCTGCAAGCGCAGCGCGCGCATTTTTCGGGCAATCCGGCACTGTTCGACTATCTGCTCGCCGCCCATGCGTTGTTCGTCGACAACCGTCCTGCCGACGTCCTGCGGCTTATTCCGGATGCGGCGCGGCAGCGCGTGTTCGACTATTTCCAGTTCAGCCGGCAGATGCTGCGTGGCGTGGCGTTGGAGCAAAGCCGGGATCGGAACGCGCGTGGTTTCTGGGTCGAGATGCTTCCCGGTGCGACATTGCCGTTCGAACGCCCCGCGCTCGAACTCGCGCTGGCGCTGCACGACGAACGTTCCGCTGGCCTCGAGCGTATCTTCGCCAAGGAATCGCCGGTTCGAGCACCGGATATCCGTGAGATATTGCTCAAGAATGTCGCGGGTCCGCAATTGCTCCGACGCCAGGCCAGTGACGGCAGCATTTCGCGCCACGAACGCGGCGTGGCGCTTGCCACCTTGTTGTACAAGGAGATGGGGCATGGATTGTATCAGGACTTTCTCGACGACCTGAAATCCGTGCCGGCCAATGCGCCGGTCGAGGGCAGCCTTTATGATTTTGCCGCGACGAATGACCCGCCATTGGGAGTCTTTTTGAAGCCCGGCAACATGGGGGATTATGGCTGCGCAACTTTCCGCCAGACCATGATGACGCTGGCGAAGGCGCCGCGCGATGTGACGGCGCGCCTGTGCCTGGCCGAATTCATGCGGGCGAACAATTTCGATCAGTCCGAGTTCGACCGCCAGCCACCCGCTGACCAGCTTGGCGGCACGCAATCGCTGTTCCCGGGCCAGCCCTATTCGCGGCTGGAAGTCTATAAATCGATTATCGCCGACCCGCAGGCGCCCGCGCGCGGCAAAGCCTATGCGCTGTATCGCGCGATCAATTGCTACGCGCCGAACGGCCGCAACGAGTGCGGCGGAACCGACGTGCCGCGCGCGCAGCGCAAGGCCTGGTTCTCCCGATTGAAGAACGACTATCCGACGTCGCAATGGGCTCAGGATTTACGATATTATTGGTGATCGATGATCCGCGGAGCGATCGCCCTGATCCTGCTCGCGGTCGCGAGTGTGTCGCAAGCACCGGTTCCCGCTGGGACGGTCGATGCGCGCCATTATGATGCGTTCTGGCTCTGGGCCGGGGTGAAGCCGCAACCGGTCCTGAAGCAGGCGAAGCGGATCTATCTGCTGCAAGGGCAGGTCGAGGCTGGTAACCCGGTTCGGCTGGTGCAGCAGCGCCCGGCCGTGCCGCATATCAAGGGCCGGGACATATGGATGGTGGTGCGGGTCGAAACGCTGGCCTGGTCGCCGCAGATCCATCAGCAGGTGAGGGCGCAGCTTGCCCGGTGGCGTGCCGCCGGCAATCACGTGGTCGGGATCCAGATCGATTTCGACGCCCGTACGCGCCATCTCGACCATTATGCCGTGTTCCTTGCCGACCTGCGCCGCCGCCTGCCGGCCGATTGCCGGCTGGGCATCACCGGATTGCTCGACTGGAGCGCCAATGGCGATCCCAGGGGGCTCGACGCACTGGCCGGCACGGTCGATGAGATCGTGCTGCAAATCTATCAGGGCCGTCGGGTCATTCCCGGCTATGCGAGCTATCTCTCCCGGCTTGATCGCATGAAGACGCCGTTCCGGATCGGTTTGCTGCAGGGCGGCGAGTGGCATCCGCCCGCCGCGCTGGATTCAAATCCGAACTTCAGGGGCTATGTCGTCTTCCTGCAAAACGGCGCGGCCGAATGAGCCGCGCCGGTCGCCCGAGCGTCGACGATCAGGCGCCGATCAGTTCGCGCCCGATCAGGAAGCGGCGGATTTCATTGGTACCTGCACCGATATCGTAGAGCTTGGCGTCGCGCAGGAAGCGCTCGACCGGCCATTCCCTGGTATAGCCGGCACCGCCGAGCGCCTGAATTGCCTCAAGCGAGGTCTTCACCGCATTTTCGGACGCCAGCAGGATCGCACCGGCCGCGTCGAAACGCGTGGTCTTGCCCGCATCGCAGGCACGCGCGACGGCATAGACATAGGCGCGGGCGGAATTGAGCGCGACATACATGTCGGCGACCTTGGCCTGCATCAGCTGAAAGCTGCCGATCGGCGTGCCGAACTGTTTCCGCTCGCGGACGTACGGCAGCACGACGTCGAGGCACGCCTGCATGATGCCGATCGGTCCGCCGGCAAGCACGGTGCGCTCATAATCGAGCCCCGACATCAGCACGCCGACACCGCCATTGACCGGGCCCATGACATTCTCGGCCGGGACTTCGCAATCCTCGAACACCAGCTCGGCGGTATCGGAGCCGCGCATGCCCATTTTGTCGAGCTTCTTCGAGACCGAAAAACCGGGCATGCCCTTTTCGATCAGGAATGCGGTGATGCCGCGCGGGCCGGCCTCGCCATCGGTCTTGGCATAGACCACCAAAGTGTCGGCCTCGGTCGAGTTGGTGATCCAGAATTTGGTGCCGTTGAGCAGATAGCGATCATTGCCCTGCAAGGTCGCCTTGAGCTTCATCGAGACGACGTCGGAGCCGGAACCGGCCTCCGACATGGCGAGGCTGCCGACATGTTCGCCGGAGATGAGCTTGGGGAGGTATTTCGCTTTTTGCTCGTCATTGCCCCAGCGGCGGATCTGGTTGACGCACAAATTGGAGTGCGCGCCATAGCTGAGCCCGATCGAGGCGGAGGCGCGGCTGACTTCCTCCATCGCGATGACATGTTCGAGATAGCCAAGGCCAAGGCCGCCCCATTCTTCCTCGACGGTGATGCCGTGCAGGCCGAGTTCGCCCATTTCCGGCCAGAGCGAACGGTCGAACTTGTTGTTCTCATCGATCTCTGCGGCGCGCGGTGCGATCCGGTCGGTCGCGAACCGCTCGGTCGTGTCGCGGATCATGTCGGCATTTTCGCCCAGGTTGAAATCCAGGGTCATGCTCATTGTCGCTCTCCAGAACTTGGTTGACCGGAACCCGGTTGGAGCTTCGTCCTACCCGCCGATCTGGCGATGCGCCACAGCGCCACTATGCCGATCAGCAGCCATAATATGTTCAACACGGTCGAAGGCAGCGCGCCATGCCAGCCGCTGTTGACGATGAAACAGGCCGCGCCGACCAGATTCATCCATTGGAATACGGCGGACTGGCCGGTCAGCCGGCCCGCCGAGACCATCAGATAGGCGACGAGAATAAGGATGGCGCCGGTCCATCCCACAATCTCGATCGCGATTATCAAGCGGCGAGGTTCCGCAGTACATATTGCAGGATGCCGCCGTGGAGGAAATATTCCAGCTCGTTGACGGTATCGATGCGGCAGCGGGTCATGAAGGTTTCGACCGTGCCGTCGGCGCGGGTCAGGGTGACCTCGACATCCTGGCGCGGGCGGATTTCGGCGACCTTCATGATGGTGAAGCTTTCCGAACCGTCGAGCTTCAGTGTTTGCCGCGTCACGCCTTCGGCGAATTGCAGCGGCAACACGCCCATTCCGACCAGGTTGGAGCGGTGGATACGCTCGAAGCTTTCGGTGATGACTGCGCGCACGCCGAGCAGGTTGGTGCCCTTGGCCGCCCAGTCGCGCGACGATCCGGTGCCATATTCCTTGCCGGCGATGACGACGAGCGGCACGCCGTCCGCCTTGAAGCGCATCGCCGCGTCATAGATCGGCATGACTTCGCCCTTGTACGACGACATGCCGCCTTCGATGCCGGGGACCATTTCGTTCTTGATGCGGATATTGGCGAAGGTGCCGCGCATCATCACTTCATGGTTGCCGCGGCGCGCGCCATAGCTGTTGAAGTCGGCCTTGCTGACCTGATGTTCCTGCAAATAGGTGCCGGCGGGCGAATCCGCCTTGATGCTGCCGGCGGGCGAGATGTGGTCGGTGGTGATCGAATCGCCGAGGATGGCGAGCGGCCGCGCCTCGATGATGTCCTGAACCGGGGCCGGGGTCATCGTCATGCCGTCGAAATAGGGCGGGTTGGCGACATAGGTCGACCCGGCGCGCCACTGATAGGTGTCGGAGCCGGTCACGTCGATCGCCTGCCACTTCGCATCGCCGGTGAAGACATGGGCGTAGCGCGACTGGAACATGCTGCGGTCGATATTGGCGTCCATCACGGCGCGGACTTCGGCGTTCGAGGGCCAGATGTCCTTGAGGTAGACGTCAGTGCCGTCGGTCGCCTGGCCGATCGGGGTGGTGGTGAAATCCTCGGTCACGGTGCCCTTCAGCGCATAGGCGACGACCAGCGGCGGCGAGGCGAGGAAGTTGGCGCGCACGTCGGGCGAGACGCGGCCTTCGAAGTTGCGGTTGCCCGACAGGACCGAGGCGGCGACGATGTCATTCTCGTTGATTGCGGCGGAGATCGGCGCGGCGAGCGGGCCGGAATTGCCGATGCAGGTGGTGCAGCCATAGCCGACCAGGTTGAAGCCGACCGCGTTGAGATCAGTGGTCAGGCCGGCCTTGTCGAGATAGTCGGTGACGACCTGCGACCCCGGTGCGAGCGAGGTCTTCACCCAGGGCTTGGGCTTCAGGCCGAAGGCATTGGCCTTGCGTGCGACCAGGCCGGCGGCGACCAGCACTGACGGGTTCGACGTGTTGGTGCAGCTGGTGATCGCGGCGATGACCACGTCGCCGTCGCCGATATCGTGATCGCGGCCCTCGACCGGAACGCGCTTGGCCGAACCGTGATTATAGACCTTGGCGAGGTCGGCGTTGAACGTGTCGTCGACCTCGGTGAGGATGACCTTGTCCTGCGGGCGCTTCGGCCCGGCGAGCGACGGTACGACATTGGCCATGTCGAGTTCGAGCGTGTCGGTGAACACGGGGTCGGGCATGTCGGCGAGGCGCCACATGCCCTGTGCGCGGGCATAGGCCTCAGTCAGGGCGATCTGTTCATCGGTGCGGCCGGTCAGGCGCATATAGTCGAGCGTCGCATCGTCGACCGGGAAGAAGCCGCACGTCGCGCCATATTCGGGCGCCATATTGGCGATCGTCGCACGGTCGGCGAGGCTGAGCGCGTCGAGGCCGGGGCCGAAGAATTCGACGAAGCGCCCCACCACACCCTTGGCGCGAAGCATCTGCGTGACGGTCAGCACCAGGTCGGTGGCGGTGATGCCCTCGGCCAGCTCGCCGATCAGCTTGAAGCCGACCACTTCCGGGATGAGCATCGATACCGGCTGGCCAAGCATGGCGGCTTCGGCCTCGATCCCGCCGACGCCCCAGCCGAGTACGCCGAGGCCATTGACCATGGTGGTATGGCTGTCGGTGCCGACACAGGTGTCGGGATAGGCGATATTGCTGCCGTCGGGCGCCACCGAGGACCAGATTGCCTGAGCGATATTCTCCAGATTGACCTGGTGGCAGATGCCGGTGCCGGGGGGGGACGACCTTGAAATTGTCGAGCGCCTTCGATCCCCATTTGAGGAATTCATAACGCTCATTGTTGCGCTGATATTCCAGCTCGACATTGTCCTCGAACGCCTGGGGCGTGCCGAATTCGTCGACCATGACCGAGTGGTCGATGACGAGATGGACCGGGACAAGCGGGTTGATCTTGGCCGCGTCGCCGCCAAGCTTGGTGATTGCGTCGCGCATCGCCGCCAGGTCGACCACGCAAGGCACACCGGTGAAATCCTGCATCAGCACGCGCGCGGGGCGATACTGGATTTCGCGGTCGGAGCGGCGCTCCTGCTGCCAGTCGATGATCGCCTGGACATCGTCGGTGGTGACGGTCTTGCCATCCTCGAAACGCAGCATGTTCTCGAGCAGGACCTTCATCGAGAAGGGAAGCCGCGAGATGTCGCCATATTTCGCCGCCGCGGTGGCGAGCGAATAATAGTCGTAGGACGTGCCGTTCACGTCGAGCGTGGTGCGGGCGGAGAGTGTGTCCTGGCCGATGGCGGTCATGTGGCGGAGTATCCTTCCATTAAGTGCGCGTACCGGAGCGCGGCGGGGAGGCGGGAAACCCGCGCGGGCGCGCTTGCGGCATGTGCGGATGCCTAGAGTCGGGCGGGCTTTAGCAAGGGGGTGCGGGTTGGGGAAGGGCGCGCGGGCGATGGCGGCCATGGGCATGGATGCCATGGGCGGCCTGTCGGTGACGGCCGGATATTCTTGAACGCATGGAGTCAGGCGTGGGCGGGTACGAGAGACAGTCTCGACCCGCCGCGTGCTTCAATCTTCATTATCGCCAAATCTCGGCAGCAACCGTGAGCGTTCTTCGCCTAGCACCGATTTGACCAGTTGGCCGAGCTCGGTGTTCCCGAGCAACCAGGAAAAATCCTCATTGGTTTCGGAAAAACGAGACGGCAGATTATCCCACGCCTCTTTGATACGGTGATCGGATAGCGATTTGGCCGGGATGACGAGCACTGAGGATTCGTAGACGTTACGATCACTATTGACGCCGATCATGAATCCCATGAAAAATTGCGGGGCTCGCTGGATTTCTTCGCGCAGTACCAGAAGTTCCAACCCTTCATGCCCTTCGATTTGCATGGCGGCATATACATTGCGAATGGATCGCAGAACAAACCCATGAGATTTGGTAAACGCCTTTGATCGCTGTTGATGACGGTGGGTTATGGATAGGTATGTAGTGAGGTCCTTTACATGCGATTTGACCGATAGCTCGGATTTCATAAATTCGTGACTGTTTATGGTCGATTTGCGAAGCACATAATGGTTTCCGACGAGTTTGCTCGACAATTCCCTCATGTCGCGCCCGGAGACATTAAGCCAACGCTGTGTCCCAATCGCGTAAGGGGCCAGCACCTCGTCAATCGTCGCCATATCCTCGTCGGCCAGGCGCTTCAGATGTAACGCATCACGATTGGCAAGAAAGACCTTGTGCACATCGGGGTGAAAGCGGTGATAGTCACCAACAATATAGTCATATAGAGCTTCAAGTGTTGTGTTTGTCTTGTTGATCCTATGAGCATCTGGTGTTCCGAGTCTGCTCACGGAATTGAGGAATTGGCGGATCGTATCCGATCCTACAGTCATTCTGGTTACGACTTCGATTCGCCGCGAAAGCCAGACAAAAGTATGTTTCGGTCCATTTCCGCGTGGGCTGTCCAACTGGGCGCGAATAATGGCTCCGACAGCGAGCGCGACTTCCGTTACATCGGGAAGGGCGCGCATATTCATTTTATAGAAGCTGGACATATCGGATCTCCCGAAAAGCCCGCCGCCCATCGGGCGACGAGCTTCCTTGATCAGGCAATCACCCCGGAAAGAGCGGCTGCCAGGAAAGTAAACGAGAAGAATATGGCGGCTGTTGTCACCAATGTGGATTGAAGAATGCTCCAGCCAGGCTTGCGGTACATGACATCTCTCCTTTTGCTATCGGCGCCGAGAGCCTGTTTGGCTTCTTCGGCAGAGCCTAATTGGTCTGCCAATTTCGGAAGAAGCGCAATGGGAGGGCCGGGTATAAATCCGGTGCAAAACCGGATAGATTTCGCTCTTATCGGACTAAATTCCGCGCACATAATATCATTACGACGGCGGCAGTTTTGACGCATCAATTGTACAACAGGAGGGGCGATTATGGTAAAAACTGCGCCGACTGAATTGGGTGTGGCTCAAAAATCATAGATTAGACCGGTTGAGAGAGAAAATACCGCAGATACATCCGGAACTCGACCACGGTGCCCGGCCGTACGAGCCGAAAGAAACACGGGCGGATCGGTACAGCGTCCTTTCAGAGGAGGTGATCGTGCGGCCTCGGGGTGCCGAGCTTGCGAGCCGGAATAGAGCCCACGGTATTTCGGTTTTTGCAAGGGAACCCTTGCCCCTGGAAACGGTTCGCCCAATAGACTGGGGCCAATGCAATTTCCCCGATGCAATTTCATCGCTGCTGAGGCCACACGGAGACACGATATGCGGACGATTCTGATCGGTACGGCGGCGCTGGCGATCCTTGGGCTGGCTGGCTGCAAGGAAAAGGCCTTGGAAACCGGTGCGCCGGTCGCGGGCGGTGCACGTGCGGTCGCGACGCTCAAGACTGCGGCGGGTGCCGAGGTCGGCCGGGTCACCGCCAGCGAGGTGGCCGGCGGCCTGCGCTTCACGATCGATGCGAAAGCCATGCCGTCGGGCACGCACGGCGCGCATGTCCATACGACCGGGCTGTGCGAAGGACCGGACTTCGCCAGCGCGGGCGGACATTGGAACCCGACGGGCATGAAGCATGGTTCGATGAACCCGCAGGGTCCGCATGAGGGCGACCTGCCCAATCTGATCATCGGCACCGATGGACGCGGGACACTCGGCATCACCATCCCGGGCGCGACCATGGCCGGCCTGCTGGATGGCGATGGCTCGGCGCTGGTCGTCCATGCCGCCGCCGACGACCTGATGACCGATCCGTCGGGGAACAGCGGCGCGCGGATCGCTTGCGGGGTGTTCGGGGCTAGCTGAGTGCTGCCTCGTCGAGCGGCCACCGGCCGACCGGCTCGTAACGCGCGCCGTCGCTGTCGAGATGGCTTTCGTAGAGAATGATATGGTCGGCCCGGAAAGGCTCGCTGCTCAGCGCGGCATGCGCGGCGAGCCATTGGGCGGTCTCGACTTGCTGGCCGGCACGCTTCGACAAGCGTGCGAGTGTGATGTGCGGGCGATAGGCGCGACCTTCCGGTGGCAGGCCGAGGCGGACCAGCGCATGATCGATCTTGCGATGCAGTGCCCCCAGGGGCTCATGCGGTACAACTCCGGCCCATAGGCTGTCATTGCCGCTCTGCGGATCGAACTGGCCGACCCTGGACAAATGCAGATCAAGCGCCGGAGACCGCACGCTTCCCAGCATGATGGCGATATCCTCGGCCATATGGCGATCGACCTTGCCGATATAGCGCAGGGTCAGATGTAGCTGCTCATCATCCTGCCAGCGCGCCTCCGGCACGCCGTCCATGATGTCGGCCAGAGTATCGCGGATCGCAGGCGGCGGGCGGAGTGCGACGAACAATCGATGCATCGCGCCGCTTTAGCCTGTGTCATACGGCCAACGCCAACCGCTTTTGCTTGAAAAGCGGGGCCGGAGCGGCGATATTCAACCTATCCGGCATCAAGTCGGGCATCAGGAGTTTATTCGACATGGCTAATTGGTCTGACCCCCAGCCGAACGCCGCGCCTTTCGCGACGGCGGGCGCGCGTACGGAAGCGTACGACGCGGGTCTCCGCGCCTATATGCTGTCCGTCTATAATTACATGACCTCGGGCATCCTGCTCACCGGCGTCATCGCGATGCTGTTCGCATCCTCGGGCTATGCCGAAGCGGTGTTTCTGAACCCGGGCATCCTGAAATATGTCATCATGTTCGCACCACTCGGATTCGTCCTGTTCATGAGCTTCGGCCAGGGCCGGATGTCGTTCGGCACGCTCCAGGCGATGTTCTGGGGCTTTGCGATCGCCATGGGCCTGTCGCTCTCGACCATCTTCCTGCGCTACACCGACACCTCGATTGCCCAGGCATTCTTCGCCACGGCAGCGGGCTTTGCCGGGCTGTCGCTGTACGGGTACACCACCAAGCGCGACCTGTCGGCGTTCGGCACCTTCCTGATCATGGGCCTGGTCGGGCTGATCGTCGCGATGATCCTGAACTTCTTCTTCCAGTCGCCGGTCATGGCGCTGATCATCAGCATCGTTGGTGTGCTGATCTTCGCTGGCCTGACGGCTTATGACACGCAGAAAACGAAGAGCATGTACGCCCATGTGGCGGGCACTGCCGATGAAGGCCGTGTGGTCATCATGTCGGCGTTGAGCCTGTATCTCGACTTCATCAACATGTTCCTGTTCCTGCTGCGCATCTTCGGTTCCAGCCGGAACTGAGGCGCGGCGCAGCGAGAAAATCCGGCCCGGCGGGGAAACCTGCCGGGCCTTTTTCTTTGCGCTGCGGAGACGAAGTTGAGCGAAGTCATGTTCCTGCAGGAACAAGCGCCTATGGCGAGGGGATTCGCCATGTCGCCGCCATGTCGGCCGCGACGATCATAGGAACATCGATGCGCCTCTCGATCGACGTCTTGCTGGATTATTTCGTCGACGACAGCGCGGAAGTGCTGCTGCAGATCGAGGCGGCGGCCATGGCCGATCAGCGGCTCGAACAGCAGGATCTGCGGGTTTATTGCGATAACCCGCTCCGCGCGATGAGCGGCGAGGAGGGGATCGGGCAGCGAACATGGGCGCGCGCCTCGGGCTCGTTTCAGGCCGAATATCGCGCGGTGGTGGCGATCGATCGCGCACCTGTCGATTTGTCGAGCTTGCCGCCGACCGCCATGGCCGAGCTGCCGGCGGAGGCGATTCCCTATCTCCTGCCCAGCCGTTATTGCGAGTCCGACCATTTCGAAGGTTTCGTTCAGAGCGAATTCGCCGGGCTGGAGGGCGGGGCGCTGGCCTCGGCGATCGGAGACTGGGTGCGCGAAAACCTGACCTATGCCTCGGGGTCGAGCAGTGGCGTGACCACCGCGATGATGACCTTTGCCGACCGGCGCGGGGTGTGCCGCGACTATGCGCATCTGCTGGTCACGCTGGCGCGCGCCGGGGGCATCCCGGCACGCTGCGTGTCGGCCTATGCGCCCGGCGTCGATCCACCCGATTTTCACGCGGTGGCCGAGCTCTGGCTGGCTGGCGGATGGCACCTGATCGATGCGACCGGCATGGCAAAATGCGGTGAAATCGCACGTGTGGCGGTGGGGCGCGACGCGACCGACATCGCCTTCATGACGGTGTTCGGCACGGCGACGATGTACAGACAGGTCGTGAAAGTCACTCGGCTGGACGACGCGGTACGGAACGGGGGCGTGGGCTGATCGTTCTACTAGCGGAACAGCCGAGAGAGGATTGGCCATGACCGAGGACAGCAAGACGATCGACCCGAAGGCG
Organism: Sphingomonas alpina; assembly: GCF_014490665.1. Lineage (NCBI taxonomy): Bacteria > Pseudomonadati > Pseudomonadota > Alphaproteobacteria > Sphingomonadales > Sphingomonadaceae > Sphingomonas > Sphingomonas alpina. Next base: position 2,530,896 of record NZ_CP061038.1, on the reverse strand, counting down.
CTCGACAGCCTGTCGGTCGCCCCGCCCGACCCCGAGACGGATTCGGACCCGCATGAGAATGATCAGATCCATCACCCGCGCCAGAATGCCGGGCAGGATGAATCGATCATGAAACGGCTGGAAAAGGATCCGGAGAATGAGGATGCGAGGCTTGACGCCGCGCTGGATGAATCGATGGATGCATCCGATCCGCCGGCCTCGACTCAGCCGGTGCATAACGTCGCGCCGCCGGCGTCGTCCGGGTTCGATGCCGAAGCAGAGGAAAAGATTCAAGCCGACAGGAAATAACCCCGCCGCTCCGCGCATGCGGGAAGAATCCGGGAAAAATGTTGCGTAACTGTCGCACTCGGCGATGTTTTTGATCGCAGAGAACCGTTCGTCGCAACCTTTGTTGCGTCGCAGCAAGAACTATGATTCCATGCTTAACGCCGGACGACAGGGCGTTAAGCATGGCGTTAACCATCTTGGCGCATAGTTCATCCGGTCCAACAATGCGGGCGGGGTGACGACATGGCTTCGAGAATGAAACCAGCCAACGGCGCAATGACACTGGCTGAGATGAAGGAATTTGCCGGGTTCAGTTCGGCGACGCAGCGCTATGTGCGCCGTTCGCTCGATATCGGGCTCGATCGCGACGATGCGATGGCGCGCTGGTCGCGCGACGTGGTCGAAGCGGCGAGTATCCGGGCGCAGGCGCGTCTCTATGAGCGGCTTCCCGATATTCGCGCGATGGTCCCCGATGATAGCGGCCTTGACGCGGTCGAGCCTTTCCTCGCGCCGCTGATGACGGTCACCGCATTCGATCTGGGGCAGGGACGGCTGACGACCTTTTCGGCCTATCGTTTCCTGTATGAACGGCTGATCAGCGCCGACGTGCGCCCCTGGCTGCCGGCAGCGTTCTGCTCGGCGGCGGCGTTGCCGCACCTCCATCCCGATCTGCGGCGCAAATTGCTGCAGTCGATCAGCGAAGCGGCAGCCACGGCATCGGGCTGGTCGAACCGGGCGCCGGCCTTCTTCCCCAAATGGGTCGAGAAGGTCGATATGGCAGCGCTGCCGCACTGACCCGATGTTCGTCCCCAGCGAAGAAGCCCGGCCTTAACCGCCGGGCTTTTTTGTACCGGCGCCGCGGCTCATCGGCACGTGCGCCAGCTCAGCGTGCCGCGCTCCGCTTCGTCGAGATGCAGATGATCATGATGCGCCGCGTTGTATTCCGGCGACAGCGTGGTCGAGAACAGCCGGCACGCACCATTGCGCACGCTGCGCAGGAAGGTGCCCTTGTCGCCATTGTCCGCCCAGTCGCCGATTATCGTGATCTTCGTCCCATCCTCCAGCGTGAAGCCGGCAATATCGATCGCGTCAGCGGTGGCGTGCTCGCTCAATGGCCCGGTCGCACGGCCATAGATGTTGCGGCAATTATAGCTGCCGAGATGGTCGATGCTTGCCACGCGCTGCCCGAAATAGCGCCGCGCGGCGGGCTGGACGACAGTCCATTCCCACACCGACAGCGCGGCAGCGATCGGGCAGGAGGTACCGGTCGTGGCGGGCGCGTAGCTGGCAAGCCGTGAGCCGCCCGGCGCGAAGCGGACGCCGTCGGCATAGCCGCATCGCCCGGCGTTGACCGGCGGCATCAGCGTGTAGCTGACCCCCGCCTGGTCGAGCAGCGCACGGCATTTGGGAAAATCCCGCGTCAGCGCAGCCAGCTTGGTCCCGGTGAACATGCCGACCGGCTGGCCGAGGTCGAGCGGTGTCCAGGGCAGGTCCTGCGGCCGTCCGCGCAGCGCGGCGAACAGGGCGAGAAAGATCGCCAGTGCAATTGCCGCCACGACGCCCGCGGCGGCGATGCGGCGCAGGCTATTCATCCTCGCCCGATCTCATCACCCACGCATTGCGCTTGCGATTGCTTCCGACGCGACCGGATAGCCGATATCGGACGGGATACAGAGAAACTCCGCGCCGTCGCGCTCCTCGATCCAGGGCGTGACGGTCCTGATCGGATGCCGGATCGTATCGTCGACCGCATCGGCAAAGTCGCGATATTGTGCCAGTCGTTCGAGGTTGCGGCGCGTCGGAAAAATGATCCGCACATCGCCTGCGTCGGCATCGTCGAGCACCTGCCGCGCCGTCGTCCAGAGCAGCCGGACATTTTCGGTCGCATCGACCTGCGGCAGCGGCGCGTCGGCGGGCAAGCGAGCGAGATAGAAACGCGTGTCGAAGATCCGCATATGCGCATGACGTGGCAGCCAGCGCGCGAACGGGACGAGCGAAGAGGGATCGAGCGACAGGCCGGCATCGGCCAGCGCCTCGCCGAAGGAGGTGCCGCCGTGCAGCGCTGCACGTAGTGCGGCAAGTGTTGCTGGCGTGGGCGCGGGAGTCAGGCCGATCGGCATCGCCACTTCCTCGATCGTCTCGCGGATCGCGGCGACGCGCGCGGCCATATCCTCGGCATCGCCACCAAGGACCGTCGCCAGCGAATGGTCGCCGGGGTCGATCCGCCCGCCCGGAAAGACCAAGGCGCCCGCCGCGAATACCATCGCCTTGGCGCGTTCGACCATCAGCAATTCGGGCGGCCCGTCCGGCATGTCACGGAACAGCACCAGCGTGGCGGCGGGGATCGCGTCGGGAAACTCTTCGGGAAACGCATCGCTCATGGGGTCACCCTAATATCGCGCCGACCGCGGTGATAGTTCCTTGGCAGGCGCATCCGAATGCCGCTAGTCTTTCGTCCATGACCCATACCGCTCTTCGCGCGCTGCTCGGCGTTGCCCTTCTCGCCCCCAGCTTCGTTCTGGTCCCCACCGCCGCCGATGCCAAGCTGAGCACGGCCGAAGTGCGCATGGCGAAAACGGTCGATGCCGAATATGAGCGCTCGGTCGCGTTGCTGCAGAAGCTGGTCGATCAGAATAGCGGCACGATGAACTTCGCCGGGGTCGATCTGGTCGGCAGGATGATGCGCGCCGAACTCGAACCGCTGGGCTTCACGGTGGAATGGAAGCCCCAGACCGCGGCCAACCGCGCCGGGCACCTGATCGCCACCAAGAAGGGCAGAGCGGGCGCGAAGAAGCTGCTGTTGATCGGCCATCTCGACACAGTGTTCGAAAAGGATTCGCCGTTCCAGAAATTCACCCGCAAGGGCGAAGAAGCGGAAGGCCCCGGTGCCGGCGATGACAAGGGCGGGATGGTCGTGATGCTCGCCGCGCTGCGCGCAATGCAGGCGGCGGGGACGCTGAAGGACGCCGAGGTCGAGATCATGCTGTCGGGTGATGAAGAGGATGCCGGCGACCCGATCGAGGTGGCTCGTGCGGACCTGATCGCAGCAGGCAAGCGCGCCGATGTGGCGCTCGATTTCGAAGGGCTGTCGATCGAGGACGGCAAGGACATGGGATCGATCGCACGGCGCTCGTCCAACAGCTGGACGATCACCACGACCGGGAAGACCGGCCATTCCTCGCTGATCTTCTCGAGCGAATATGGCGATGGCGCGATCAACGAAATGACACGCATCCTGGCCGCGTTCCGCAAGGAATTGCCCGAGCCGAACCTGACCTTCAACACCGGCATCATCGCTGGCGGGTCGAGTGCTGCGCTCGATGCCGATGCGGTGCGCGCGACGGCGGCGGGCAAGGGCAATATCATTCCCCAGACGGCGGTCGCGCGTGGCGATTTCCGCACTTTGTCGCCCGAACAGACCGACCGCGTCCGCGCCAAGATGCAGGCGATCGTTGCGGCGCATGCGCCGGGCACCGATGCGAAGATCAGCTTCGATCCGGGCAGCTATCCGGCCATGGCGCCGACGCCCGGCAACAAGGCACTGCTCGATGCGCTGAACGCAGTGAACAAGGATATGGGGCTCGAGCCGATGGCGGCCCTCGATCCGCTGAAGCGTGGCGCCGGCGACATCTCGTTTGTCGCGAGTGACGTCGACGGGCTGGTCGGTCTCGGCACCAGCAGCCGCGGCGACCATGCACCGGGCGAGACGGTCGATCTCGACAGCATCCGGCGCCAGGCCAAGCGCGCTGCGATCCTGATGACCCGGCTCTCCGCGGCGAAATGACCACTGACGTGACCGCCGCCTTGCCGCAGCACCACGCGGCAACCCAGAGCGAGAAGCTCGTCATCGCCGCATCGTCGCTTGGCACGGTGTTCGAATGGTACGATTTCTACCTCTACGGCCTGCTCGCGACGATCATCACCGCGCAATTCTTCTCCGGCGTGAACGAGACCACCGGCTTCATCTTCGCACTCGCGGCGTTCGCGGCGGGCTTCGCGGTGCGGCCGTTCGGGGCATTGCTGTTCGGGCGGATCGGCGATCTGGTCGGACGCAAGAATACGTTCCTCGTCACCATGGGCATCATGGGCCTGTCGACCTTCGTCGTCGGCCTGTTGCCCAGCTATGCGGCGATCGGCGTCGCCGCGCCGATCCTGCTCGTCGTGCTGCGCCTGCTGCAGGGCCTGGCGCTGGGCGGCGAATACGGCGGGGCTGCGACCTATGTCGCGGAGCACGCGCCCAACCATCGCCGCGGGCTCTACACCAGCTTCATTCAGACCACCGCGACGCTCGGCCTGTTCGCGGCCCTGCTGGTGGTGATCGGCGTGCGTACTGCAATCGGGGAGGCCGCGTTTGCCGAATGGGGCTGGCGCGTGCCGTTCATCGTCTCGATCGTACTGCTTGGCGTGTCGCTGTGGATCCGCATGCAGCTCGAAGAGAGCCCGGTGTTCCTCAAGATGAAAGCGGAAGGCAAGGGCTCCAAGGCGCCGCTGACCGATGCATTCGCGAAATGGGGTAATCTGCGCATCGTCATCATCGCGCTGGTCGGTGCGGTCGCGGGACAGGCAGTGGTCTGGTACACCGGACAATTCTACGCGCTGTTCTTCCTGGAAAAGATGCTCAAGGTCGATGGAGCGACCGCCAATATCCTGATCGCCATCGCGCTGGCGCTCGGCACGCCCTTCTTCCTGATTTTCGGCTGGCTGTCGGACCGGATCGGGCGCAAGCCGATCATCCTCGCCGGCTGCGCGATTGCCGCGCTGACCTATTTTCCGCTGTTCCACGCGCTGACCAACGCCGCAAATCCTGCACTGGCGGCGGCGCAGGCCAGTGCGCCGGTGACGGTCACCTCCTACAACGATGCCTGTTCGTTTCAGTTCGATCCGATCGGCAAGAACCGTTTCGATGCATCGAGCTGCGATGTCGCCAAATCCTATCTCGCAAAGGCCGGCATTCCCTATGCCGCAGTCAATGGCGCGGATGCCGTGCTGCCGGGCGCGCCGACGCTCGACCGTCACACGGTGATCGCGGTTGGCGGCACAACCCTTGCGATGCCCGACCCGGCGGCGATGGCGCCAGACGAGCGCAAGACGGCAATCGCCAAATTCCAGAGCCAGTTGCAGGAGAAACTGACCGTTGCCGGCTATCCCGCCAAGGCCGATCCGGCACGGATCGACAAGCCGATGGTCGTTGCGATCCTGTTCGCGCTCGTGCTGCTGGTGACCGCCGTTTACGGCCCGATCGCGGCGCTGCTGGTCGAGCTGTTCCCGACCAACATCCGCTATACCTCGATGTCGCTGCCCTATCATATCGGCAATGGCTGGTTCGGCGGCTTCCTGCCGACCACGGCGTTCGCGATGGTCGCGGCGACGGGGGATATCTATTACGGCCTGTGGTACCCGATCGTGGTGGCCGCTTTGACCGTCGTGCTGGGACTATTCCTGTTGCCCGAGACCTTCCGTCGCAGCATCGATTAAAGGCTGCCTGGTCGTGATCGACCTTCGCCTCGCTAGAACAAGTGGCATGGCGACCCGCGTCATCCGGTATGTGTGTGCAGACCTCGCAATCGCTGGAGCATCGGGCATCGCATGGATATCGCACTCATGTCCTGCTTCCGATTGCACTCGGTATGGCTGGATATTTCAACGTGCGCCGCCGTGTGCTGCACAAGAAGTCGTCGCGCTTCCTGTTATGCGCTTTCGAGAATGGCGGTGCTGCGAACGAAGCCCGGCCGGCAGCTGAAGCCGCCGTCCCCCGGGAGTGGACGCGGTAGCTCCCGGCGAAGGTCTGGCGACACGCTGGTTGTCTGATGCTGGGAGATAAGAAGATGTGGCAGACTATCCAACGCTCGATCCTGGTGCTTGGTCTCGGGATCGCCGGCTCCGCCCAGGCCCAGGCCCAGACCGCGCCGCAACCGCCGGTCGGCCTGGTCGACGATCCGTGCATCGGCGCGCCACAGATCACCCCCGGACTGGAACGCTACCGGCAATCGCTGTTCGACCGCTCGCCCGGTGCGAAGATCGTTCCGCCGCCGGCCGCCGAGGTCGAGGCGTACAAGCTCGCCCAGGCCGAACAGGTCAAGCGCGATTGGGCCGGCCTGTGCCGCTATCGCGCTGACAATGCGCGCGTTGCCGCCCGGCCGGCGGCGGAACGGCGTATCGTCTTCATGGGGGATTCGATCACCGAGAACTGGTCCGTCGCGCACCCCGACTTCTTTGCGAACGGCGCGATCAATCGCGGCATCAGCGGCCAGACCACCCCACAGATGCTGGTGCGATTCGAAGCCGATGTCGTCGCGCTTCGGCCCAAGGCGGTACATATCATGGCCGGCACCAACGATCTCGCCGGCAATACCGGCCCGACGACGATGCGGGACATTCAGAACAACATCATCGCTATGATCGCGCTGGCCAAGGCGAACGGCATCCGCGTCTTTCTCGCTTCCACGCCGCCGGCCGGGTCATTCTCCTGGCGTCCGGGCCTCAAGCCGGCGGCGCAGATCATCCAGCTGAACGACTGGCTGCGCGGCTATGCCCGGCGCGTCGGTGCGACCTATCTCGACTATCATGCCGCGCTCGCCACCAGCGATGGCGCGCTGAAACGTGAATTGTCGCCGGACGGCGTGCATCCCAACAATGACGGTTATGCGGTGATGGAGCCAATCACCCGCCGCGCCATTTCATTACTGCGCTAGGCGGAGAGCCGGAGGCCGATTTTCCTTGTTACTTTGGCCCGGATCATCTTCTCCGGCGGTTTATTGGCGATCCCCGGTCGTCGCCACATAAACCAGCTCATAGACATAGGACTTCGCGCCCTTCCTGCTGACCCAGATGCCCTCGGGAGGGAAGTCGGGCTGTTCCGATGATGGAATATCCCAGGCGCGTCCGCTCAGCGCGCCATCCTCCCTGTTCCAGGTCGACCAGCCGAAGCGGGGATCATGAACGATCTCCACCAGCTTGTCGTTTCGTTCGTAGATCGCGGAGGCGCCGGCGCCGGCGCGCCTTTCGAATACATAGACCAGGCTATCCGATTGCCGTCTCAGTTCGAACCGTTCACGCATCGGGAGTACTCCGGCTGGTAACGGCATCCTGCCATCAGCTCGGGGCGATTTCGATCTCTTATCCCTGCTTTGCCGGGCGGCAGAACGGCACCAGCACCAGCGCAGCGATGAATAGCCAGGCCATGATGCGGAACACATCGTTGAACGCGAGCGTCAGCGCCTCGCCGCCGACGACATGGCCGAGCGTCGCCTTGGCCATCAGTAGCGCTCGATCGGGATCCGGGGTGGTCTGGCTGAAACGGGCGGCAAGCCGGGCAACCATCACTGCCGCACCATCGCCGATCGAGCCAAGCGTTTCGGACATGCGCAGCGCATGCAGCCGCGCGCCATCTTGCAGCCAGGTATTGACCAGCGCGATGCCGATCGCACCGCCCAGATTGCGCATCAGGTTGAACAGGCCCGAGGCATAGCGCAGCTCCGGCCCGGCAAAGCCGGTGAGCGCCAGATTCACGCTCGGCACGATGCACAGCATGATCGCGAAACTGCGCACCGCCTGCGGCCAGAACAGGGCGGCGAAGCCCCATTCGGGCGTCATGTACGAAAACAGCCACAGCCCGAGCGCGAACAGGCTCAGGCCGAAAGTGATGACGATGCGCGGATCGACGCGCTGCGACAGGCCGGCGGCGATCGGCACGCCGAGCATCTGCACCACGCCGGCGATGAACACCGTTGTGCCGATCTCCGACGCGTTATAGCCGCGCACCTGGCCGAGGAAGAGCGGCACGAGATAGGTCGCGGAATACAGGCCGAAGCCGATCACCAGGTTGAATACACAGGCGAAGATGAAGGTCGGGCGGCGGAACGGCGACAGGTTGACGATCGGGCTGGGCGAGCGGATCGACCGTTCGAGGAACAGCAGGAACGCGACGAACGAGAACCAGGCACCGGTGGCGATTGCGCTGTCCTCGAACCAGTCGTTGCGTGGACCTTCCTCCAGGACATATTCGAGCCCGCCAAGGAACACCGCCATCGCCGCGAGATGGACCCAGTCGATCCGCTTGAGCATCGACGGATTGGCGCGATCGACGCGGATAAAGGCGATCGCGAGCAGGCACACCAATGTGCCCGGAACGATGTTGATATAGAAGACCCAGCGCCAGCCGAACGCATCGGTGATCCACCCGCCGAGCGTCGGCCCGAGCGTCGGCGCGAGCACCGAGACCATGCCGAGGATCGCCGGGATCATCGCGCGCTGCTTGCCCTCGAACATGGCAAAGCCGGTCGCGAACACGGTCGGCACCATTGCCCCGCCGACGAAGCCCTGCAGCGCGCGGAATGCGATCATCGATTCGATGCTCCACGCCAGGCCACAGAGCGCACTCGCCAGCGTGAACAGCCCGGCCGACAGCGCGAACAGCCAGCGCGTCGACATCGACTGCGCGAGAAAGGCGGCGAACGGGATCATCACCAGCTCGGCCATCAGATAGGCGGTCTGCACCCAGCTGATTTCGTCGGCGCTGGCGGACAGGCCGGCGCGCACCTCGTTCAGCGACGACGCGACGATCTGGATATCGATCAGCGCCATGAACTGGCCGAAGGCCATCACGCCGAAGATCAGGAACTTGATCCGGTCGGGCAGCGCCATCGGGTTGATGGCCGGAGGGGCAGGGGAAGCGGCGGCGTCGGACATGGGCTCTCTTGCGGGACCCCTTGCACGCCGGGGCATCATTATATTATATGCATCATATAAACGGAGACGACAAGATGCGCTACGACAGCGATCATAAGAGCGAGACGCGCAAGCGCGTGCTGACGGAGGCCGCGCGGGATATCCGTGCCAAGGGGCCGGGCGGCATCGCAGTCGCCGGGATCATGGCGCGCGCCGGGCTGACCCATGGCGGTTTCTATGCCCATTTCAAATCGAAGGACGAACTGATCGCTGAGGCGATCGGCACCATGTTCGACGATGCGCGGGGCCGCTTCGACAAGGCGATGGCGGAAAGCGATCCGGCCGCCGCGCTGCGCCTCTATCTCGATTTCTACCTTTCGCCGCGCCACCGCGACACGCGCGAGCGCGGCTGCCCATTGCCTGCCTTGTCGTCCGATCTGGCGCGGCTCGATCCGATCCCGCGTGCCCGCTTCGGCGAAGGCGTTGCTGCGCTGACCGGGCGGCTGGCCGACGCGCTCGACCGGCACGGTATCGCCGATGCGACGGTTGCGGCATCCTCCATGCTGTCGGAAATGGTCGGTGCGGTATCGCTGGCGCGCGCGGTAGATGACGCGGCGCAATCCGATGCGATCCTCGAAAATGCTGCAGCCATGCTGCGGCAGCGCTTCGGGCTGGAGGTGGCGGAATGAGCGACCTCAGCGGACTGGAGCAATTGCGCCGGATGATCGCCACCGATGCGCAGCCACCGATCGGCCGGACGCTCGATTTCTCGTTGGTCGAAGTGGGGGATGGTCGTGCGGTGTTCGAAGGCGATCCCGATGGGCGGACCTATAATCCGCTCGGCACGGTACATGGCGGCTATGCCGCGACCCTGCTCGATTCGGCGTGCGGCATCGCGACCCACTCGAAGCTCGCGCCCGGACAAAGCTACACCACGCTCGAGCTCAAAGTGTCGTACCACCGCGCGATGACCGCCGACACCGGGCCGGTCCGTGCCGAAGGGACGATCACTGCGTTCGGGCGCCGTGTCGCCTTTGCCGAGGCGAAGCTGACCGACGCCAATGGCCGTCTGCTTGCATCTGCCACCTCGACCTTGCTGGTGATCACGCCATGAACGCCATTACCATGCCGCTCGACGTGCCCGTAAAGGCAAAGCGCAAGCTGCCCCGTGCGCTGGTCGTTGGTGCTGGCGCTGTCCTGCTCGCCGGCGCTGGCGCAACCTGGATCGCGATGCCCGGCGCAAGCGAAAGCACCGACAATGCCTATCTGCGTGCCGATACGACCATCGTCTCGGCACGGGTTGGCGGCACCGTCACCGAAATGCTGGTGCGCGACAACCAGCAGGTCCGCGCCGGCGACCCGCTGATCCGGATCGATCCGCAGGAATATGATGCGAAACTGGCGGTTGCCCAGGCCTCGGTCAGCGATGCCGATGCCGGCGTCGCCAGCGCAAGGGCCGCGCTCGTCACGTTCGTCGCCGACCGGCAGGTTGCCGAAGCGGACGTCGAAGTGGCGCAAAGTACGATCGCCTCGGCTGACGCCGAACGCCGCCGCGCCGAAGCAGACACCGTGCGCTATCAGGCACTGGCGGAGCGCGGCTTCGTGACTCAGCGCGATGCCGAACGTATCGCGGCGGCGGCGGTGGATGCGCGGGCGCAACAGCGCCGCAGCGTCGCCAGCCTGGCGGTCAGTCGCGACAGAGCGTCGGCGACGAGTGTCCGGCGTGCCGCGCTCGAGGCCGATCTGGCCAAGGCGCAAGCGGTGGCGGCGCGCGCGCGGGCCAGCCTGAGGCTGGCGCAGCAGGATCGCGGCTATGCCTTTGTGCGCGCGGCGGTCTCGGGCACGATCGGCAATCGTCAGGCGCAGACCGGCGACCTGGTCCAGCCGGGCACGCGCTTGCTGACCATCGTGCCGCAGGCCGGTCTCTATGTGGTCGCCAACTTCAAGGAGACTCAGACCGGCCGGATGCTGATCGGCCAGCGCGCGCAGGTGAAGGTCGACGCGCTGGGCGGCGAAGCACTGAGCGGGCGGATCGACAGCTTCGCGCCGGCCTCGGGTTCGGAATTCGCGCTGCTGCCGTTCGAGCCTGGATCGGGCAATTTCACCAAGATCGTGCAGCGCGTGCCGGTGCGTATCGCGCTTGATCCGGGACAGGCAATGCTTGCGCGGCTGCGCCCCGGGCTGTCGGTGACGGCAACCGTGCGGGTCAAGCCTTAGCGCGGGATTGAACGGCAGTAGCCCTGAGCCTGTCGAAGGGCATCACGGCACATGGGCTTCGACAGGCTCCGCCCGAACGGAGGGGAGAGGCTTATCCCGCCTGGGCCGTCTCGCGGTGGAGCAATGCCGCCATCGCGATGCCGCTCAGGATCAACACCATGCCGGCGATGTGATAGGGATGGAGCGCCTCGCCGAGCAGAGCCGCCGCCAGCCCCGCGCCGAACAATGGCATCAGGCTGATCGTCTGGCCGGCGCGTGCCGCACCGATCTCGTCGACCGCTGAGTTGAACAGGAAATAGGCTACCACCGACGGCAGGATCGCAACATAGGCGAACGCGCCGATCACCGCCGGCCGCCATGTGATGTCTGCAACGGCGCGCCATTCGGAAAGCGCGAGCGGCAGCATCGTCAGGGCCGCGATGGTGAAGGTGACGGACAGGAAGGTCAGCTGGTGGATTGCCGGCCGGATACGCAACAGGCTGGTATAGATCGCCCAGGCAAGCACCGCGCACAGGATCAGCAGATCGCCAAAGCCAAGCTGCAGCCTCGCCAACACTTGCAGGTCGGCGCGGACCACGACCACTGCCACGCCGAGTGTCGACAGGATGACGCCGCCGACCTGCCATTCCCCGGCGCGCTCGCGGAAAAAGACCGCATTGCACACCAGCACCAGTGCCGGGATCGCCGCCTGCAGCAGCAACCCGTTGGTCGCGGTGGTATGATGAAGGCCCCAATAGAGGAAACCGTTGAACCCCGCGACGCCGACCAGGCCGAGCAGCAGCACCGGCCGCCATCCCGCGAGCAGCGCCGCGCGGTCGCGGCGCAGCGAGGCCCATGCGATCGGCAACAGGATGATCAGCGCGCCGGTCCAGCGTACGAAGGCGAGGGTAAAGGGCGGGATATCGTCCTTCACTGCCCGTGCGACGATCGAATTGCCCGCCCAGAACAGCATTACGATTGCGAGCATGAGATAGGCGCGGGTGACGTTGGGGGCAGGGCGGATCATGGCGCATCCCTAGCGATCAGCTCCTCCGCAAGCCAGTGCGCGGGAGGCGCTCTCTTTCCCGTCTTTCCCCGTTTGTTTCGAGCGAAGTCGAGAAACAAACCACAATAGTTGCGCTCAGTTTCTCGACTTCGCTCGAAACGAACGGCAGGGTGATGCATAGAAGGAGACGGGAATTCCATGATCCTTTTTGGCCGATCGTGCGTATAACGTAACAATGTTCGCGCGCCGTCTCCGCACTTTCTTCACTGAGGAACAATGGACCTTCGCGCCGCACGAACGCGCGATGATGCCGGGATCGCCGGCATCGCCTGCTCATCCGACCGGGCGGCGCTTCGCTTATGGTGCGATCGCGATCCTGGTCGGGCTGACCGGCGGGCTCGGCAATGCGCTGATCTCGGTCAACACCACGACCTTGCAGGGCTCGCTCGGCCTCGATCCGGCGGAGATTGCGTGGCTGCCGACGGTCTATGTGATGACCAACACGTCGATCAACCTGCTGCTGATCAAGTTCCGCCAGCAATATGGCCTGCGTCCGTTCACGATGATCTTCCTCGGGCTCTATGTCCTGCTGACCTTCGCGCATCTGTTCGTGCATGATTTCTGGTCAGCGATCGCGGTGCGCGCAGCCAGCGGCATGGCGGCGGCCGCCCTGTCTACCCTGGCGCTGTATTACATCATGCAGGCATTGCCGGCGAAATGGCGGTTGAAGGGCGTGGTGCTTGGCATCGGCATTCCGCAATGCGCCTTGCCGCTGGCGCGACTCTTCTCGCCCGACTTGCTGGCGATGTCGCAGTGGCGCGCGCTATACCTGTTCGAACTTGGCCTGGCGTTGGTCTCGTTCGCGGCGGTCGCGTGGCTCAGGCTGCCGCCAACCGAGCGCAAGCCGGCGTTCGAGCCGCTCGATTTCGTCACCTTCATCCTGTTCGGTGGCAGCGTCGCCTTGTTCGCTGCCGTGCTCGGCGAGGGGCGGATCGTGTGGTGGACCGAGGCGAGCTGGATCGGCTGGGCACTGATCGCCGCGATCCCGATGTTCGGCGCCGCGCTGGCGATCGAGCATCGCCGCGCCAATCCGCTGCTCAACACTCGCTGGCTGGGCAGCGCCGATATCGTGCGCTTCACCATCGTCACGATCATGGCGCGCATCGTCCTGTCGGAACAGACCTTCGCTGCGGTCGGGCTGCTCAATACGCTGGGCCAGAACAATGACCAGCTCGGGCCGCTGTTCGCGATCATCTTTCTCGCCTCGGTCGCCGGCGTGGTGGCGAGTGCGGTGACCTTGAACGTCGAACGGCTGACTCACCCGATCATGCTCGCGATCGGGCTGGTCGCGGTCGCTGCTTTCGCCGATTCTTTCTCGACCAGCCTGACTCGTGCACCGCAATTCTATCTCACTCAGGCGGTGATCGCCTTTGCCGCGACCTTCTTCCTCGGCCCGGCTTTGCTGTTCGGCATGACTCGCGCGCTGCAACAGGGCGCTGGGCATATCATCAGCTTCATAGCGCTGTTCGGGATCGTCAATTCGATCGGCGGGCTCGGTGGCGCGGCCCTGCTCGGCACCTATCAGACGATTGCGGAAAAGGCGCACAGCGCAGCGATCGTCCAGTCGATCAGCCCGACCGATCCGCAGGTCACCGCGCGGCTGGCGGCGGGTGGGGCCGGGGTCGCGCGCGTGATCGGCGATCCCACGCTGCGCGCGGCGGAGGGCGGCGCATTGCTCTCCCAGACCGCGACGCGCGAGGCCAATGTGCTGGCCTATAACGACACGTTCCGGTTGATCGCGGTACTGGCCGCGCTCACTACATTGTACCTCGCTTTCCTGCTTGCGCGCCGCAGCTGGCGCGCTCGCCGGGCGGCGATGATCGAGGCTGCGACATGACCGATACCCAAACGCCATCACCAGGTCCGCCCCCAGGTTCTCCGACCCCACCGGCACCCCCGTCGCCGCGGCGCCGGTGACCGAGGAGCGCGCTGCCGAGGCACCGGCCGCACCGGTCGGGTCGGGCTGGAAGCCGCCGCGCGATTCCCGCACCGTGCTGATCGTCATCGCGGTGATCGCGGTCGCCGGGATCCTTGCGGTGCTTGCCGCCTGGCGGCTGCCGCCCTTTGCGAGCGATTTCCAGTCGACCGACAATGCCTATGTGCGCGGCCGCACCACGGTGATCAGCCCGCAGGTCAGTGGTTATGTGACTCAGGTGTATGTGCGCGACTTCGATGTCGTGAAGGCCGGGCAGCCGCTGGTCCAGATCGACGACCGCATCTATCGTCAACGCGTCGAACAGGCTGGCGCGCAGGTCGCCGGACAGGAAGCGACTCTGGCCAATAGCGAACAGGCGGCGCGGTCGCGCGCGGCAAGCCTGCAGGCGCAGGACGCGGCGGTCGCCAATGCGCAGGCGCAATTGCTCCGCGCTCAGGCCGACATGAACCGGATCAATGATCTGGTCACGGACGGATCGGTGTCGCTGCGCGAGCGCGACCAGACGCTGGCGGCGTTGCGACAGGCACAGGCCGGCGTGTTGCAGGCGCGCGCCGCGCGTGAGATCGCGCGGCAGGACATCCGCACCGTCGAGGTCGGCAAGGGCGGGCAGCAGGCCGGGGTGAGCGGCGCGGAAGCGGCGCGGCGGCTGGCGCAGATCGACCTCGACAATACGGTGATCCGCGCGCCCGAAACCGGGCGGCTGAGCGAAGTCGGCGTGCGGCTCGGCCAATATGTCACCAGCGGATCGCAGCTGATGTTCCTGGTCCCGCCCGAAACCTGGGTGATCGCCAATTTCAAGGAAGCGCAGACTGCGCGCATTCGCGTCGGCCAGCCTGCGAGCTTCACCGTCGATGGCCTGGCCAATGCGCGGCTGACCGGGAAGGTCGAGCAGTTGTCACCAGCCGCCGGATCCGAGTTCGCGGTGCTCAAATCGGACAATGCAACGGGCAATTTCACCAAGGTGCCGCAACGTATCGCCGTGCGCATCCGCGTCGATCCGGGGCAACAACTGGCAGCGCAGCTTCGTCCCGGCATGTCGGTACAGGCGCGCGTCGACACCGCCGGTGCGCCGAAGATCCGATGAACCTTCGGCTGCTCCCCTTGCTGCTTGCCGCCGCGGCCCCGGCATGCACTGGTCCACGACCCGAAGCGCCGGCGGCGACTGCCGTGGTCGCGCCGCCGGCCTGGCGCACGGCGCTTGGCCCGGGCGAGCCGGTTCGCGCGGACTGGTGGGCGGCATTCGGCGATCCGGTCCTGACCGGGCTGGTCGAGCGTGCCTTGACCAACAATCCCGATCTCGGCGCTGCCGCCGCGCGCGTCGAGGAGGCGCGTGCGCAGGAGCGGTTGTCGCGCGCGCAATTGCTGCCTCAGGTCAATGTCGCCGCGCCCGGCTCCGAAGCGCGCGCGCTCAACCCATTTGGTATTGCGACGACCAATACCGGCGCGCAACCGGCGATCTCGGCCAGCTACGATCTCGACCTGTTCGGCCGCTTGCGCCAGGCCAATGCCGCCACCCGCGCGCAATTGCTGGCGAGCGAAGGCGCGCGCGATACGGTGCGCCTGGGCATCGCGAGCAGCGTCGCGAGCGGGTACATCACGCTCCGCGCGCTGGACGCTCGCCTCGCGGTGGCGCGCGATACGCTTGCGTCGCGCGGCGAGGCGCTGCGCATTGCTCGCCGCCGTGCCGAAACGGGGTATACCTCGAACCTCGAACTGCATCAGGCGGAAGGGGAGTATCGTTCGACCGAGCAGCTTGTGCCGCAGGCCGAACTTGCGATCAGTCGGCAGGAAAACGCACTGCGCCTGCTGCTCGGCGAGACGCCCGGTGCAATCGTTCGCGGCACGGCGCTTACCGCTTTGTCAGCCCCGTCGATCCCGGACGGGCTGCCCGCCGACTTGTTGCGCCGCCGCCCCGACCTGTTCCAGGCCGAACAGAGCCTGGTCGCGGCCGATCGCTCGCTCGACAGCCTGCGCGCCGCCATGCTGCCCAATCTCAGCCTGACCGGATCGGTCGGTCTGGTCCTGTCCACCGCCTTGTCCAACCCGGTCGGCGTCTTCTCGCTCGGCGGCAGCGTGCTGTCCCCGATCTTCGATGGCGGCCGGTTGCGCGCCCAGGCCGATGCCGGCGCCGCGCGCCGCGATCAGGCTGCGTTCGCATACCGCAAGGCTGCACTCGCCGCGTTCCGCGAAGTCGATGACAGCCTGGCCGGGGTGCAGCGATCGGGCGAACAGGCCGTCGCCATCGCCGGGCAGCGCGATGCGCTGGCGGCGGCGCTGCGCAACGCCAGCAACCGCTACCGGGCCGGCTATTCTTCCTATCTCGACCAGCTCGATACGCAACGCGGCCTGCTCACTGCCGAACTGGCGCTGGTACAGGCACGCGCCGACCGGCTGACCGCCTATGTCGCGCTGTATCAGGCATTCGGGGGCGGGTGGTCGCAGCAGGATGTGGAACGCGTATCGCGCTAATATTTGCCCCTGTCACTCAAGCCGCCCGGCCGGCAATTTCGTCGGGCGAGGTGCCGTCGCAACTGGTTGGGCCGTCGCCCCACCGGCGGGCTTCCTTGAAATCGAGCGCGGCGGCGGCCTCCATGCGCCGCCGCAGACGTTCGATTTCATCGACCATCAGGCGAGCGTGCGCACGCCCGGCTCGCGCGCCCAATAGCGTTTGGCCGCGGCGGCGGTGAAACCCTTGTCGAGTGGAACCACACCGTCGTCGGGCGTCACCCCGGCCTTGTCGAGCAATGGCTGCGCTTCGGTGGTATGACCGATCGCCTTGAGATGGCCGAACGCATCCATCACGAATTGCACCGCCGCCGCTTCCTTGAGCAATGCCGCGCAGCCTTTGTCGGACAGCGCCACGACGATCGCATCGGCGAGCACCGAGGGATAACCGGCGAGCTGCGCGTCGGCCTTGAGCAGCGAGCCGTCGGACAGCTTCGCGCCACCGACGCGTGGCGCGACGATCACCGCGCGGGCGCCGGCATCGGTGATTGCCCTGGTCATGCTCGCAACGACCTTGGCGTCCGATCCGTCGGCGACGAGCAGCGCGATCGAATGGCCGGCGATATCCTGCGGCGCGCGGGGTCCTTCGATGATGCGCAGAGCAGGGGACGGGGTGAGATCCTGGGCCGGCTTGGCCGCTTTGGATGCCTTGGGCAGCGGCATGTTGAGTCCGGTGGCGACGCGTTTTGCTAGGTCGGGATCGACATTGACTAGGTTGGACAGCATCCGTGTGCGGACGTGCTCGAGGCCCACCTTGGACAGTTCGAACACCAGCGCCGAGGCGAGATGCGCCTGTTCCGGCGCCGCAAGCGAGCGAAAGAACAGCCGGGCCTGGCTGTAATGATCGGCAAAACTGTCGGGCCGGATGCGCAGCTTGTCGCCTTGCTCATCCTCGCCGTCGCGGTCGGGAAAGGTCGTGAACCCGCTCATCGGGCATTCACGAGGACCACCATCCTCACCCGCCTCGGACAGGCTGTTGGGCTCATAGTTCGCCCGCCCCTTGGGCACCGCCATCTGCATATGGCCGTCGCGCTGGAAATTCATCACCGGGCATTTTGGTGCATTGATCGGTAGCTGATGGAAATTAGTCGAGCCAAGGCGCTTCAACTGCGTGTCGAGATAGGAGAACAGCCGCCCCTGCAGCAGCGGGTCATTGGTGAAATCCACACCGGGCACGATATTCGCCGGGCAATAGGCGACCTGCTCGGTCTCGGCGAAGAAATTGTCGGGATAGCGATCGAGCACCATGCGCCCGATCATACGCACCGGCAGAACTTCTTCAGGAATGATCTTGGTCGGGTCGAGCACATCGAACGGCAGGCTGTCGGCGAAGTCCTGATCGAACGCCTGAATGCCCAGCTCCCATTCGGGGAAGTCGCCGCGATCGATCGCCTCGAACAGGTCGCGACGGTGGAAATCAGGGTCGGCCCCTGCGATCTTCACTGCTTCGTCCCAGCAGGTCGACTGTACGCCCTGTTTCGGCTTCCAATGGAATTTGACGAAGGTCGATTTGCCCTTCGCATTGACCAGCCGGAAGGTGTGGATGCCGAACCCCTCCATCGTGCGCAGCGAGCGCGGGATGGTGCGGTCTGACATCGCCCACATGATCATGTGAGTCGATTCCGGCATCAGGCTGATGAAATCCCAGAAGGTGTCATGCGCCGAGGCCGCCTGGGGATAGCCGGTCTGCGCCTCCATTTTTACCGAATGGATCAAGTCGGGGAATTTGATCGCATCCTGGATGAAGAACACCGGGATATTGTTCCCGACCAGATCCCAATTGCCCTCCCGGGTATAGAATTTGACCGCAAAGCCGCGCACGTCGCGCGGCGTATCGACGGATCCCGCACCGCCGGCGACGGTGGAGAACCGCGTGAACAGCGGGGTCTTCTCGCCGGCGCGCTGGAACAGGTCGGCCTTGGTGATGTCGGCCAGGCTTTCATATAGTTCGAAATAGCCATGCGCGGCCGAGCCGCGGGCATGGACGATGCGCTCCGGGATGCGCTCATGGTCGAAGTGGAAGATCTTCTCGCGCAGCACGAAATCTTCAAGCAGCACCGGCCCGCGCGCGCCGGCCTTGAGCTGATTCTGGTTGTCGGAAACGCGGATGCCCTGATTGGTGGTCAGGCCAGTCGCGGCCTCATCACCCGCCTGCTGATGGGTCTCGCCGCCATTGCCTGGCTTGATCGTGTCGGACTTGGCGTCGCTTTTGGTGACCATGGTGCGTTTCCTTTTGGATGTACCCGGTCAACCGCCGGGTACGCCCTTAAGGTCCGCCTTTTTCAGACCAACTTGCTTTCGATCAGGACGATTTCTTCCGCTTGAGCCGGCGCGCGTTGGCGGTCGCCTGTTTGTGGATCGGCGCGAGGCCAACCGCACTGAGGTTGGCGCTGCGCTCGGCGGTATTGATCGCATAGCGCGTAGCGCGCGAACCCGCGCTGCTCATCTCGGCCAGAGTCGGCGCGCGTCCGCGCAGCGCCATGCCCCAAAAGGCCTGGACTTCGGTCAGCAAGGCAGTTTGCATCGACCACCATTCATTGGCCACGGCCAGGCCGGATTTCGAAAAGGCGTCGACCTTTTCCGGAATCATGCGCGAGAACTCGGCATAATCACCGGCCAGCGGATTGCGCATCGCGGTGTCGATCATGCCCGTACGGCGCTCGACCACGCTGTTCGATGCCGCCAGCGTTTCCATCGCGCGCAGTCCGGTGCGCGACATATCTGTCCAGATCGATGTGAGGCGCAGCCAGGACGAAAAGGGATCGGACATATCGGGACTCTCCGTCACCCGGGATCGGGCGCATGGTGAACGCGGCGCATCGGTGAAAGGGCCCGGACGACGGGCTATATATTTATGGCGGAAAACTATGCTCGGCGCGGCAGGTCTGGTGGAGCTGAGGGGAATCGAACCCCTGACCTCTGCAGTGCGATTGCAGCGCTCTCCCATCTGAGCTACAGCCCCGCTCCACCCCGGCAGAGCCGGAGTGTCGCCTCTAGCGAGGCTTTTTCCGGGATGCAACCGGGTCCCTCACCGCCGTAAAAGACGACATTGCGCCGAGCCGCGCGTTGCGGGCGATGACGTGTGGAGCGGACCTCGACCGGAGCTTTTCTGCGACCTATTGATCGCTGATTGCCCTTCTTCTGCGGAAGGGCAATTGCGTGGTGGCGTGAGCTGAGGGCGATCTCCCTTTCTTGCTCTCGCTTGCGCGTCGCGCTCCTCCCCTCTCCCTGATCCGGGAGAGGGGATTTTGTTATGCCGGTTCAGTCCCGCTGCATTACCAGCAGCGGATAGGGGCGGCCCTCGCCGTCGAGCGGCTTGCGGTCGATCGTGCGGAAACCCCAATGTTCATAGATCGCGCAAGCGGCGTGATTCTGCTCATTGACCTCGACGAACAGCGGGACGCCCCGCGGCAGGGCGGCGTCGACCAGGGCGCGTCCGATGCCCCGACCATGACAGGCCGGATCGACGAATAGCGCGTTGATCTCTACGCCCTCCTCGACATCGATAAAGCCGAGCGGGCGATCATCATGATCGACCGCCACGGTGAAGGAAGCGGTCGGGAAATAGTCGGTGCGGACCATCTCGGTGATCCCGGCAAGGTCGTCAGGCGTCAGGAAATCATGCGTGGCGTGGACGGCTGCCTGCCACAGCTCGAACAATCTTGGCCGATCCGCATCGGCCACCGGTCTGATTCTCATGCGCCGCCGTTGAATGTGTCGCACTGGCGCGGGTCGCCGCTGTCGATTCCGCGTTTCAGCCAGGCCTGACGCTGCGCCGAGCTGCCATGGGTGAAGCTGTCGGGCACGACGCGGCCCTGTGCCTCGCGTTGCAGCGTGTCGTCGCCGATCGCCTGCGCTGCGGTCAACCCTTCCTCAAGGTCGCCCGGCTCCATGCGGTCGCGATTCTGCGCGGCCCACACCCCGGCATAGCAATCCGCCTGCAACTCGAGCTTGACCGACAGCGCATTGCCTTCGGTCCGGCTGCTGCGCTGCATCGCCGATTGCACCTTGTCGGACGTGCCGAGCAGATTCTGGATGTGATGGCCGAATTCATGCGCGATGACATAATCTTGCGCGAAATCGCCCTTCGCGCCGAAACGTTGTTCCAGTTCTGCGAAGAAGCTGGTGTCGAGATAGATGCCCTGATCGCTCGGGCAGTAGAACGGGCCCATCGCCGATTGCGCGGCACCACAGCCCGACTGGCCCTGGCCACCGAAGAACACCAGCTTGGGCGCGCGGAAATTGCTGCCGAGCAATTGCTGCCAGGTCTTGTCGGCGGAGCTGAACGCGTTGCACGCGGCGCGTGCCGATGCGTCGGTGGTGCAGGCCGACGCCGCGGTGCCGTCGCTTACCCGCGGTCGTTGCTGGCCGACCTGTTCGGTCGGGGCGGAAAGCTGCGAGATTCCGCCAAGGCCACCGCCGAAGAAGAACATCACCGCCAGCAACACCGCAACGCCGGCACAGCCGAACCGGCTGAACACCAGCGGGAGCAGGCCGAGCAGCAAGCCGCCGCCGCCGCCACCGCCGCCAAGGTTGAAACCGCCGCCACCCTGGCCGCGCTGATCCTCGACATTGATGTTGGGATCGAAATCATCGAGCCGCATGGCGAATGCCCCGTTCGTTGCCGTTATGCCATGAATGCGCAGGGAATGGCCTGGTTGCAAGAGAAGGTCCGATTCCTTCCATGACACCGAATTCATCAAACTGTCGTTGAACCGGGCGCATCGGTCGCCCATGTGCGACGCCATGGCCGATACAGACCCCGCTTCGAAGCCGCGCCGCAAGGCAAAGGCGATGCCGCTGCCCGAGTGCGTGGCGCTGGTGTTGCAGGGTGGCGGCGCGCTGGGCAGCTATCAGGCCGGGGTGATCGAGGGCCTGGCGAGCAGCGGAATCGAGATCGACTGGGTTGCCGGTATCTCGATCGGTGCGGTCAATGCGGCGATCGTTGCCGGCAATCCGCCCGAGCGGCGAGTCGAGCGGCTGAGCGCCTTTTGGGACACGGTAACGGGTTCGCTGCCCAGCTTCCCGATCTTCCCCAACGATCATGTGCGCGAATTCGTCCATGAATGGTCGGCGGGTTTTGTCGCGATGACCGGCGTACCCGGCTTTTTCCGTCCGCGGATGGTGGCGCCCGCCTTTGCCACGCCGGGGTCGCCCGAAGCGCTGAGCTTCTACGATTCCGCGCCCCTGAAGGATACGCTCAACGAATTGATCGACTGGGACCTGCTCAACCATGGCCCCGTACGGCTGTCGGTCGGCGCGGTCGATGTCGAGAGCGGCAATTTCCAGTATTTCGATACGATCGAACGCACCATCGATGCGCGTCACGTCATGGCGTCGGGCGCGCTCCCGCCGGGCCTGCCGCCGATCGAGATCGACGGACGGCTGTGGTGGGATGGCGGCCTGGTATCGAACACGCCGCTGTCGCATGTGCTCGACCATCAGAGTGACGAGATGCTGGTATTCCAGATCGACCTGTTCTCGGCCACTACCGAGAAGATGAAGACGATCATGGACGTGATGGCGCGAGAAAAGGAAATCCGCTTTTCAAGCCGGACACGCGAAGTGTCGAGCCAGTTGATGCGCCTGCGGCAGGATCGCGAGGCGATCCGCAAGGTGCTCGCCAAGCTGCCCGAGGGGATGCACAACGACCCCGACGTCGTCGCGCTGACCGCGCGCGCGGCGGAGGATCCGGTCAATCTTGTCCATCTGATCTACCGCGCCAATGCGTGGGAAGGGGGCAGCCGCGATTTCGAGTTTTCGGCGCGGACGATGCGCGAGCATTGGGAAGCCGGTCAGTTGGCGGTGGCCGAGACGATGGCGAATTCGCAACTGGTCGCGGCCAACATCCTGACCGGCAAGAGCGCCGCGTTCGACCTCACCACACGTTAAAGTTTCCAGCAAAGGAGTTTGTCGATGTTCCTCAAGGGCAAGAGCGCGATCATCACCGGGTCCACATCGGGCATTGGCCTTGCCTATGCCAAGGCGTTCGCCGCCGAGGGCGCGAGCGTCGTGATCAACGGTTTCGGCGATGCCGCGCAGATCGAGAAAGAGCGCGCGGCGCTTGAGGCGACGAGCGGCGCCAAGGCGCTCTACGATGCCGCCGACATGACCAAGCCCGACGAGATCGCGGCAATGGTCGCGCGCTGCCATGCCGAGCTGGGCGGGCCGGACATCATCGTCAACAATGCCGGCATCCAGCATGTCGCGCCGATCGAGGATTTTCCGGCCGACAAGTTCGAGGCGATCATCAAGATCAACCTGACCTCGGCCTGGTATCTGATCCAGGCCGCGGTACCGCTGATGAAGGCGGCCAAATGGGGACGGATCATTTCGACCGCCTCGGCGCACTCGCTCGTCGCGAGCCCCAACAAGAGCGCCTATGTGATGGCCAAGCACGGCATTGCCGGCCTGACCAAGACGATCGCGCTGGAAACGGCGACGCACGGCATCACGGTCAACTGCATTTCGCCGGGCTATGTCTGGACGCCGCTGGTCGAGGGGCAGATCCCCGACACGATGAAGTCGCGCGGGCTGACGCGCGAACAGGTGATCAACGACGTGCTGCTCGACGCGCAGCCGACCAAGGAGTTCGTCACGCCCGAACAGGTTGCGTCGCTGGCGCTCTATCTGTGTGGCGATGCGGCGAAGTCGATCACCGGCGCGAACCTGTCGATCGATGGGGGCTGGACCGCCGCCTGATCGGTCAGGCGCCGTTCGGGCAGGCCGGCCCTACCCAGAACGACCCGGAAAACCTGAAACGCCTTGGCAACCATGGCGAGACGTGGTTCGTTGACGGATACAGAGTCAAAAAACTGGTCGCGCATTGATGAAAAGATTCGGGTTCGCCCTGGCCGCTTGCGGGGCGCTTATGGCGTGCGGTGGCAAAGGTGCCAGTCCCGCGACAGCATCTACCCCTGCTGCGCTGGACTGGCGCCAGGTGGCGACCAAGGGCGACCGGATACGCCTGCGCAACTGGCGTGACGCCTGGATGACGGCGCTGGCCAAGGCGCAAGCGTCGGGCAATGGTCAGGCGATCGCGGCGGAGGGCGTGCTGTTTGACCCGGATCGTGCGTTGAGCAATGCGCTGCCGCCTGCCGGGAGCTATCGCTGCCGGGTGTTCAAACTCGGCGCCAACGGCACGGCGGCGCATGATTTCATAGCCTATCCCTGGTTCGGATGCCGCGTCGACGCCGAGGGCGAGGTGTCGAGCTTCTACAAGTCCAACGGGTCGCAGCGGCCGGTCGGGCTGGCATTTCCCGACGGCGATATGCGCGGCGTGTTCCTTGGTACGATGGTGTTCGGTGATGAGACGACGGCGCTCGATTATGGGCGCGACGCTGACCGCGACATGGCGGGGATCATCGACCGGGTGGACGACAAGAGATGGCGAATTGCGCTGCCCTATCCGAAGTTCGAATCCATCCTCGATGTCGTCGAGATCGTGCCTGCGAGCTAGGTCTGGTCGATTTGGGGGAATCCTTCCCCCGTTCGGGCTGAGCCTGTCGAAGCTCATGCACTGGGCGTGCCCTTCGACAAGCTCAGGGCGAACGGGAGTGTGGGGCAACTCATACCAACTGCATTGATGCCGACCTACCTCTACTGTTTCCCCGGCGAAGGCCGGGGCCCAGTCGGGAAGGTCGAGGCGGCAACGCGAAGCGCCAGACCAACAAACCCTTACCAACTGGGCCCCGGCCTTCGCCGGGGAAGCAGGTAGGATGAGTCAGCGTCAATGCGAGCTGTCTTGGCTCGGAAATGCCCAAGCAGCGTGAGTCATGCACGAAGCCATTGCGCTGGTAGCGCCGTGGCAATGCTGTTTTCCCGACACTGAGAAAGAGCGCGCCGGTATTAGTCCGGCAAGGGATGATATGCCCGATCCCGCGTCATGCTTGAATCGCCGCCAGCTCATCGAGGGGCGGGCGGTACGAGATATGGGACACCGGTAGTGCCATATCTCGGGCCTCCGGTTCGCGGCATCGCGAAAACAGGCGGCAGAGATATGGGACACCGGTAGTGTCATATCTCAGGGCCCCGTCAGCAGCACCGCGAAGACCGGCGGCAGAGATATGGGACACCCGCCGTCCCGATGAGTGGCTGGAATATTATAATTATTTATCAAGTAGTTAATGTATAATCAGCACTGGAGCGCTGCCAGATTCTGCGTGCGAATCCGGGCGATCGCCGCGCGTTACCGATCGCCGGTCGGGGCCCCTTCATTCACCTCGACATTGAGGCGCGGCGCGTCTTCGGCTTTCTCCGGGCGGATATAGATTGACGACAGCATCGGCTCGGCTGCCTTCAACTCCGCCTCGATCCGTTCGATCAGCGTCTCGGCCTCGCCCATCGACAGAGTATCGCGGAAATCGGCGCTGATCGCGACGAAGATCCTTTGCGGCGCCGTGTGGATCGTGCGGACGTGATTGACCGTGGTGATGTCGGGATAGCGATCGACGATCTTGCGGACCTTGGCGACGACCGCGGCATCGGCGCCTTCGCCGATCAGCAGACCCTTGGCTTCACGGGCGAGGAGGATCGCGACCAGCGCCAGCACCAGGCCGATCGCGATCGAGGCAATACCGTCGAGCCGCGCATCGCTGAAGAAATGGCTCGCCCAGATGCCGGTCGCGGCGATGATCAGGCCAGCGAGTGCCGCGCTGTCCTCGAACAGGATGATGAATCCCGCAGGGTCCTTGGATTCGCGGATCGACTGCCACCAGCCGGCCGATCCGCGCGTGGCGTTGAATTCGCGCATGGCGATGAACCAGGACGATCCTTCCAGCGCAAAGGCCACGCCAAGCACGATGTAATTGAGCGTCGGGTTGGACAATTCCTCCGGATGGATGAAATGTTCATAGCCCTCATAGACCGAGATGCCTGCGCCGACCGCGAAGATCAGGATGGCGACGACAAAGGCCCAGAAATAAAGCTCTCGACCATAGCCGAACGGGTGCTCCTCGTCGGGCGGTTGCTTGCCGCGCTTCTGGCCATAGAGGAGCAAGATCTGGTTGAGGCTGTCGATGACCGAGTGAAATCCTTCGGTCAGCATCGACGACGACCCGGAAATGCCCGCAGCGATGAACTTGGCCACCGCGATGCCGAGGTTCGCGGCGAGTGCCGCCAGGATGACCAGGTTCGACCCGCCTTGTTTGGATGCCGACATCGTGGATGGTCCTGCCTTTCGGCAGTCTTATGCGCCCGATGCCGGGAGCGCCAACGGAAATGCCCGCCGCGATTGCGCGCGGCGGGCATCCTTTCCTCCCCAGGAAACTCTCAAGGCCTTGGCAGTGCAGTGACGGACTTTACAAATCCGCCTGTCCACCACTGCGAAGTCGAGGTCGAACTCGCCTAGTTTCCGGGGCTGTGCCAGTCCTCATCGATATGCTGCTTGGTCATGTTGTCACGAAGGATCGACAATTTCTTTGTTGGTTTGTAAAGATATGACATTGAATGCGCTGCCCTGTGGCATCCGCACGGTGAGAGGTATCATGGCCGATCGCAAACTCTTCGCCGGGCACGCCATACGCCGGCTGCGGCGTCAGGCCGGCCTCACTCAGGCGGCGATGTCGGACGCGCTGGCGATCTCGCCCAGCTATCTCAACCTGGTCGAAAAGAACCAGCGGCCCTTGTCTGCGTCTTTGCTGGTGAAGCTGGCGGAGACGTTCGATTTCGATCCGCGCGCGCTCGCGGCGGGCGAGCCGGGTGGTGGGGAATCGGCGATCCGGCGGCGGCTGGCCGACCCGATCTTCGCCGATCTGGAAATCGATCGCAACGAGATCGAGGAATGGCTGGCCGGGGCTCCGGGCGGCGCGGAGGCATTTGCGCGCGCCTATGACCGGATCGGGGTCGGCGGCGGCGATGCGCCGGGGGCTTTGACGGCGGATCCGATCGGCGAGGTGCGGCGTGAAATCGAGCGGTGGCGCGGGCATTTCGCCGATCTCGACACGATGGCGGAAACCCTGGCCGACGAATTGCGGCTCGGCGCCGGCGATCTTTATGGTGCGATCTCGGATCGGCTGCGCGTCAAGCATCAGCTGACGATCCGTGTGCTGCCGGTCGATGTGATGCCCGATCTGCTTCGCCGGACCGATCTGCATGCGCGTCAGTTGCAATTGAGCGAAACGCTCGACCCGGCATCGCGGACCTTTGCCGCGGCTTATCAACTCGCGCAGATCGAGGCGCGCGGCGAGATCGAGGCGCTGGCCAAGGGGGCGGGCTTTGCCGATCGCCAGGCCGAGCGGCTCTACCGGCGGCACCTCACCAGCTATTTCGCCGCTGCCGTAATGATGCCCTATGTCCGCTTCCTGCGTGCCTGTGAGGCGACCGGCTATGATCTCGAATTGCTCCAGCGGCGTTTCGGCGCCGGATTCGAGCAGGTCGCGCACCGGCTGACCACCTTGCAGCGCGTCGGGGCCCGTGGGTTGCCGTTCTTCATGGTGCGGATCGACCGGGCAGGGCAGGCGTCGAAGCGCTTTTCCGGCGCGAGCGGCGCAGCGCTGGCCGAAGCGGAGGGGCGGTGTCCGCTGTGGCGACTGCATCATGCGTTCGACCGCCCGGGCAGCCTTGCGGTGCAGCTGGTCGAGCTGGAGGACGGCTCGCGCTGGCTGACCCTGGCGCGGTCGGTATCGCCGCAGGGCCGGCATTATGGCGCGGTGCCGGCGGAATTCGCAGTCGGCCTTGGTGTCGCGGCGGAGCAGGCCGGCTCGCTCGCGGTCGCGCGCGGCATCGACCTGAAGCGCGAAGCGACGCCGATTGGTCTCGGATGCCGGGCGTGCATGCGCGGAGGGTGTCCGCAGCGCTCCGCGCCACCGGCCGGGCGGACGCTGGTGATGAATGACCGCGAGCGCGGAGTCAGCGCTTTGACCTTCGGCGGCGATTGATGGAGGCATAGCATCGCGCGCGAGGCGTCTTGGTCTGGTGCCTCGATATTCCCTGCTGACACGGCGGCGATTTCTGCGACAAGCAGGGGAGGTCTTGGGGGAGATAAAGAATGCGCCGTCGTCCGATCGCTGCGCTTATTGCATTGTCAGCGATGCTGTCCGCTTGCGGCGGCGGGTCGTCAGGATCGGGCGGCGGATCAACGCCGACAGCGACTCCAACCCCGACACCGACACCGACGGCGGTGGCGGGCTGCTCACTGCGCGAGCGGCAGGATTGGGCGGCGGCACAGCTGCGCGAATGGTATCTGTTCCCGGAGACGTTGCCAACCGGCCTGAACCCGGCATCCTATAGCTCGGTCGACACCTATATCGACGCGTTGACCGCAACGGCGCGCAGCCAGCGGCGCGACCGCTATTTCACCTATCTGACCTCGATCGCCGAGGAGGATGCCTATTATCAGTCCGGCTCCAGTGCGGGGTATGGCTTTCGCCTCGGGCTCGATACGTCGGGGCGCCTGTTCATCACCGAAGCGTTCGAGAATACGCCGGCCCAGGCGAATGGCGTCGGCCGTGGTTCGGAAATCCTCGCGATCGGCACCAGCAATGCCAATTTGCGCACGGTCAGCGCGATTCTCGCTGCCGAGGGCACGACCGGGCTGATCAATGCGCTTGGTCCCGATACGGTCGGCACCACGCGCGTGTTGCAATTGGGCGGCGTCGGCGGCAGCCGCACCGTGACCATCGCCAAGGCCGATTTCGATCTGCAGCCGGTGTCGTCAATCTATGGCGCGAAGATCATCGACGATGGCGGGCGCAAGGTCGGTTATGTCAATCTGCGGACCTTTATCTCGACTGCGGATCCGCAGCTGCGTGCCGCGTTCGCCCAGTTCCGCGCTCAGGGCATCACCGATATCATCGTCGATGTGCGCTATAATGGCGGCGGCCTGGTTTCGATCGCCGAGCTGTTCGGCGACTTGCTCGGGCGCAACCGGTCAACCTCGGATGTGCTCAGTTACACGACCTTCCGGTCCGAGAAATCCTCCAACAACCGGACCCGCAATTATATTACGCAGGCGGAATCGGTCGGCGCGACCCGGATTGCATTCATCGGCACGGGCGGCACCGCATCGGCGAGCGAATTGGTGATCAATTCCACGCTCCCCTATCTGCACGCCAATGCCGGACTGATCGGCACCAACACTTATGGCAAGCCGGTGGGGCAGATCGCCCTCGACCGCGTGGCATGCGACGACCGTTTGCGCGTCATCGCATTCGCTACGCAGAATGCCGCGCGCCAGGGTGATTATTTCAACGGCCTGGCGGGCACGGTCGAGGCGAGCTGCCAGGCGTTCGACGATATCGGCCACCAACTCGGCGATCCGCAGGAATCCTCGACGCGGCAGGCGCTCGATTTCCTCGCCGGACGGTCCTGCACGGCGATCTCCGCCGCCCCCGTTTCGGCATCGGGACAGCGGACAGCGGCGCAGGCGCAGCGGCTCGCGCGGGAAAGCGAGCGGGAATTGTTGACCCCGACACGCCCATCGACGCCGCAGCGCGAAGTGCCGGGGCTGTTCTGAGGTTGTAATTTTATTTACAACATGACTCGCGAACTCGGCCGGATTTGACAGGTAAACTTTTTAGAATGGCGAATTGCCGTTCGATCGGCTGTAAATTTGTTTATCTCCGCATCATTCAATGAAGCGGGAATACTCAAATGACCTACCAGAACCACATCACGCAAACGGCTCAGCTGATCAAAAGCCAGAACGGCACCTGGGACGGGATCGACGCGGAAGCCGTCGCGCGGATGCGGTTGCAGAACCGCTTTCAGACCGGGCTCGACATCGCGCGCTATACCGCAGCGATCATGCGCAAGGACATGGCGGCCTATGACGCCGATCCGGCCAATTACACCCAGTCGCTGGGCTGCTGGCACGGGTTCATCGGCCAGCAGAAGATGATCAGCATCAAGAAGCATTTCGGCTCGACCGAGCGCCGCTATCTCTATCTGTCGGGCTGGATGGTCGCGGCGCTGCGTTCCGAATTCGGCCCGCTGCCGGATCAGTCGATGCATGAGAAGACCAGCGTGCCTGCGCTGATCGAGGAACTCTACACCTTTCTGCGCCAGGCCGATGCGCGCGAACTGGGCGGCATGTTCCGCGAGATCGACGCGGCTCGCGAGGCCGGTGACGAACTGACCGAGCAGCGGCTGTTGCAGGCGGTCGACAATTACCAGACCCATGTCGTGCCGATCGTCGCCGATATCGATGCCGGCTTCGGCAATGCGGAGGCGACCTATCTGCTGGCCAAGAAGATGATCGAGGCCGGCGCCTGCGCGCTGCAGATCGAGAACCAGGTCTCCGACGAAAAGCAGTGCGGCCATCAGGACGGCAAGGTCACCGTGCCGCATGAGGACTTCCTGGCGAAGGTTCGCGCCTGCCGCTACGCTTTCCTCGAACTGGGCGTCGAGGACGGCATCATTGTCACGCGCACCGACTCGCTCGGCGCCGGCCTGACCAAGCAGATCGCGGTCAGCAAGGAACCGGGCGATATCGGCGACCAGTATAACTCGTTCCTCGATTGCGAAGAGATCGATCCGACCACTGCGCGCAATGGCGACGTGATCCTCAATCGCGACGGCAAGCTGCTGCGTCCGAAGCGGTTGCCGTCCAACCTGTTCCAGTTCCGCGCCGGATCGGGTGAGGATCGCTGCGTGCTCGACTGCATCACGTCGCTGCAGAATGGCGCCGACCTGTTGTGGATCGAAACCGAGAAGCCGCATATCGAGCAGATCGCCGGCATGGTCGACCGCATCCGTGAGGTCATTCCCAATGCCAAGCTGGTCTATAACAACTCGCCATCGTTCAACTGGACGCTGAATTTCCGCCAGCAGGTGTTCGATGCCTGGGCAGCGGAGGGCCAGGACGTCTCGGGCTATGATCGCGCCAAGCTGATGAGCGTCGATTATGACGGTACCGCGCTCGGTGACGAGGCCGATGAACGGATCCGTACCTTCCAGCGCGATGCGGCGGCGCGGGCGGGCATCTTCCACCATCTGATCACCTTGCCGACCTATCACACAGCGGCGCTGTCGACCGACAATCTCGCCAAGGAGTATTTCGGCGACCAGGGCATGCTCGGCTACGTCAAGGGCGTGCAGCGCAAGGAAATCCGTGAAGGGATTGCCTGTGTGAAGCATCAGAACATGTCGGGCTCCGACATTGGTGACGATCACAAGGAATATTTCGCGGGTGAAGCGGCGCTGAAGGCCGGTGGCGCGCACAATACGATGAATCAATTTGCTGCCTGACGGCAGCGGGGAATCAGTCTGCCGCCTGACGACGGCGGGGAACAAAATCGCCGCCTAAGGCGGTAGAGAACCAGTTCGCGGGATAAGCGAACGGTACATCTCCTCGGGAGAGGATGGGGAGGCCCGGTGCGCAAGCGCCGGGCCTCTTTGCATGAGAGGCTGCCGGGTCTTCGCATGCGAGCTGAATGGTCGCAGGGCGCTCCTTGCTGTGGCCCGATTGTCACGCCCCAGCAATCTTTCGTTACACGATCGGCGCGTCACGAATGGGTCACAATCGCGGCCTAGCGGCGCGAAGAGGCGAGGGGTTCACGATCACGCACAGGCGATGAACCGTCCGGCTGAATGCCATGAATTGGCATTCATGCAACGGGCGGACGTCCGCGCGCGGTCGCAAGACGATTGATATTTCAGGTTTTTAGAGGGTCACAATGTCCAAGATCATGTTCGCACGTAAATCGCTGCTTCTGGGCGCCGCAGTCGGCGCGTTGTTCTGCGCCGGCACTGCCGTCGCGCAGGAAGCCCCAGCCGTCGCGGCGCCGGAAGCGGCGTCGGGCGACGGGCTCGAGGATATCGTGGTGACCGCCGAGCGCCGTTCGGAAAACCTCCAGAAGGTGCCATTGTCGGTCGGCGTGGTCGGCGGCGAAGATCTGCGTGCCTTCCAGGGCGGTGGCGAGGACATTCTCGCGCTCGCCGGCCGCGTTCCCGGCCTTTATGCCGAAACCACCACCGGCCGCATCTTCCCGCGCTTCTATATTCGCGGTCTCGGCAATATCGATTTCTATCTCGGCGCATCGCAGCCGGTGTCGATCATCCAGGACGATGTCGTGCTCGAGCATGTCGTGCTGAAGTCGAACCCGGTGTTCGACGTCAATCAGGTTGAAGTGCTGCGCGGCCCGCAAGGGTCGCTGTTCGGCCGCAATACCACCGCCGGCATCATCAAGTTCGACACGATCCGTCCGTCGAATGAATTCTCGGCCCGCGCCTCGGCGTCCTATGGCAGCTACAACACCATCACCTTCGACGGCGGTATCGGCGGCCCGATCGCCGGCGACGTGCTCTCGCTGCGCATCTCGGCTTTGTACCAGCATCGCGACGATTGGGTCGACAACACCTATAAGGGCCCGAGCGCCGACGGCACCGTATCGCCGAAGAAGAACGCGATGGGCGGCTTCAACGAAAAGGACATCCGTGCGCAGTTGCTGTTCACGCCGAGCAGCGATTTCTCGCTGCTGCTCTCGGCGCATGCGCGCGACTATGATGGTACCTCGACCATCTTCCACCGCGCCGCACTGAAGAAGGGCTCGAACGATATCTCGGCCGAGCCGCGCGACCGCATCGCGCTCGACGAGGCGGACAATAATCCGCAGGCCTACAAGACCTATGGCGAGCAGCTCAAGATGACCTATGACTTCGGTCCGGTCGCGCTCACCTCGATCACCGCGTTCGAAGGGTCGCATGGCTATAGCCGTGGCGATACCGATGGCGGCGCTGCCGCGAACTTTCCGGTCGGCGGTGTCGCCAATGGCTTTGGTGAGAGCCAGGGCAATCTGCGCCATCTCGGTCAGTTCACCCAGGAACTGCGCCTTGCCAGCGATGGCGACGGCAAGTTCAAATGGCAGATCGGTGGCATGTATTTCGATCAGCGCGACACAACCGAATTCTACCAGCGCGCCTATTTCCTGACCACGGCTGCCAAGAATCCGAACAATTTCGTCCGGCTGCACAATATCAACACCTCCTGGGCGGTGTTCGGCCAGGCGAGCTATGAAATCCTGCCGAGCCTGACCATCACCGCCGGCGTGCGCGAGACGAATGACACCAAGTCGACCCGGCTGCTCAAGGCATCGCTATCGGCAGCGGGCGTGGATGGCTATAAGGGCCGCCGCTATGTTCGTCTGTCGGACGACAAGCTCAGCTGGGATCTGAGCGCGCTGTACGAGGTCAGCCCGGAATTGAGCCTGTATGCACGTGCTGCGCGTGGTTTCCGTGGCCCGACCATTCAGGGACGGTCGGCCGTGTTCAACTCGGACTTCACCACTGCGGATTCGGAAACGATCCTGTCTTTCGAGGGTGGTTTCAAGAGCAGCCTGTTCAACAACACGCTGCGCCTGAATGCGACCGCGTTTACCTATACGGTCAACGACATCCAGCTGAACGGCAATGATTCGGACGGCAATGGCGTGCTGTTCAACGCCGACAAGGCGAAGGCTTATGGTCTTGAAGCCGATCTCGACTGGCGTCCGATCCGTAACCTGACGCTGACTGCGGGCGTCAGCGCGCTGCACAGCGAGATCAAGGACAAGCGCGTCTTTGCTCAGGTTTGTGCGCTGAATGGTGTGGTGGTTTGCACCGTGCAGGATCCAACGATCACCCGGCCCGTTTTCGGAGCACCGACCGTGTTTGCGCAGATCGACGGCAACCCGTTGCCGAACGCGCCGAAATACACCGTCGACATGACGGCACGCTACGATCTGCCGATCAGCGACAGCGGCAAGGTGTTCATCGCGACCGACTGGAACCTGCAGGGCTACACCAACCTTGTTCTGTACAAGACCAAGGAGTTCTATTCGAAGGGCAATTTCGAGGGTGGCCTGAAGGTCGGTTACACCGGCGGTCATGGCGATTGGGAAATCGCGGCGTTCGCCCGCAACATCACCAACGAGAAGAACCTGAAGGGTGTGATCGAGAACTACATGGCCGCTGTGTTCAACGAACCGCGCATCATCGGCATCTCGTTCAGCGGCAAGCTGCACTGAGTTTTACACCTGATGCCTGAAAAGCCCGCGGCGTCACCCGGCGTCGCGGGCTTTTCAATACCTGCCGCTCGCGCTTGAAGAAGTTTCGTGGCCGTTACGAAATTTCGGTGATAGCGATGCCGGCTGAGGATCGGAGCGCCGGATGGATATCGCCCTTCATTTCATCAACCGGTCAACCGATGCCGGCAATGCCCATATCGTGATCTTTCAGCAGGCAGCGGCGCACGATCTCGATGAGCCGCTTGCCGCACTGAAAGTCATTCGCAACCCGGGGATCGACGAACGTCATGATTTCGTCGCCGGTACGGATGCGGGCGAAGCGATCTGGATCGGTGCCGCGCGCAATGTCTGTGACGAGGACCTTGTGCCGCCCGAACTTGCGGCCGGCGGCGCAACGCTCGTGTCGTTCGCCGGGATTGCCGAGGCGACCATAATATTGTCCGGTGGCGGCGGCGAGCCGCAGGTCTTTTCGCTCACCGATATCGTGACGCGCTGACCCGAACCGAGTCAGGCGCCGGCCGCGTCCAGCCGGTCGAGTTGCGCCTTGCTCAGCTCCAGCGTCATCGACCCGAGCAATTCCTGAACCTGCGCCACGCTGGTCGCGCTGGCGATCGGTGCGGTCACGCCCGCCTGGGCGGCAAGCCAGGCCAGGGCGATCTGCGCCAGCGACGCCCCCGTCTCGGCGGCGATATCGTCCATCGCGGCAAGCACCGCCAGGCCCTTGCCCTTGATCAGCTCGCCCATCCGGCCGCCGCGCACGCTTTTGCCGAGATCGGCCTCGCCGCGATATTTTCCGGTCAGGAAGCCCGAGGCGAGACCGTAATAGGGCACCGCGCCGATATTGTGCGTAACGCAGTAATCCTGCAGTTCGCCTTCAAAGGCATGGCGGCTGACCAGGTTATATTCCGGCTGCAGCACATGATAGTGTGGAATGCCGGCAGCGGCGGCCGCCTCATTGGCCGATTTCAGCCGTGCGGCATGGAAGTTCGACGCGCCCAGCGCATTGATCTTGCCGGCCTCGGCCAGTTTGGCGAAGGCCGCGAGCGCATCCGTCTGGGCAACCGCATCATCGTCCTGATGCGCGAAATATAGATCGATCCGTTCGACGCCGAGCCGGCGCAGCGACGCGTCGCACGCGGTGGCGATGCGCGCCGGTGCCAGCTTCGCGCCACCCTCGCCGGGCAGCATCCCGACCTTGGTCGCGATCTGCACCTTGTCGCGCTTGCCCGATTGCTTGAGCCACTCGCCGATCACGCTTTCGGATTCGCCGCCCTGATGCCCGGGCACCCAAGCCGAATAGACGTCGGCGGTGTCGATCATCGTCCCGCCGCCATCGACGAACGCATCGAGCACGGCGAAACTCGTCGCCTTGTCGGCGGTCCAGCCAAACACGTTGCCGCCCAATACCAGCGGGGCGATATGAAGGTCGGTTGCGCCTAATCGACGTAGATCGGTCATTGTGGCTGGGCCTCGTTTTCGCCGTCGACCTCGATGGTGGCGGCATTGGCGTCGACGCTGTTCGCATCAAGCATCGCGGCGGCATCGTTCAGCGCCTGCGCCTCACCGGGCGTCACCGCTCCGGGGCTGTCGGAGCTGCCCGAGCCGCAGCCGGCGAGCAGGAAGAGCGCGCCCAGACCGATCGATTTGAGTCCAGACATTCGCGCCATCTCCCGGCTCGTTTTCGAGCGTGTTCAATCTGTCCCGCAGAGTATCGCAAGACAGGCAATCAAGGGTCGTTCCCCAAGGTGTCCAGGGGGCGGAGCTCCGAAAAGCCCCGCCCGTAATTCCTTTAGTCCTCGATCGCGTTGCCGGCATCCTTCAGCGCGGCGCCGGTCTTGTCCGCAGCTTTATCGGTGGCGTTGCCGAGCGCTGCGCTGGCATTGTCCATCGTCGCTTCGGCCGAGCCAAAAGCGCGGTCCGCCGCGGCATCGGTGTCGTTGACTGCCTGCCCCAGGGTCGCATTGGCATCGGCGGCGATCTGGTCGGCGGCCTGTGCGGTCTCGTTCTGCGCGGCGGGCGTGCAGGCGGCGAGCGCGGCGGCGGACAGGGCAGTGGCGAGAGCAACGATTTTCTTCATGAGAGCGATTCCCGGCTTGTTGATCAGGGTCGCGACGCTAGCGGAGCCGTCGGTCCGCTTCAATACGCACAGGTCGGCGCATGTTTCCCTGTTTGTTTCATGTCATCCGGCCATGCTGCGTTGACCTGATATAAAGATATCTTTATATCTTATATCGACATGACGATCGCACTCGACATCTTCCGCGCCCTTGCCGACACCACGCGGCTGCGCATCCTCGCCTTGCTGCGCTCGATGGAGCTGTCGGTGGGCGAGCTGGCGCAGGTGCTTGGGCAGAGCCAGCCGCGTGTCAGTCGCCATGTGAAGATCCTGTGCGATGCCGGACTGGCCGAACGCCGCAAGGAAGGCAGCTGGGTCTTTGTCGGTGTCGGCAAGGAAGCGCGGGTCGCGCCGGTGCTTGCCGCACTCGACGGCTGGGCGGCGATCGAACCGGATCATTGGGCAGTGGCCGATGTCGCCCGGCTGGCGGCGGTCCGCGCTGACCGCGCGGCTTCGGCGGCGGCCTGGTTCGAGGGCAATGCCGGCCAATGGGATGCGATCCGCTCGCTCCATATCGCCGAAAGCGAAGTCGAAGCGGCGATGTCGGCGGTGCTGGGTGATGCGCCGATCGGCCAGTTGATCGACATTGGTACCGGCACCGGGCGGATGCTCGAATTGTTCGCCGGGCGCGCCAGGGCGGCGCTCGGGATCGATCGCAGTTCGGAAATGCTGCGGCTGGCGCGGGCGAAACTGTCCGAGCGTGGCCTCGTCAATGCCGAGCTGCGCCAGGCGGATCTTTATGCCTTGCCGCTTGGCGATGGTGCGGCGGATGCGGCGATCATCCATCATGTCCTCCATTTCGCGCAGCAGCCGGGCGCCGCGATCGCCGAGGCGGCGCGGGTGCTGGCGCCTGGCGGGCGGCTGCTGATCGCGGACTTTGCCGCGCATGACCGCGAAGAGCTGCGCACCAAGGATGCGCATACCAGGCTCGGCTTTTCCGA
The DNA here is from genome assembly GCF_014490665.1 of Sphingomonas alpina. Taxonomy (NCBI): domain Bacteria; kingdom Pseudomonadati; phylum Pseudomonadota; class Alphaproteobacteria; order Sphingomonadales; family Sphingomonadaceae; genus Sphingomonas; species Sphingomonas alpina. The sequence goes on along the minus strand of NZ_CP061038.1, from coordinate 2,494,259 downwards.
TGACCAGATCATGGGCTGGTTCGAGGCGAGCGGTCTCGCCGCGGCGCGGACCGAGACGCTCGAGGGCGGTGAATTGACGGTGAAATTATGGCTCGGCCGAAAGATCGCCCCGACTGATAAAATTCCGATGCATGAGGTGAAGGCGGCATGACGATTTCCATCAACCAGCTGGAAGAAGCGCGCCGCGCGCTTGATGCGCCGTTGTTCGCCGATGTCGCGGGCGACGCGGAGGTGTCGTTCGAATTCTTCCCGCCCAAGACCGACAAGATGGAAGAGGCATTGTGGGAAGCGGTCAAGACGCTTGAGCCGCTCGGCCCGCGCTTCGTCTCGGTCACTTATGGTGCCGGCGGATCGACCCGCGAGCGTACGCACGCGACGGTCGCGCGAATCCAGCGCGAAACGTCGCTGGCGGCGGCCGCGCATCTGACCTGTGTCGAGGCGACGAAGGAAGAGATTGACGAGGTGGCCGAGGCCTATTGGGCGGCGGGCATCCGGCATATCGTGGCGCTGCGCGGCGATCCGCCGGTGGCGGGGTCGAAATTCGTGTCGCATCCCGGTGGCTATGACAATGCCGCCGATCTGGTCGCGGGTCTCAAAAAGCTTCACCCGTTCGAGATATCGGTTGCGGCCTATCCCGAATGCCATCCGGATTCGGGCAGCGTCGATGTCGATCTCGACAATCTCAAGCGCAAGCTCGATGCTGGGGCGAACCGCGGCATCACGCAGTTCTTCTTCTCGCCCGAGGCCTATTTCCGCTTCCGCGACCGCGTAGCGGCGGCGGGGATCACCGCCGAGATCGTGCCCGGTATCCTGCCGGTGTCGAACGTTGCGCAGACGCGTAAATTCGCCGCGATGTGCAATGCCGAAATCCCCGACTGGATGGGGCGGCTGTTCGAAGGGCTCGACGATCATCCCGCCGCGCGCCAACTGGTCGCGGCGACGGTGGCCGCTGAAATGTGCCGCAAGCTCTATGCCGGCGGCGTGCGCAGTTTCCATTTCTATACGCTCAACCGTGCCGAACTGAGCTTCGCGATCTGTCATCTGCTGGGGATCAGGGCGAAGACGCAGGCCAAGGTTGCAGCCGCGTGAGTTTTCCCCGTTTGCCTTGCCCGGCCTTCGCCGGGGAAGTGCCCATGGTGTTTGGAGTGTGTCATGACCCCGCGTGAGAAATTACTGGCCGAAGCCGCCAAGCGCATTCTGATCACGGATGGTGCGTTCGGCACCGAGATCCAGAACTGGAAGCTCAAGGAAGAGGATTATGCCGGCGATCTCGGCCTGGCCAAGGATCAGAAGGGCAATAACGACATCCTCGCGCTGACCAAGCCCGAGGTGCCGGAGAAGATTACGCGCGAATATCTCGAGGCCGGATCGGATATCGTCTCGACCAACACCTTCAGCGCGAACCTGATCAGCCAGGCCGACTATGCCGCCGAGCATCTGGTGCGGGAGATCAATGTCGCATCGGCGCAGATCGCACGCCGGCTGGCCGATGAATTTGCCGCGAAGGACGGCCGCCCGCGCTTCGTCGCCGGCGCGATCGGGCCGACCAACAAGACTCTGTCGCTCTCGCCGGACGTCAACGATCCGGGCTTCCGCGAAATCGACTTCGATTATCTGAAGGGCGTGTACCGCGAACAGACCGACGCTCTGATCGAGGGCGGGGCGGACTTCATCCTGATCGAAACGGTGTTCGATACGCTCAACGCCAAGGCTGGCGTCATGGCGGTGCTTGAGGCGGCCGAGGATCTCGGGCGCGACGTGCCGATCATGATGTCGATGACGCTGACCGATCTGTCGGGACGCAATCTGTCGGGTCATACCGTCGAGGCGTTCTGGCACGCCGTGCGGCATGCCAAGCCGGTGACGATCGGGCTGAATTGCTCGTTCGGTGCAGAGCAGTTGCGACCACATGTTAAGACTCTGTCTCAAATCGCCGATACGCTGATCATGGTTTATCCCAATGCCGGCCTGCCCAATGAACTGGGTGAATATGACGAACAGCCGGCGACCACTGCCGGCCTGGTACGCGAATGGGCGGCGCAGGGGCAGGTCAATATCCTGGGTGGCTGTTGCGGCTCGACTCCGGCGCATATTGCCGCGATCGCCAAGGCGGTCGGCGAGCTGCCGCCGCGCGAACTGCCGGTGCCGCCGGTGGTGACGCGTCTTGCAGGCCTGGAACCGATGACGATGGCGGCTTGACGCCAAGGCCTCAGTTTGGGGCAAAACCTAACCCGTTCGTTTCGAGCGAAGTCGAGAAACGGGAGCTGGCACGACCTGATGGTTTCTCGACTTCGCTCGAAACGAACGGAATTATCTTGGCCTCTGCACCTTCCACCGCCCAGTTCGTCAATATCGGCGAACGCACCAACATTACCGGATCGGCGCGCTTCAAGAAGCTGATCATGGGAGATGATTACGCCGCTGCCGTGGAAGTTGCGCGGCAGCAGGTGGAATCGGGCGCGCAGGTGCTCGACATCAACATGGACGAAGGGCTGCTCGACGCCGAAAAGGCGATGACCACCTTTCTCAAGCTGATCGCCGCCGAACCCGATATCGCGCGCATCCCGTTCATGATCGACAGCTCGAAATGGTCCGTGATCGAGGCCGGGCTGAAATGCGTATCGGGCAAGCCGATCGTCAATTCGATCAGCATGAAAGAGGGTGAAGCTCAGTTTCTGTCTCAAGCACGAAAGGTCATGGCATACGGCGCTGCCGTGGTCGTGATGGCGTTCGACGAGGTCGGCCAGGCCGATACCCAGGCGCGGAAAGTCGAGATTTGCGGACGGGCTTATGATCTGCTGGTCGGGATCGGATTCCCGCCCGAGGACATCATCTTCGACCCCAACATCTTCGCTGTCGCGACCGGCATCGATGAGCATCGCCGCTACGCGATCGACTTCATCGAGGCGTGCAAGGAGATCAAAATCCGCTGCCCGCATTGCCATATTTCGGGCGGCCTTTCGAACCTGTCGTTCAGCTTCCGTGGCAACGAGCCGGTGCGCCGCGCGATGCACAGCGTGTTCCTCTATCACGCGATCCCCGCCGGGCTCGACATGGCGATCGTCAATGCCGGCCAGCTCGACATTTATGACGATATCGATCCCGAACTGCGCGAAGCGTGCGAGGACGTCGTCTATGACCGCCGCGACGATGCGACGGATCGGTTGATTGCACTCGCCGAACGCTATCGCGGCACCGATGCGGTGGCCGAGAAGGCGGCGGCGGAATGGCGCAGCCTGGATGTGAACAAGCGGCTCGAATATGCCCTGGTCAAGGGCATCGACCTGCATGTGGTCGAGGATACCGAAGAGGCGCGGCTTGGGTTCGCGCGGCCGATCGAGGTGATCGAGGGTCCGCTGATGGACGGCATGAACGTGGTCGGCGACCTGTTCGGATCGGGCAAGATGTTCCTGCCCCAGGTGGTGAAATCGGCCCGCGTGATGAAAAAGGCGGTCGCCCATCTGCTGCCCTTTATCGAGGCGGCAAAGGAGCCCGGCGCGCGCGGCAAGGGCAAGATCATCATGGCGACCGTCAAGGGCGACGTGCATGATATCGGCAAGAATATCGTCGGCGTGGTCCTGCAGTGCAACGGCTTCGACGTGGTCGATATGGGCGTGATGGTGCCCTGGTCCGATATCCTCAAGGCCGCGAACGAGAATGACGCCGACATGATCGGCCTGTCCGGCCTGATCACGCCGTCCTTGGACGAGATGGTCACCGTCGCCGAGGAGATGAAGCGTGCCGGCATGAAGATGCCGTTGCTGATCGGCGGTGCGACAACGTCAAAGGTGCATACCGCGCTGCGTATCGCCCCGGCCTATGACGGCCCGGTCGTCCATGTGCTCGACGCCAGCCGCGCGGTCGGTGTCGCTTCGACCCTGGTCAGCGACACGCAGAAGGATGGCTTCGTCCAGCGTACCGCGGACGAATATGAGGCAGTGCGGGTTGCGCGCGCCAATAAGGGGCAGAGCGAACTGGTCCCGATCGCGGCGGCGCGCGCCAATGCTTTCCCGACCGACATGGCACTCAAACCCGGCGCGCCGGCGCAGCCCGGCCTGCATATCTTCTCCGATTGGGATCTCAACGACCTGCGGGAAGTGATTGATTGGACGCCATTCTTCCGCGCCTGGGAACTGGCGGGAAATTATCCCGCGATCCTTCAGGACGCGATTGTCGGTGAAAGCGCGCGCTCGCTGTTCGACGATGCCAATGCGATGCTCGACAAGATCATTGCGGAGAAATGGCTGACCGCCAAGGGGGTGGTTGGCCTGTGGCCGTGCCGCCGCGAAGGTGACGATGTGGTGATCGAGACGGAAGAGGAAGTGCGCATGCCCTTCCTCCGTCAGCAGATCGCCAAGCGCGAAGGCCGCGCCAATATGTGCCTGACCGATTTCATCGATCCGGCGGGCGACTGGATCGGCGGCTTCGCAGTGACGGCGGGGCACGGCATCGAACCGCATCTCGCGCGCTTCAAGGCCGACAATGACGATTATTCCGACATCCTGCTCAAGGCGCTGGCCGATCGCCTGGCCGAGGCATTCGCGGAACGGCTCCATCAGCATGTCCGCACGACGTTGTGGGGCTATGCTGAAGGCGAACAGCTGACCAATGAGGCGCTGATCCGCGAACAATATCGTGGCATCCGTCCGGCGCCTGGCTATCCGGCATGTCCCGATCATAGCGAAAAGCCGATGCTGTTCGACTTGCTCGGCGCGACCGAGGCGACGGGGATCGTCCTGACCGAAAGTTTCGCGATGATGCCGACGGCGGCGGTCTCCGGCTTCTATTTCGGGCACCCTCAAGCGGAGTATTTCGGGGTAGCGCGCATCGGTCCGGATCAGGTGGCTGACTATGCGGCGCGACGTGGTGCGGACCTGCCGACGGTGGAGCGTTGGCTAAGGCCGAACCTCGATTGATCGTCATCCGGATCGAAACGTGCCGACCGCTCCGGCCGGGATCGCATAAGTGGCTTGCGCGGCGCAGGAAAGGGCATACTCTCCAGACAAAATAAAAGAGGGAGAAGGAGAGTATGCGATGGGAACCCTGAATGCGCTTGAAGGCTCGGGTGACGAGAGCCTGGTCATCCTGCAAAGCCTGCTTTGTCTGTTGCGCGAAAAGAATCTGCTGACCCGCGCGGATATCGAGGAATTGTGCGACCGCGTGTCGAGCCGTGCCAAACAGGCCGAATGCGCGCCTTTTCCGTGCAGCGAGAAAGCCGCGAATGTGGCGGCGGCCGAGATGGCCCGGATCGGCGGCTATATCGGCACCCGTTATGGCGGCAAGCATCGCCGCGGAGTGTGAGCGGCGAGCTTTTACGGCAGCGCTTTCCGCGCTGACCTGATCGCGGAGGCTGGCCTGGCTTGCTCGGCCTGAGCAAGTCGGGGAGCAGGCCGTGCGGTGCATCGCGGAACCGATTCAACAGCGATTTGGTCTGTGGCAGCGCAGAGCGGACGAACAGTCTCGGATTGTGGTCCGCTCTTTCTCATCATCGATATTCCGGATGATCCGGTCAGCTGAGAACAGCCAGAAAGCTGGCTGTTCGTTGGCTGTTATCTGGCTGATACGCTGGCTGTTACCTGGCTGTTCCTTGGCTGTTATTCGACAACAGCCAGCATCGAATAAGATGCTGATAATTAAAATAAATTCTCCGATAAATTCCAACTTAACAGCCAGCAAAAAACTTTTCCGCAATAACAGCCAGCCGGGCGGCGGCCGTGGGGCATTCATCACAAGGTTTCGAAGGTCGACGGTTAACTCTCAATTTGCCTTCCTTCGCTAGGCTCCACGCGGCATTCCCCGCCCAAAGGAGCCGCCTCATGCGCCGTATCATTCCATTGATCGCCCTTGCCCTGACAGTGCCTGCCGCCGCGCAACAGGGGCGGGCGCCGTTCACAATTCAGGAAACCGGGCAGGGTTTCGCCACGATCGACGATGCGGTGCAATCGGTGCGCATGGGCACGGCGACGATCCTGATCGCACCCGGCACGTATCGGCAGTGCACGATTCAGGCGGGCGGGCGCATCACCTTCAAGGCAGTCCAGCCGGGCACGGCGATCTTCGAGGGTGAGGCGTGCGAGGGAAAGGCGGCTTTCGTGTTGCGTGGCCAGGAATCGATCGTCGATGGCCTGATCTTTCGCGGCATCCGCGTCGATGACGGCAATGGCGCAGGCATCCGCACTGAAATGGGCAATCTGACCGTGCGCAATTCGATGTTCCTCGACAGCCAGGAAGGTATTCTGGGCGGCGAGCCGAGCGGGCAGAAGATCGTCATCGATCGATCGACTTTTACCGGGTTGGGGCAGTGCGACGAAACGGTGGATTGCAGCCACGCCATCTATCTCGCCAATCAAGGGTCGGTGACGATCACCAATTCACGCTTCGAGCGCGGCACTGGCGGACATTATGTCAAGCTGCGCGCGCCCAATGTCTCGATCACCGACAACAGCTTCGACGACACGGCGGGCAAGAAGACCAATTACATGATCGACCTGCCGGAAGGCGGCACCGGATTGATTGCGCGCAACACCTTCGTGCAGGGCCGCAACAAGGAAAACTGGACCGGCTTCATCGTCGTCGCGGCGGAAGCGCGGAAATATCGCTCCGCCGGTCTCAGGGTCGAGGGCAATGATGCCTCGCTCGCGCCGGGCGAGACGCGGTCACCGGCGTTCGTCGCGGATTACAGCCATGAACGTCTCGCGATTGGTGCTAACCGGCTCGGCGCCGGGATCAGGGCGTTCGAGACGCGCTGAACCTTATAGCCAGGGCCGCTTGGGCTGCGGCTCGGCCGAATACATCGTCAGATACTGGGCGAGGCGGGGGCGCGGTGAGCGATTGGGGCTTGCCCCATGCGGCAGGTCTTCGCGCCAGATGACCAGATCGCCCGCTCTGGCCGGAATCGTCACTGCGTCCGCCGACAGGTCTACTTCGCGTGGATGCCGATCGCCCAGACTATCGAGCCAGGCGTCGATGCGGCGATGGAAACCAGGCACGAGTTGCAGAGCCCCCTGATCGGCTGCGGTGTCGGTCAGGTAGAGGATGCCCTGCGTCCCGAACGGGATTGGCCGGGTCAGGCTGGCGTCCCAATGGAGATGGGGGCCGGGAAAGGGATCGCCCGGCCGCTCGGGCGGGTTGAAACTCATCCGGTCGGTGGTCATCCACAGATCGGCCGTGCCCCATAGCTGTGCGAACGCCTTGTGGATGCGTGACGAGCGGCGGATGACGGCTTGTGCCGGGTGCTGGAAATGCTGGATCATGATGCCTTGCCGGCGCGATCTGTCATACCAGCTGTCCGGATCCGCGGCTTGCCCGCCGACCAGTTCCCAGAGCGCCTCCGCTGCTGCTTCTGCCTCGGCGGCGGTGATCGCATTCCGCAACACCACCACGCCGTCTTCCGCCCAGCTGGCCAGTTCGGCGTCGTTCAGAGCAGGCGGGGCGGCATCGATCGCGGCGAGCTGCGATCGAACGAGGTCCGGCGGCACCGTGCCGTCGATCTGGGCATGATAGCGCGCCACCGTTACGGGATCGGGCATTCCCGCAATGTCCAGGATCCAGGCGACGAAGCCGTCATAATCGGGCCGCTGGCGGCCGGCATGCGTCGTCACCTGTTCGATTCCCAAACCCAGCGTGTCGAGCAGGGTGCGCCACTGCTCATAGGGCAGGGCCTCACCCGATCGCCCGGTCAGCGAGGCCCAATAGGTCGCCAAGCCGCGCACATGATCGAGCGGGCCGGCAAATGCGGCGGACAGTGGCGCGCTGCTCAACGGCAGGGTGCGCCTTTGCCTGCGCCGAGGTCGAGGCACTTGCCGTCGACTCCGGGCACGGGCAGGCCGATCAGCGCCGCGAGGGTCGGGGCGATATCGACCGTCTCGACGCCGGCCGGCTGCTCGAACCCGGTCATGCCCTTGCGCCAGAACAGGATCGGTACGCGGCGGTCGTAATTATAGGGGCTGCCATGCGTCGCGACATAGCCGCCACTGGCATTGGGAATAGGCGTGACGCGCGGCTTCAGGAACACCAGCAGGTCACCCGAGCGAGTCGGATCATAGGATGCGCGGGCCTTCTGGATGAACGACCAGTTCTCCGGCGGGCCTTTCGGCATCGGGCTTGCCGCGATCTGCGTGCCGGTCAGCACCTCGGCGACCTGCGACATCGCCTTGTAGCGGGCAATCGTCTCGGCGATCACCGCCTTGCGCTGGTCGGCGGTCAGGGCGGTGGAAATCCACACATCGCCATTGGGGATATCGCCGAACAGCAGCGGCATGGTCAGGCCGAGCTTCTGGCCGATGGCCCTGCCCATATTGGCCGGCGCGAGCGCGACATCGACGCGCTGCGCCTCCGGCATGCCTTGCAGGACTTCGCGCTCGGGCAGGTCGTTACCGCCATGGTCGGCGGTGAGCACGACCTGATAATCGACCCCGGTCCGGTCGAGCACATCGAAGAATGCGCCGAGCGTCGCATCGAGATTGGCCAGCTGGATGCACATCTCCGCGCCATCGGTGCCATAGGTATGGCCGACATAGTCGGTTGCCGACGCACCGACCGAGATGATGTCGGTCGCCGGGCCCTGGCCAAGCTTCATGTCCTGCACGAGCCCGGCGGCCAGCGCGACGATCGACGCGTCGAACGCGGGCGATGCGCGAAAGCCGCGCGTGTCGCCGGCTGCGCGCTCGAAATGGCCGGTGCCGACGGTCTTGTCGCCCCCGATCGGGATCGCCTTGTCGCGCACCGTGCACCAGGCGGGCACCTCCAGTGCAGGCTGGGCCCTGGCGATCAGTGCGGCGGTCGCGGTGTTGGCGCGGGTCACCACGCCGGGTTCGGCGCGCCCGGCATAGGAGACAAAGGCCTTGCCGTCCCACCACCACAGCTCGTCGACCTTGTGGCCGCCCATCATCACCGCGGCGCGGTCCTTGCCCGCAACAGAGACGACGCGGGTACGCGGATCGGCCGCTTTCATCCGCTCGCCCAGTGTCGGGACCTTCAGATGCTTGTCGGACACGGTGTATTTGCCCGAATTGCTGCCCGGCACGCTCTCGTCCTCGGCGCAATAGACCTGTTTGTCGGTCCGCGCCGCGGCCTGGTCGATCCAGTTGTTGGCGATGATGCCGGTGTTGGCCGGGCGGTTGCCGGTCAGAATGGTCGAATGGCCCGGGCAGGTCTCGGTCGCGGCATGACTCTGAAAGCCCGACGGGAACACGGCGCCCTTCAGCAGCCGGGCAAAACCGTCGGTGAAATAAGCCCGGTTCTTGTCGAGCAGGTCGGCGGAGAATTGATCGACCGAGATCGCCACGATCAGTTTCGGCGCGTTCTTGGGCGGGGTCATCTTGACCGGTGCAATCGCCGGTGCGGTCGATCCCGGTGCCGTTTGCGCGCTGACGGGTGTAGTGACGAGTGCTGCGGCAAGGGCCAGAGTCGACGCCAGAGTCTTCATGCTATTTCCTTTGGGCAGGCCGGTGCATTGCGCTTCGCGGCAATGTATGGGCGAGGTCTGATGATGCGGCAAGGATGCCCAATGCGCGGTTTGTATTGCCTGATTGTGACGCTGCTGGCGCTGATGGCCATCCCCGCCCGGGCGGAATCGCCCGCCGCTCCGGGGGCCGGGCCGCACCTCACCATTACGCTGGTGGCGGAAAGCGAACGGCCGGCGGCCGGGAGTGAGGTGACCCTGGCACTCGACACGCGCCCGGAGTCCGGCTGGCATGGCTATTGGCTCAATCCGGGCGATGCCGGCTTTCCGGCAAAGCTCGACTGGACCCTGCCGGCCGGTGTGACCGCGGGTGAACCGCGCTATCCGGTGCCCGGCACGCTGCTGATCGCCGGCCTGATGAACTATGTGTTCGAGAAGCCCTATGCGCCGCTGGTCACGCTGACGATCCCGGCGGGGCTGGCAGCGGGAAGCAAGCTCCCGGTGCGGCTGAAAGCCGCCTATCTGGTCTGCTCGGCGCAAGTCTGCGTGCCGGAAAATGCCGACCTGGCGCTCGATCTGATCGTTGGCGACGGATCGATCGCGCCGGCGGCGCGTGCGACCTTCGACGCCTGGCGGCGGGCGATCCCTAGGCCACTCGATGCCAGGGCGACCTGGCAGGTGACGAACGGCATCGCGACGATCGCCATACCCTATCCGGCGGCAGCGCCGCTCAAAGACGCCTATTTCTTTCCTCTGACCATGAACGCGATCGATTACGCCGCACCGCAAAAGGTCACGCGTGACGGCGACCGGGTGATCCTTTCGACCAAAGGCAAGACGGCCGGCGCGCTTTCCGGCGTGCTGCGGATCGGTGAAGGCCAGGGGCTTGCGGTGACGGCGGAGCCCGGCGTGGTTGCCGGGGCAACGCAAGGTGGCGGCGCGGCCGAAAGCGGCGGCGTGCTGGTCGCGACACTGTTGGCGTTCGGAGGTGCGGTGCTTGGCGGCCTGCTGCTCAACATCATGCCGTGCGTGTTCCCGATCCTCAGCCTCAAGGCACTAAGTCTTGCGCGCGGGCATCTCGACGAACGTGCGGCGCGGCGCGAGGCGCTTGGCTATACCGCCGGGGTCGTTGCCGTATGCGTGGCGCTCGGCGGCGCGATCCTGGCGCTCAGGGCAGGGGGCAGCGCGGTCGGCTGGGCGTTCCAGCTGCAGGACCCACGCATGATTCTGCTGCTGCTGCTGCTCACCGTGGCGATCGCGCTTAATCTGGGCGGCCTGTTCGAGATTCCGACCCCGACCTTTGTCGGCAATTCCGGCGGCGTGGGAGGCGCCTTTGCCACCGGAGCCTTGGCAGCATTTATTGCCACGCCGTGCACGGGGCCATTCATGGGCGTGGCATTGGGTGCAGCGCTGATCCTGCCCTGGCCCGCTGCACTAGCGGTGTTCGCGGGGCTCGGGCTTGGGCTGGCCTTGCCCTTTCTCGCGCTCGGTTTCGTGCCGGCCTTGCGCAAACGGTTGCCCAGGCCGGGGGCGTGGATGGAGACCTTCCGTCACATCCTCAGCGTGCCGATGTGGCTGACCGCGATCGCGTTGGCCTGGGTGCTGGGGCGCCAGGCTGGGATCAACGGCATGACGCTTGGCTTGATCGCCGCGCTCGGCATCGCCCTGATATTATGGTTGGCAGGCCGGCGACAGGCGCGCGGCTTGTCGTTCGGCGTCGCTGCGACGCTCGCTATGCTGGCGATCGCGGGCGGCGCGCTCGCCTTTGTCGAGCGATCGGCCGCCGCACCGGTACAGGCAGCGGGCAGCGAGGCATTCAGCGAAGCGCGCCTCGCCGCCCTGCGCGCCGAGGGGCGGCCGGTCTTTGCCTATTTCACCGCCGATTGGTGCCTGACCTGCAAGGTCAACGAAGCGGCGGCGATCGATCTCGCTTCGACCCGCGACGCGTTTGCGGCCGGCAAGGTCGCGGTACTGGTCGGCGATTGGACCGATGGCGATCCGGTACTCGGCCGCTTTATCGAGCAGCATAATCGCGCGGGCGTGCCGCTCTATCTCTATTACGCCCCCGGCGCGGCCGAGCCGCAGATCCTTCCGCAAGTGCTGACACCGGGCCTGCTAAGCGATCTGGCCAGGAAGTAGCAGGCAGTAGCAGGCAGTAGCAGGCTCCTTCGCGGCGCGACGTTGAAAGCCCTTGTGCGCCGCAGCAATTCGTCGCAGCATGGAACTTGTCGGTGCTGGGGGGCTTTAAGGTTTCGATGGGGAAACGACACGCGTTCGACGAGATCATGGGCCAGAGCGGTAGCGCCACGCCGCGCCCCGAACTCGCCGCGCTTGGCCGCTGGATCGACGAAACCCCCGATGGTGAACTGCGCCGCCGCCAGCAAAGCGCCGAGGCGACCTTCCGCCAGCTCGGCATCACCTTCGCGGTGTATGGCGATAGCGACGCGAGTGAACGGATCATCCCGTTCGACATCGTGCCGCGCATCTTCCTCGCTGACGAATGGGCGCGGCTGTCCGAAGGGCTGATTCAACGGGTCGAGGCGATCAATGCGTTTCTCGATGATATCTATGGCGCGCGGAAGATCCTTGATGCCGGCGTGCTGCCGCCCGACCTGATCTTCGGCAACCCGCAATTCCGTCCCGAAATCGCCGGCATCCGCCCGCCGCACGGCATCTGGGCGCATATCTGCGGCATCGATCTGGTGCGCACCGGCCCGGACGAGTTCTTCGTGCTGGAGGACAATGCCCGCACGCCCTCCGGCGTCAGCTATATGCTCGAAAACCGCGAAGCGATGCTGCGGCTGTGCCCCGAACTATTCCGCGAATTCCGCGTCGCGGCGGTCGATTCCTATCCCGATCGCCTGCTCGAAACCATGAAGTCGGTCGCGCCCAACGGCGTGGTCGCGCCGGTGTGCGTCGTGCTGACGCCGGGCCATTACAACTCGGCTTATTACGAGCACAGCTTCCTTGCCGATTCCATGGGGATCGAACTGGTCGAGGCGGCCGACCTGCTGGTCGATGACGATGTGGTGTGGATGCGGACCATTGCCGGGCGCGTGAAGGTCGATGTGATCTATCGCCGCATCGACGATGATTATCTCGATCCGCTGGTGTTCAACCCCAACTCGATGCTCGGTGTGCCCGGGCTGATCTCGGCCTATGCCGCGGGCAATGTCGCGCTGATCAACGCGCCGGGCAACGGCATCGCCGACGACAAGGCGATCTACAGCTACATGCCCGAGATCGTGAAATTCTATTCCGGCGCCGAACCCAAATTGCCCAATGTCGAGACCTGGCGCTGCCGCGAGCCGCAGGCGCTCAAATATGTGCTCGACCATCTCGAGCAGCTGGTGGTCAAGCTGGTCGATGGCTCGGGCGGCTATGGCATGCTGGTCGGCCCGACCGCGACGAAGCAGGAAATCGAGGATTTCCGTGCGGCGCTGATCGCCGAGCCGCATCGCTACATCGCCCAGCCGACCCTGGCGCTGTCGACCGTGCCGACGCTGAGCGATGCCGGCCTGTCGCCGCGCCATGTCGATTTCCGGCCTTTCGTGCTGATGGGGTCGAAAGGCGTGCAGGTCGTGCCCGGCGGCCTGACGCGCGTGGCGCTGAAGGAAGGGTCGCTGGTGGTGAACTCGTCGCAGGGCGGCGGCACCAAGGACAGCTTCGTGCTGATGGATGGCGGCAACGTGCAGCGGCAGGCCCAGTCGCACGGCGGCATGACGCAGAGCCAAGGCGCCTGATGCTCTCGCGTACCGCCTCCTCGCTTTACTGGCTTGGCCGATATATCGAGCGGGCGGATTTCATCGCTCGCCTGGTTGAGGCCACGGTGCGTCTCGATGTTCTGTCGCCGCGGCCAGCCGGAGAGGCGGCCTGGGCCAGCGCGCTGGCGGTGACCGAGACCGACGAGGCGTTCAAGGCGAGCGGAGAAACGGTCAGCCAGCAGCATGTCGCGCGCTTCCTGACGCTCGATATCACTCATCCGGGGTCGATCGTCCGCTGTCTCGACATGGCGCGCAACAATGCCAAGGCGGTGCGCACCGCCTTGACCCGCGAGGCGTGGACCGCGATCAACCGCGCCTGGCTGATGTTCAATGGCCGCTCGAGCCCGGGCGGAGCGATGGCGACGCTCAATCTGGTCGAGGCGGTCAAGACTGAAGCGCGCGGGTTCGAAGGCGCGATCCACCGCATGCTGCGCAACCAGACGACCTGGTTCATCCGTCTGGGCCAGGCGGTCGAGCGCGCCGACAACACTGCGCGGCTGCTCGACGTGAAATATCACCTCTTGCTGCCGGAGGGCGAGCGGGTCGGTGGTGTCGTCGATCGCGACCAGTGGACGACGATCCTGCAGACCGTCTCCGCCGTCACCGCCTATCGCTGGCTCTATTCGGAAGGATTGAAGCCGGCGAACGTGATCGACCTGCTGATTGCCCGGCCCGAATTGCCGCGGTCGCTCGCCGCGTCGTCGGAGGAGACATTGGAGATCCTCAACCTGCTCGCCAAGCGGACCGGTTTGCACGGCGAGGCGGATCGCATGGCACGCATGCGCCAGTCGCGGCTTGCCAAGACACGATCCGGGGAAGTGATCACGAGCGGGCTGCACCAGTATCTTCAGGCGTTCAACGCAGAGAACAACCTGCTTCACGATGCCATCGGGCGGCAGTTCAAATTCGGATGAGACTCACTGTCGATCATCGCACGACCTATCGCTTTTCGTCTCCGCAAGGGCGCCTCATCCAGCTCCTTCGCCTCACACCGGGCGGAACCGACGGTCAGGCAGTGGCCAATTGGGGGATCCATGTCGATTGTGACGCACGGATGCGCCACGGGCGCGACGGCTTCGGCAATCGCACCACCATGCTGTACGTCGAGGGGCCGGTCGAAAGCATCGAGATCGAGGTGTCGGGGGAGGTGCTGACCCATGGTAGTGACGGGGTACTGCACGGTGCAGTCGAACCGCTCCCGCCCGCCTTGTTCCGCCGCACGACGGTGTTGACCGAAAGCGACGCGGCGCTCGCGGCGTTCGCCGGCGATGCAGTAAGTGGGCAGGGTGATGCCGTCGGGCGGTTGCATGCGCTCAATCTGGCGCTGCACGACCGGTTCACGCTGGATCGCGGCCGTCCGGTGGCGGGGCGGACCGCAGCCCAGGCCTTTGCGCTGGGCACCGCAACATCTCGTGACCTCGCGCAGATATACACCGCTGCCGCGCGCGCGCTTGACGTGCCGGCGCGTTATGTCTCCGGCTACAGTACCGCCTGCTTCGCTGGGGACGTAAGCCCGGCGCCGCATGGCTGGGCTGAGGCGCATGTCGAGGGGCTGGGCTGGGTCGCGTTCGACCCCTGTACCGGCCTGTGCGCCGATGAGGCCTATGTTCGCGTCGCCGTCGCGCTCGATTCAGCCGGCGCAGCGCCCGTCGCAGGATCGCGGCTGGGGGAGGGCGATGAAGAGCTGGATGTCGATGTCATGGTCGAGAAGGGGCAGTAAGGCCGACCGACCGGATCGGGCCGGTGGTGTCAGGCGAGTTCGCCCTCAAGCGCAGCCTGGGTCGTTGCCGACACGGCGACAGGCTCGTCGACCAGCAAATGCCAGCCCGACGGCCCGAGCACCTCGAGCGGACGATAGCGCGTCTTATATTCCATCCGCGCCGATCCCTTCACCCAATAGCCCAGATAGACATAGGGCAGGCCGGCCGAGCGAGCGCGCAGGATGTGATCCATGATGATGAAATTGCCGAGCCCGGGACGGTCGGCGGCATCGGCGTCGAAGAAGCTGTAGATCATCGACAGCCCGTCGGCCTGCTGGTCAGTCAGGCAGGCGCCGATCAGCCGGCCCTGACGGCCGTTCTGCGCGGGCTCGCGATATTCGATGATGAAGCTGTTGACCGGCGAATGTTCGACCATGTCGGCATAATCGCCCTCATCCATGCCGGCCATGCCGCCACCGGGATGGCGCGACGCGAGATAGCGGCGCAGCAGCTGGAATTGTTCGTCGGTTGCCCAGGGACGGCATGCAGTGACGTCGAGATCGGCGTTGCGCTTGATCAGCTTGCGCTGGGTCGCATTGGGTTCGAATTCATGCGCCACGACACGGACCGAGACGCAGGCGGTGCAGCTGGCGCAGCTGGGGCGATAGGCGACCGACTGGCTGCGCCGGAAACCGATCCGGCCAAGCGCATCGTTCAGCTCACCGGCATGCGGGCCGTTCAGTTCGGTAAAGACCTTCCGCTCCTGGCGGCCGGGCAAATAGGGGCATGGTGACGGGCTGGTCACGAAAAAGCGTGGAAAACGAAATGGTGCAGTCACCGCCCGAAAGCCCTTTTTGCGCCGGCGCGAAGGCCCGGCTCAGGGGTGTTATGAATCGTGCTGATCGTGATGAAAAGCGGCTTTACCATGAATGAAGGTTAACGCAGTGCTTTTCGCTTAGAAAGGGCTGGTTTGCACAGTCTCGTACGCTGGCGAAACAATTTAGCGCATCGCTCTGCGATGCGGAAGTTGTCGGCATGCGGCTGGGCGCACGCCAGATTCGATTCACCGATTATCTTCACCAAATAACGCCGGCGACGCGGCGGTCGCCCGCCTGAGAAAGTTCGGTCGGATCAGGCGAGTTCGACCGGGCTCGCTTCATATCCCGCTTCGGTCAGAGCGACCATCAGCCGATCGAGATGTGCACGGTCGCGCGTTTCGCACTCGATATCGGTGATCAGGCCCTTGGCCGGCAGGGTCGTGAAGACGCGCTGGTGGTAGATTTCGATGATATTGACGCGCTGCTGGTCGAAGATCCGCGCGACGTTGAACAGAGCGCCAGGCTGATCCTGCAGGCGGATCCGCAACCGGGCGAGCCGGCCCGAGCGGGCCAGGTCGCGCAGCAGGACATTGGCAAGCAGCCGCGTGTCGATATTACCGCCGCACAGGATGATGCCGACAGTCTTGCCCCTGAAGCGCTCGGGATGCTGAAGCAGCGCGGCAAGGCCCGCGGCGCCCGCACCCTCGACCACCGTCTTCTCGATCTGGAGCAGCAGGCTGACCGCTTCCTCCAAGCTTCGCTCGCTCACCAGCACGATATCATCGACCAGCTGCCGGACCATCCCGCTGGTGATGACGCCGGGCTCCTTGACCGCGATGCCCTCGGCCAGCGTGTCGCCAGCGCAGGGCATATTGGTGCCGTTGATGCGGTTGTACATCGACGGAAAGAGTTCGGCCTCGACCCCGATCACTTCGATCGGGCGCCCGCCCGCCTTCTCGCTCACGGCGCGCGCTACGACCGCCATGCCGGAGATCAACCCGCCGCCGCCGATCGGTGTAATGAGCGTGTCGATCTCCGGCACGTCTTCGAGCATCTCGATCGCGACCGTGCCTTGTCCCGCGATGACGCGGACATCATCGAACGGGTGGACGAAGGTATAGCCGCGCTCTCCTTCCAGTTCGCGGGCATGGGCATAGGCCGCATCGAAGGTTTCGCCGTACAGCACGACATTGGCGTGGTGCCCCTCGGTCTGTGTAACCTTCACCGTCGGGGTGTTGGTCGGCATCACGATCGTCGCGGGGATGCCGAGGCGATGCGCATGATAGGCCAGCCCCTGGGCATGATTGCCGGCCGATGCCGCGATCACGCCCTTGGTCTCGGAATCGAGCTGCATCAGCGTGTTGAGCGCGCCACGCTCCTTATAGGCCGCGGTGAACTGGAGGTTCTCGAACTTGAGATAGACCGTGGCACCAGTCAGCTGCGACAGCGTCTTGCTGACGAAGGTCGGCGTCCGCACGATCGAACTGGCAATACGAATATGCGCGGCGCGTACGTCGTCGATAGTGACGGGGAGCTGTTCAGCGGCGGGCAGGGGATCGGTAGCCATAAGTGATCGCGCCTAGACCATCTGGCGCAGCGGGGGAACACGGCTTATGCGCTGCGCATGGCTGAAATCGCATTCATCGGAACCGGCGTCATGGGCGCGCCGATGGCGGGGCACCTTGTCACCGCCGGGCACAACGTCACCGTCTATAATCGCTCACCCGAAAAGGCAGCGGCATGGACGGCACGCCATGGCGGGCGATCCGCCGCGACCGCGCTCGAAGCGATTGCCGGCGCCGAGGTGCTGGTTACCTGTGTCGGCAACGACGCCGATCTCGACGCGCTGCTGCTGCAGAGCCCCGAAGCGATGGAGCAGCTGCGCGGCGGGCTGATCATCGATCACACCACGGTATCGGCGCGTATCTCACGCAATATCTGCGATGCCGCTGCGGCGTTCGAGATCGAGTTCGTCGACGCGCCGGTGTCGGGCGGTCAGGCTGGTGCCGAAAAGGGCGCCTTGTCGATCATGTGTGGCGCGCGTTCGCCGCAGGTCTTTGCCCGTGCCGAGGTGATCGTTGCGGCCTATGCCGCGCGGACGATCCATGTCGGCGGTCCGGGCGCCGGGCAGCAGACCAAGATGGTGAACCAGATCGCCATCGCCGGCGTGCTGCAGGGCCTGTCCGAGGCATTGCGCTTCGCTCAGGCGAGCGACCTCGACACCGCCAAAGTGTTCGAGGCGATTTCCGGCGGCGCGGCGCAGAGCTGGCAGATGGTCAATCGCTGGCAATCGATGAGCGAGGATCGCTTCGATTTCGGCTTTGCGGTCGACTGGATGCGCAAGGATCTGGGCCTCGCGCTCGATGAAGCGAAGCGCAACGGCGCGGTGCTGCCGGTCGCGGCGCTGGTCGATCAATTCTATGCCGAGGTGCAGAAACTGGGCGGCGCGCGCCAGGATACGAGTTCGCTGGTGAGGAGATTGCCGAAGTGAGGTATTTCCCGGCTGCGGCGGGCTTGGCGCTGGCGCTTTCCACTACTCCCGTTCTGGCTGACGCGCTGGTCGATAATGTCAACGGCATGACGATGGACAAGGATGGCAAGGTCATCCAGTTCACCGGCCTGGTGATGACTCCTGACGGCAAGGTGGTGAAGCTGCTCAAGCAGGGTGAGAAGCGCCCCGATAAGCTCGACTGGCGCGCCGATATGAAGGGCAAGGTCATGTTGCCCGGCTTTATCGACGCACATGGCCATGTGATGGACCTTGGCTTCCGAGCGCTCGAGCTCGATCTGTCCGGCACGAAGTCGCTTGAAGAAGCAAAGTCGAAGATCGCCGCCTATGCCGCCGCCAACCCGGACCGTAAATGGATCCTCGGCGGTGGCTGGAACCAGGAGGTCTGGGGACTTGGTCATTTTCCGACCGCAGCCGATCTCGATGCGGTGGTCAGCGACCGTCCGGTCTGGCTGTCGCGCGCCGACGGGCATGCCAGCTGGGGCAACAGCCTGGCGATGAAGGTTGCGGGCGTGACCGCCAAGAGCGTCTCGCCGGCCGGGGGCCGGATCGAAAAGACCGGTGCGCTGCCCAATGGCGTGTTTGTCGATGCGGCGCAGGCTCTGGTCGCCAAGTTGGTGCCACCGCCGCTGCCGCGCGACCGCAACAGCGCGCTGCTCAAGGCGCAGGAAATATTGCTCGGCTTCGGCATTACCGCCACCGCCGACATGGGTACCACGCTCGACGACTGGCTCGCCTATCGTCGCATGGGCGACAAGGGGTCGCTGCGCATCCGCATCATCAGCTACTCGTCAGGCGTCGAACCTGCGATCCAGATCGCCGGCAATGGCCCGACGCCGTGGCTCTACAATGACAAGCTGCGCCTGATTGGGGTGAAACTCTATGCCGATGGCGCGCTCGGCTCGCGTGGCGCGTGGCTCAAGGCGCCTTATGCGGATGCGCCAAAGGAACTCGGCCTCGGCTTCATGTCCGATGATGTGATGCGCAATCTGATGAGCCGTGCCGCGATGGACGGCTTTCAGGTCGCGGTCCATGCGATCGGCGACCGGGCGAATGCCGAAGTGCTCAATGCGATCGATGCGATGGCCGACACCTATAAAGGCGACCGCCGCTGGCGCGTCGAACATGCCCAGATCGTCGATCCGGCCGATCTGCCGCGCTTCGGCAAGAACGGTATCATTGCCTCGATGCAGCCGGTTCACCAGACCAGCGACCGCGGCATGGTCGAGGCGCGGTTGGGTGAGGCCCGCCTGACGGGGGCCTATGCCTGGGCGTCGATGCTTCGCAATGGTGCGGGGCTGGCGTTCGGATCGGACTATCCGGTCGAAAGTCCCGATCCCTTTGCCGGCTGGGCCACTGCCTTCACCCGGATGGACGCGAGCGGCCAGCCCTTTGGCGGTTGGCGTCCCGAAGAGCGGATAAGCCGTGAACAGGCATGGTGGGCTTTCACGGGCGGTGCCGCCTATGCCGGGTATGCAGAGGACAAGTTCGGGCGGCTCGGCGTCGGGCAGCGCGCGGATTTCATCATCGTCGATCGCGATCCTTTGCTCGCATCGCCGACGGACCTGCGTGCGACCAAGGTGCAGGAAACCTGGGTCGGTGGTGAGAAAGTGTGGGAGCGGCGGTAGAGGCGCTGCCCGGCACCCGCGATCGGTGCCGCACGCAAAAGGGCCGCGGCTCCC
The DNA here is from genome assembly GCF_014490665.1 of Sphingomonas alpina. Taxonomy (NCBI): domain Bacteria; kingdom Pseudomonadati; phylum Pseudomonadota; class Alphaproteobacteria; order Sphingomonadales; family Sphingomonadaceae; genus Sphingomonas; species Sphingomonas alpina. The sequence goes on along the minus strand of NZ_CP061038.1, from coordinate 2,474,383 downwards.
CCGGAGGCCGCGGCCCTGTCGATCCCCGATAAGGGGGAAGAGTGTTCAGGCGACTTCGGGAACCGGTTCCGCATTCTCGTCCGGCTCGCGCAGCACATAGCCGCGGCCCCAGACGGTCTCGATGTAATTTTCGCCGTCACAGGCCAGGCTGAGCTTCTTGCGCAGCTTGCAGATGAATACGTCGATGATCTTCAGTTCCGGCTCGTCCATTCCGCCATAGAGATGGTTGAGGAACATTTCCTTGGTCAGCGTGGTGCCCTTGCGCAGCGACAGCAGCTCGAGCATCGCATATTCCTTGCCGGTCAGATGGACGCGGCTGCCATCGACTTCGACCGTCTTGGCGTCGAGATTGACGGCAAGCTTGCCGGTGCGGATGACCGACTGGCTATGGCCCTTGGAGCGGCGCACCACGGCATGGATGCGCGCGGTGAGCTCTTCGCGATGGAAGGGCTTGGTGACGTAATCGTCGGCGCCGAAGCCGAAGCTGCGCACCTTGGAATCCATTTCGTTGATGCCCGACAGGATCAGCACCGGGGTCTGCACCCTGGCGACGCGGAGCTTTTTCAGCACGTCGTAACCATGCATGTCAGGCAAATTCAGGTCGAGCAGGATGATGTCGTAATCATACAGCTTGCCCAGATCGAGGCCTTCCTCGCCCAGATCCGTCGTATAGACGTTGAACCCTTCGGTCGTCAGCATGAGCTCGATCGCCTTGGCGGTCGTCGGCTCGTCCTCGATCAGCAACACGCGCATCGGCCGTTCCCCTGTCACTCGCGGCGTTCGATGCCCCCTTCGGCTCGACCCAACCTGCGAACAAACCATTAACCTGATCAGTGATGAAGGTAAAAGGTTAATTTCAAATTAATCGGCCTGACTCCACGAGTCGCGAGGAATCTCAAGTAGCGGATTCGTCGCAGAGGTTGCGGAACCGTTCGCTCAGAAAGGCAATCAGCGCCTCCACGCGGGCCGGGCGCAGGCTGCTCGGCGGGGTCATCAAGTGCAGCGCGATCGGCGGGCCGCGCCAGTCGGTCATGATCGCTTCGAGCGCACCGCTGAGCAGGTCGGGCCCGACGATGAAGTCGGGCAGGGTGCCGATGCCGAGCCCGGCACGGAGCGCCGGGAGCAACGCATCGCCATTATTGGCGCGGAGCGGCCCGGTCGGCCGAACCGCCGCTTCGCCACCGTCGGGCCCGGAAAAGCGCCAGGGTCCGGTGACATTGGTATAGGCGAAGCAGGGATGCTCGCCGAGCTGCGCCGGATGGGTTGGGCGGCCATGTTCGGCGAGATAGGCCGGGGACGCGACGATATGCGTCTTGATCGCGCCAAGACGACGGGCGCGCAGCGAACTGTCGGGCAGGTCGGCGATGCGCAGCGCGATATCGAAGCCTTCGGCGACGATATCGACCTTGGCATCGGAGAGATGCAGGTCGATCTCGATCCCGGGGTGCGCGGCGAGGAACTCGGCGACCGCGGGCGCGACCTTTGCCAGGCCAAGCGTCATCGGCGCGGTCATGCGGACCAGCCCGGTCGGTGCGGTCGCCGCATCGCGCGCCGCCTCTTCCGCCGCGTTGGCCTCGGCCAGGATGCGCGCGGCATGTTCGGCCAGGCCCTTGCCGTTCTCGGTCAGGGTGAGGCGGCGTGAATTGCGGTGGAACAGCGACTGGCCGAGATGCGCTTCCAGCCGGGTGATCGCCTTCGATACCGTCGCCTTGGACACGCCGATCGCATCGGCCGCGCCGCTGAACGATCGGTGATCGACCACGCTGGCGAAGATCGCCCAGGCTTCGAGATCGGGTAGGCGCATAATCAAATCCTTCCGGGGAGGATATATATCGTGAAACGATCAGTTTCCAGCGTTTCCATTTACCGCATGATCGAAAGGCCTATCTTGGCGGCAACAGATGAAACCCAGGAGGAGCTTCGACATGATCGGCACTCAGGAACCAACCAAGGGGCAGATCGACCGGCGTAGTTTCGACAGCCTCGGCCATGCCGACCATGGCTGGCTCAACGCGCGGCATCATTTCTCCTTTGCCGACTATCACGACCCCCGGCGGATGGGCTGGGGTGCGATCCGTGTGTGGAACGATGACGAGATCGCCGCGAACAGTGGTTTTCCGCCGCATCCGCACCGCGACATGGAGATCATTACCTATGTCCGCAGCGGTGCGATCACCCATCAGGATTCGATGGGCAACAAGGGCCGCACCGGCGCGGGCGATGTGCAGGTGATGAGTGCCGGCACCGGTGTACGTCATGCCGAGTATAACCTCGAACCCGAAACCACGACCCTGTTCCAGATCTGGATCGAACCAAGCCGTACCGGCGGCGCGCCAAGCTGGGGTGCCAAGCCTTTTCCCAAAGGCGATCGCAGCGGCAAGTTCGCGGTGCTGGCCAGCGGCTTTGCCGAGGACAAGAACGCGCTCCCGATCCGCGCCGATGCTCGCGTGCTCGGCGCGACGGTGAAGGCCGGCGAGAGCCTGACCCATAATGTGGGCGAGGGGCGCCACGCCTATCTCGTCCCCGCGACCGGCGCGATCGAGATCGACGGCGTGCGCTTCGATGCGCGCGACGGGGCTGCCCTTAGTGGCGGTCAGACGGTCGAGATCAAGGCGATCGAGGATGCCGAGATCGTCCTGGTGGACTCGCAATAACCCCATACTTCCCCGCCCCCTACGGGGAAGTCTTGGGAGGAGTTGATCGCTCCCCCAACGGATCAGCTCCTCTCTTACCCCTCCCGCTTTGACCCCTGATTGCGGGAGGGGGACCCATCACCTCAACCGAAAGGAATGTCCCATGACCAAGGTCCTCGTGCTCTATTACTCATCCTATGGCCATCTCGAGCAGATGGCGGACGCCGTCGCCGATGGCGCGCGCGCCGGCGGTGCCGAGGTGGATATCCGCCGCGTCCCCGAGACTGCCCCGCCCGAAGTCGCTGCCGCCGCGGGCTTCAAGGCCGACATTTCGCATCCGGTGATCGAAGGGATCAGCGCGCTGGCCAATTACGACGCGATCGTGATCGGCGCACCGACCCGCTTCGGGCGGATGCCCAGCCAGATGGCCTCGTTCCTCGACCAGGCCGGCGGGCTGTGGATGAGCGGTGCGCTGCACGGCAAGGTCGGCGGTGCCTTCACCTCGACCGCGACGCAGCATGGCGGACAGGAAACGACCCTGTTCTCGATCATCACCAACCTGTTGCACTTCGGCCTGACCATTGTCGGGCTGGACTATGGCTTCCAGGGCCAGATGGGCGTCGATGAGGTCAAGGGCGGATCGCCTTATGGCGCGACGACGATCGCCGACGGCAATGGCAGCCGCCAGCCGAGCGCGACCGAGCTCGACGGTGCGCGCTATCAGGGCAAGCGGATCGCCGAAACGGCAGCCAAGCTCGCTGCCTGAGCGATCGAACCTTGTTTGAACGGCCGGTCGATCCACATGGATTGGCCGGCCGTTCGCGTTTCAGGGTTTGGTCGGTGAGTTCGGTTTCGGCAGGGGCGCGGGTGCGAAGGGATTGGGCGGCTGGCGCACGATCCGCAGCCAGGAATCTGCCGTGTCCACTACCGCTGGCTTGGCCGGGAAGCTGGTGCGGGCCTGGGCGAAGATCGTGCGCGCCGTCGTGGCGCCGGGCGCCTTTGACGATGTCCCGACCCAGCGCCAATGCCATGGTTCCCAGGTGACCTTTTGTGGATTGCCGATCGGGAAGGATAGTTCGAAACCATATTCACGCGCATGCGCCAGCAACCAGCGGCCGGCTGGGGTCAGCGAGATACAGGCATCGACATCGGGACAGCCGGGTGCGGGGCGCAGGCCGAAATCCACTGCATAGCCGGTCGAATGTTCGCTATATCCCGGCGGCGCCACGACCCGCGCGCGCTCCATTGCGTTGTGATAGGGCTTGTCCGGACCGACCGGGCCGCAGAACACCGCGCGTTGCCGCTCGGTCGAGCGATGGCAGGACACCGCGCGCAGCGTCCCGGCGATTTCCGGCACCTCGCGCGTGGCGCGGATCAGCCGGGTCAGATCCACCGCCGCAGCGCGCTGGATCAGGCATTGGCCGAGCGCGAAGCCCGGCGGCGCCGCGACCAGGTCCGATGCGAGCGCGTCGCCATAGGGTAGATGGCCCAGGACGCGGCCATCGGTGCCTGGCGTGGCAATCTGATCGATGCAGAGCTGTATCGGGGCGGCCAGCGAGAGGGTTGGGATCAGCCCGGCCGCACAGGCGGCAAGGGCGATGAGATTTTTCAACAGGGTTCGCACGGGTGTTTCTCTGGCATGAGCGCGCGCGGAGTGGCAAGAGCGGCCCATGCTTGCAAATCATGTTCTTTTTCTCGACGGCGAAGCGCTGGTCATCGACAAACCCGCCGGGCTCCCCGTCGATCGTCCGCGCGACGGCTCGATCAGCCTCGAAAACCATCTCGATGGTCTGAAATTCGGCTTCAAGCGCTGGCCGGTCGCGGTCCACCGGCTCGACCGCGATACTTCGGGTTGCCTGCTTCTGTCGCGCAACCCGAAGGCGCATGCCCGTTTCCAGCAGGCGTTCGAACAGGGACTGGTCAGGAAACGCTATCTCGCCGTGCTGGAGGGAATACCCGAGGGCGAGAGCGGCATGATCGACCTGGCGCTGGGCAAGACCAGCACTGCAGAAGACGGTTGGCGCATGCGCGGCGATCCCGCCGGCAAGGCAGCACGTACCGGCTGGCGCCTGCTCGAAGTCAGGGATGGCCGCTCGTTCGTCGAATTCACGCCTGAAACCGGCCGTACTCACCAGATCCGCGTCCATGCCGCCGAAGTGCTCGGCGCGCCGGTGGTCGGCGACCCGATCTATGGTAGCGGCGGCAAGCATAGCCTGTTGCACGCCGCATCGCTGACCGTGCCGCGCGAGGGCAAGGATCCGATCATCGCCGAGGCGCCGTTGCCGGCGCGGTTCGTCGAGGCCGGATTCACGCTATAGTGTCCGGGCCGGTTTCGGGCGGTATTGCCCACGACGCCGGCAAATCGCGAAAATGGAGCCAGCTCCCATTCCGGCGCAATTTCGTCGCGTCGATTGATGACCATCGCTCAAGACGACGCGAGATACGGGCTTCCGCAACCTGTCGGCATGCCGTTCCCGGCCGCTATTGGGCGGGAGCGAGCGGGAATATCTCCGGCGGCAGGACGATCATTGCGTTGACGATCGATGAAAGCTGAGCCGGCGTAAGGCTCGCCGCCGTGCCGGAGCCTCCGGGCAGATCGACCGCCATCGTGATGGCATGAGCCAGCCATAGCGCAGACTCGATGTCCGCAAGCAGGTTCCGGTCATGGCCGAGCAGCGCCACCAGAGCAAAATAACTCATCCACAGCCGATCGATGCCGGCGAGATAAGCCGGATCGGTGAAATGGCTGTCGGCCATCCCATGATCGGCAAGCAAGCGCCGTATCTCGGCTTGCAACCTGTCCTGCCAGACGACGGCATCCTTGAACGGCTGGCGATACGAAGCCGCGATTCTCGGGAAGTCGCGGACCGGTCCCGGCAAATGGGCGAAGCCGGCGACGAAGCCGTCATGATAGGGGGGCTGGCCGTCGATGAAGGCGAGAGCGGCGGATTGAGCGGCCGCACGGTCGGTCCGCGCGGCAACCAGCGCGGTGTAGAAGGGGCTGGGTGCAGTGCCGGCATGATAGCCGATAAAGCCGGGGGCCTGCATGTCCCCGCGGCTGGCAGGGGCGTCGGTCATGTCGCGATCCATCGTGTTTCCTGTCGGGGTAGAGGTCGATACCCGGCGCACCCCGTCGGGGAGGCGGCGTGCGCGGTCGGGCTATTCCGAATTTGGCGTTGAAAGCTTAACACTCTCGCATGCGTGGTTTATTTCTGCGCGGAAGGCCGCTCAGTTCCGCGCGACAACCATATTACGGATGTCGCGCCAATATTCATCGGTGACATCGGTATCGATTTCGACCGGCATGGTGCTTTGATCGTACAGGCGATCGCGGCCGTCCTTGCGCGGACCGGAAATCCAGAAATGGCCTCCGGTCGTTTCGTCGAAGTAATTGGCCTTGAACCCCTGGCCGCTCAAGCGGCCGAATCTGCGCCCGGCATAATAGAGCGACAGGCCAGATTTCGAGAAGGTGACGCGGCCGATCCGCGCCGGCCCGTTCAGGCTGTCGCTCTTGTCCTCGATATACATGATGCGCGTCTTGCTGCTGCTCATCGACCGGTTCCCCTCTTTGCGCTCAATCGACCGGCTTGCCGCGCAGGCTCTTCACCGTCGACCGCTTCGCCTTGCCTTCCATCCGCCGCGCCTTGGCCGCCTTGGACGGCCGGGTCGGTCGCCGCTTCTTGGGCACGATCGTCGCCTCGCGGATCAGTTCGAACAGCCGCTCACGCACTTCCTGCCGGTTGAACAATTGCGACCGGGCGCCCTCGCTCTTCAGCACCAGCACGCCGTCGCGAGTCAGCCGGCTTCCCGCCAGAATCTCCAGCCGCGCTTTCACCGCTTCGGGCAAATTGGGCGAATTGCGCACGTCGAAACGCAGCATCACCGCGGAATCTGTGGTGTTGACCGATTGGCCGCCGGGCCCGGACGACCGGGCGAAGGATTCTTCCAGCTCGTCGCTGTCGATGGCGATCGATCGGGTAACGGGGAGCAGGGGCATCGAACCATCTTCTAGCGTAGCGAGGGGCGTTCCATAGCCCGGTTTGGCGGTGTATGTCGCCTTGCATGGCCAAGCCCGTTTCATCGTCGCCCGCGCCCCCGCGCATTGCTCCTTCATCCGGCCCGTCGCCCAAACCGTTGCGCCGCTACACCAGCCTGCCGGTGCTGCTCGACACGCTGCTCAAGCGACGGCTGACCCTGGTCAGCTATTCGGCCTGGAAAGACGCCAATGACCGCCGCTCGATGGAAGTCTATCAGGAGACGATGCATTACGGCTTTGTCGGCGCGATCTGCCTGACCGAGGCGCCCGAGACATTCCATCACTGGCAGGTGTTCGCGGGCGATACATCCGGCGTATGCGTCCAGTTCGACCGCGCCAATTTCGAACAGGTGATCGCCGGCACGCCGCACTGCCTGTTCGCGCCGATGCGCTATGTAAAGATCGACGAAATCGCCAAGATCGATGCGTCGGATATTCACAGCCTGCCGTTCCTGAAACGCCGCGGCTTTATCGATGAGGCCGAACTGCGTGTCGTCGGGCATGCGGTCGAACCGGTCACCGCGCTGCATATCGATATCGGCCCGGCCGTGCTGCGCCAGGTCACCTTCAGCCCGTTCATGCACCCCGAACTGGTCGCCTCCGCCCGCGCGGTAATCCACGGCATTCCGGGCTGGGAAAAGCTGAAGATCATCCAGTCACGACTGACCGACAGCGAGCGCTGGCAGCGCGCGCTGTCGTCATTCCCGCGAAGGCATGGGGTGGTCTATGGCGATGGCTCGTCGCCGGATGGGGGATCGGAACCGGGCTGAGTTTTATGGCGGGCTGACATGGCCCGGCATCCTGGTTTTCGACAATAAGAAAGAGCGAGCCGATATCCGTCGGCAAGCGATGACATGCCCGAGCCGGCGTCATGGTTGAATCGCCGTTGGCGACGATCAGGTCGAGAACTGAAGGGGCGGGAGAGATATGTTACACCAGTAATGTAACATATCTATTCTGCTGTGGTCTGCGACAAATTCAGAAAATATTGTTATATATCAGGTGTTTGGTGTATTTTTATTGAGGTCGGGCCCGGGCGCAGCAGTCACATGCAAGCCGCCTGAGTCCATGAACGCCCCGAGCCTGTGCTGCAGATGCGGTACCGCCCTGGCGTGGGTCACGAAGTCGCGGATCGGCATCATCGTCCAGCGCTGGCCTTCGTCGCCAAAGCGGATCCGCGCAACATCGTCATCGCCGATCGCCATGGCGCAGAAATAGGTATCCAGCCCGCCGGCCCGGCTGTGATGGCGCTCGATCAGCAGGACGTCGCCTGGATCGAGCAACAGTCCGAATTCCTCCTCGACTTCGCGCAGCCCGCATTCGACCGGGCTTTCGCCGTTCTCGCGCCCGCCGCCCGGCAAATCCCACAGTCCCGGAAAAGGGATGCCGGGCTTTTCATCCCTGAGATAGGCAACGGTATCTTTGCCATGGAGAAGCGCGATCTTCGTTCCACTGAAATCGGAACCATCCCACATGAACCTTGCTCCCTTGCCCGGGCCTCACCTGACTAGGCGGGATCGACATTCAGTTTTGTAGAGAATTCATCGCCCGCCCCTGCCGCCACTCCGGGCTTGTTCGATGCCGATCCCCTTCAATCACGGGATCGGCATAATCGAAAGCGATCGCCGCTTTCCAGCCATTGCGGATGTCCGTCATTTACAGCAAGTCGGGGACGTGGGTGGGGCAGGCAGCGGTTCGTGACATCTTTTCAACGTCGGTTACGATTTGCTCTGCCATTCAGTTTGCAAAGTCTCCTGCGCGGATAGCCAAGATCGAGGACCGCTGGACGCTGGAGGTCACCTTCATCCCCGAGCGCGATCTGCAGATTCAGGCGGTCGATATCGAAGATACGCAACTGATCATCGACTGACCGCTCGCCTCCGGTGCGGGGCATGTGCGGCACCGAGCCGCCGCGCAAAGCGGCTCAACGCCATAACCATGGCGCCGGTCCGGAGCGCCTCCCTTGCGACGACAAAGGCTCACCCTCATCTTGCGAAGCGAAACGCTAGCCGACATGAGGCCGGCAAAGGAATTCCCATGTTCGACTTCGCGATCAATGCCGACTCCAAGGCCGATCTCTATCACGACCTGCATGCCGCGCTCGACGCGCTGACCGCGGACGAGCCCGACGCGATCGCCAATATGGCCAACACCGCCGCCCTGATCTGGGAATATCTGCCCGATCTCAACTGGGCCGGCTTCTACCGTGCGGTCGACGACGAACTGGTGCTTGGGCCGTTCCAGGGCAAGGCGGCATGTATCCGCATCGCAATGGGCAAGGGCGTGTGCGGTACGGCGGCAGCGACGCGCGAGACGCAACTGGTCGACGACGTCTTCGCCTTCCCTGGCCATATCGCCTGCGACGCGGCGAGCCGGTCCGAACTGGTCGTGCCGATCGTCCATGAGGGGCGGCTGATCGGGGTGCTTGATCTCGACAGCCCCAGTCCCGCGCGCTTCGATGCTGATGATGCTGCCGGCTGCGAAACGCTGGTCGCACTGATCGCGGCGCGGATCGCGCGCTGACCCGTTCCGGGACATTCTGAATTCTGGTGGAAAACCGCCGGAAATGGTAACTCGATCGTTAAGAATAATCGAGGTCGTGCGGAGGGTGCGGCGTCTTATCGGGAGTGTTTACCATGCGAACCCTCATAATTGCTGCCTTTGCACTGATGCTTGGCTCCACCACGGCGCCTGCCGATGCGCAGCGACTCGGGGGGCAGGGCAACCCGCAGGCGGGTACTTTCCGCCAGATGCCGAATCGGCCGGCGATGCCGCAACAGCCGCGCCCGCAGACCTGGAATGGCGGCGGCCACTCCGCTGGCGGTCAGCGCTGGAATGGCGGCCAACGCTGGAATGGCACCCAGAATCGGAATGGCGGTCAACGCTGGAACACCAATCAGAACTGGAATGGTGGTCAACGCTGGAACGGCAACCAGCGCTGGAATGGTAACCAGCGTTGGAGCGGCGGGCGTTGGGGCGGCCAGGTCAGTGGACGCTGGTACGGCGGATCGCATGCCCCCGGCGGCTGGAAGGCCTATCGCCGCCCGGTGCGTGGCTGGACTCTGCCGCGCTACTGGATCGCACCGACCTTCTTCATCAGCGACTATTCGTCCTACGGCCTGTCGAGCCCGCCGAACGGCTATAACTGGACGCGCTATTATGACGATGCGGTGCTGACGGACAGCCGCGGCCAGGTTTGGGATTCGGTCAGCGGCCTCGACTGGGACCGGTATGACGATGGCTATGATGGCGGTCAGCATGGCTATGACGATGGCTATGATGGCGCGGATGCCGGCTATGTGCAGCAGGATTATTCATCCTCGCGCTACGGCGCGCCCTATGGTCAGCCGGGATATCGCGAACCATCGGTGGTCTATGCCGAGCCGAGCGAAGTCGTTCAGCCGCGCAACTATGCCGGGTCGAGCTATTCCACATCCAGCTATGGCGCTGGCTATGGTCAGGGCGGTTACGCCCAGAGCGGCTATATCAGCGGCGGGTACTGGTATCCGCCGGCCACCACCACGACCGTGACGGTGCAGTCCGCGCCGGTCATCGAAACCACCACGACCACCTATATCGACGAAGTCACCTACACGCCGCGCAAGGTCTACCGCGCAAAGAAGGTGTGGAAGGCGAAGCCGCGCCGTCAGTGCGGGTGCAATTGCGCTTGCCGCTGATCGGCTGAAGCCGTCCCTTCGGGGACAAAGGTGAGCGATTGAGCGCCGTGCGGGAAATCCCCGCGCGGCGCTTTGTCGTTGCGGCCGATTCAATGTCGAGCCTGCCCATGCCAGCGTCGCACCCGACGGCGCTCTGGCCAGTGCTTTCTCAACCGCTCTTTGACATTGTTGACGACAGATGATGCTTGGAGCGGTTTCGAGCTGAGTTGATCCAACACCCCTCGGTTGGCCTGAGCTTGTCGAAGCGTGAACGCCCGCCTTGGCAGGGCCATGAGACTCTAAAGCTAGATGACGTTAGGTAACTCTTCTCGGTCATACCCGCGAAAGCGGGTATCCCGCTGCCTTGCTCCGCACTGAGAAGAAGCGGGATTGCCGCTTTCGCGGGAATGACCGGTGGTTCAAGCAAATATCTTCCCACCCTGGGCGCGCGAGGGCGATCTCACCCCTGTTCCGGCAAGGCTGACCCCTGTTAATTCGCGTCCCACCCCTGTTACTGATAACAGGGGTGGGGTCTCATAAGTTATTGAAAAATGTCGTGAATTTTGAGTGCGAAATCCAACTTAACAGGGGTGGCTTTTTTTATTTGCCAATAACAGCGGAGTTGCCCGGCCTGCTCAGCGTTTTTCGCGCTCGCCGAAAGTCACCAGGCTCTCATCGCCATTGGCGGACAATGCCGAGACGCCGATGAAATTATCGTCGACCGGCACGTCCTTCAACACCGTGTCCGGCTTCGTCACGTCGACCGCATTGGTCCAGTTCTGCGCATCGCTGCGCCGCCAGCGCACACGATAGCTCGCGGCGCCGGGAACGGCGGCCCATTTGACGCTGGTATCGCGCGACAGGGCGCCGGACAGCGCGACGGTCGCCGGTGCGGCCGGGGCGGAGGCGAGGCGGCGGATCGTCGCGACATTGATCGCGGTGACCTTGGCAAGATAGTCGAAGTCCATCCGGTCGGGTGTGTCGCCATAACGCACGCCCTTGTCGGTGCGCAGGTCCTGGTGCTGCGCATCCCAATTCTCGACTGCCGAGGTGAAACGGATCGCGGGGAAGCCGAGCTTCAGGAACGGCTCATGGTCGCCGCCGCGGCCGAACCGGTCGGGGCGGCGGACGACGAACACGTCGAGCCCGGCGGGCAGGGTGGCCGCAACACCGTCGACCGCCTTGGCCAGTGCACGCGACGGGCCGTCATCCTCGCCGCCCGATGCGCGGCGCGCGATCTGCGCGGCGAGGTCTTCCGACGCGCGGACACCCTCGGAAAAGACCCGCACCCGATCGGCGACGCGCACGCCGCCCTGGCCCAGGCTGTTGCCGACGATGTCATTGTTGAGCATCGCACTGACGGTCCATTTCTTCTGCTGCGCGGTCTCGGCGAGCAATTGCCCGCCCCACAGGCCCTGTTCCTCGCCCGACAGCACCGCATAGACGATGGTCGCCTTGAACTTCTGCTTCGACAGCAGCCGCGCCGCTTCCAGCACCAGCGCGGTGCCGGAGCCATTGTCATTGGCGCCGGGCGCGTCGCTTGTCGCATTCATCTCGTTGCTCACGCGGCTGTCGATATGCGCGGCGACGATAACCACGCGGGTCGGCTCCTCGCCCTGCTGGAAGCCGAGCACATCGACGACATTGACGCCGTTGGGTGCGCGGGGGCCGACAAAGGTGCGTGCGATATTGGCGACGGTGATGCAGCCGTCACAGGCATCGGCAATCCGCGTCAGCTCGGCACCCGCCCAGCCGCGCGCCGCATCGATGCCGCGTCCGGGCTTGTCGGGGGTGGAAAGCGTGTGCCGCGTGCCGAAGCCGACCAGCTTTTCGACCGTCGCCTTGAGCCGCGCGGGGTCGGGTGCATCCTGCGCCGTGGCGGGCGTGGCGAGAATCAGGGCGGCGAGGGGGAGGGCAGGGATATAACGCATCCCGGCATGATGGCGGGGCGGGTCAGGCAGGGCAAGCGCCCGGTACTATCCCTTTTCCCGACACTCCTCGCGGGAGCACAAAAGTAAGGGGTAATCGCACTCGATCAATGCCGGTTCCTTAGCCGAGTAGGATAACGCCGACAGGCCCAAAAACGAACGGTCTATGCTGGTGCTCTCGAATTCTCAGCTCAGCCGGTCGATCGCGTCCCTGTCCAGCGATCCCGGAATGATCATCAGCGGGATCGGCAGCGCACCGGCATCGGTCCCGGCAAAATGGCTGACCAGCGGCCCTGGCGCGCCGGTCGCCGCTGCGCCGAGCACCAGCGCCGCAATGTCGGGATTTTCGGCGATCATCTCGCGGATGATCTTCGGACCGTCGCCCTGTTTCAGCGTGATCGATGGGCGCAGGCCCGATTCTTCCATCAACGTGCCGGCCGCGCCTGCGACCAGCGCTTCGGCATGCAGCCGCGCTTCTTCCTCGATCGTCGCCTGGACGCCGCCCCATTGCACGAAATCGACCGTCGGCAGCAGCGTCAGTATCTCCACCCCGCCGCCGGTCTTGACCGCGCGGCGCGCGGCGAAGCGCAATGCGATCACCGCCTCTGGACTTTCGTCGATCACCACCAGATAGACACGCATGCCTTCGCTCCCCTGCACATATAGGTGACGCGACGGTGTCTCCGGCGCAAGGGGCGCGTGTCCGGGGCGATGCCTGTCCGGCCCCCGGATCGGACGACCGGAGCGTTTTTGCGCGCACGCCGGTCTTGACCGGAGCCATGCCGGGGGCGAAGGAAACGGGCCGCTACGGATTCGGTCAGAGGACGCTACCTGATGCCCATCGAGATCAAGATGCCCGCTTTGTCGCCAACGATGGAGGAAGGCACGCTCGCCAAATGGCTGATCAAGGAGGGTGACACGGTCAAATCGGGCGATCTGATGGCGGAGATCGAGACCGACAAGGCGACGATGGAGTTCGAGGCGGTCGACGAAGGCGTGGTTGCGAAGATCCTGGTCGCCGAGGGCACCGACAATGTGAAGGTCGGCACCGTCATCGCGACGCTGACCGCCGAAGGCGAGGAAGCCGGTGCCGAGACACCAGCACCCAAGGCCGAAGCCGCCAAGGTGGAAGCCAAAGCCGAGCCTGAGCCCAAGGCTGAAGCAAAGCCCGCGCCGCAAGCCGCAGCACCGGCTCCTGCACCGGCGCCAGCCAAATCAGAGGGCGACCGGGTCAAGGCGAGCCCGCTCGCGCGCCGCATCGCAGCGGAAAAGGGCATCGAACTCTCGGCGCTCAGCGGATCCGGCCCCAACGGGCGGATCGTCAAGGCCGATCTGGAAGGCGTCAAGCCTGGCGCCACTCCAGCCGCCGGGGCGGATGCGCCCGCGGCTGCTGCGCCGGCTGCCGAAGCGGCGTCTGCACCGGCCGCTGCCGCAGCGAAGCCTGCCGCCATTCCGGACATCCCGCATGAGGCGGTCAAGCTGTCGAACGTGCGCAAGACGATCGCGCGCCGCCTGACCGAATCGAAGCAGACCGTGCCGCATATCTACCTGACGCTCGATATCCGGCTCGACGCGCTGCTCAAGCTGCGCGCCGATCTCAACGCAGCGCTCGAACCACGCGGTGTGAAGCTGTCCGTCAACGACTTGCTGATCAAGGCGCTGGCGGTTTCGCTGATGCGTGTGCCCAAGTGCAATGTGATGTTTACCGGCGACCAGTTGATCACCTTCCAGCGTGCCGACATCTCGGTCGCGGTCAGTGCGCCGTCGGGGCTGATCACGCCGATCATCACCCATGCCGATACCAAGGCGATCTCGGCCATCTCGACCGAGATGAAGGACCTTGCCGGCCGCGCGCGCGAACAGAAGCTCAAGCCCGAGGAATATCAGGGCGGCACCGCGAGCCTGAGCAATATGGGCATGTTCGGCATCAAGCAGTTCGAGGCGGTGATCAACCCGCCCCAGGGCATGATCATGGCGATCGGTGCGGGCGAGAAGCGGCCCTATATCATCGACGACGCACTCGGCGTCGCCACGGTGATGTCGGCGACGGGCAGTTTCGACCATCGTGCGATCGACGGCGCGGACGGCGCCGAACTGATGCAGGCGTTCAAGGCTTTGGTGGAGTCGCCCCTTGCTATGGTTGCTTAAGGGGATGACGCGGACGCTCGTCGAGCTTCTGCATATCGCGGCAGGCGTCGTCGCGACCGCCTTGATTGCGTCGCTCGCGGTATGGGCAGTACCGGCCGCGGGACGGACGATCTGGTGGGTCGCCTATTTCTCGATGCTGGCCGTCGCCTTCATGGGCATCCGCCCGCTGCGAATGGCGTGGAAGGCGGATCGCGCGCGTCGCAACGGCGCGAACCCGAATGAATGATCTCCTGCCTGCGGGCGCACCGGCGATCCGGGCGACCGGCATGGCGGCGGACGCCAACCCCTATGGCAAGATCTTCGTCGGCTGGCTGATGGGCCAGATGGCGCTGGCGGCGGGATCGGTCGCGTCGCGGCATTGCCGGGGCCGTGCGCCGGTGGTGGCGGCGGACGGGTTCAGCTTCACCGCCCCCGTCTCGATCGGCGACGAAGTGTCGTTCTTCGCCGAGATTGTCGCGACCGGTCGGACATCGATGACCGTCGCGGTCGAGGTATGGCGGCGCGACCGGCATGGCGAGGGCAGCGCCCGGGCCGCCAAGGGTAGTTTCACACTGGTTTCGATGGGGGAGGACGATCGGCCTTCCCCGCTGGTTTCATAAGGAAATATGCGTGGCTGATACCTACGACCTGATCATTCTCGGTTCCGGCCCCGGCGGCTATGTCGCGGCGATCCGCGCGGCGCAGCTTGGCCTGAAGACCGCGATCGTCGAACGCGAGCGGCTCGGCGGCATCTGCCTGAACTGGGGCTGCATCCCGACCAAGGCGCTGCTGCGCACTTCGGAAATCTACCATTATATGACTCACGCCGCCGATTACGGGTTGAGCGTGGAGAAGCCCGGTTTCGACCTGACCAAGATCGTCGAGCGCAGCCGCAAGGTTGCCGGTCAGCTCAACATGGGCGTCAAGGGCCTGATGAAGAAGAACAAGGTGACCGTGGTCGAGGGTAATGGCACGCTTACCGGAAAGGGCAAATTGTCGGTCAAGCAGGGCGACAAGGTGACTGAGTTGGAGGCGAAGAACATCATCGTCGCCACCGGCGCGCGTGCGCGCGACCTGCCGTTCGCCAAGGCGGATGGCAAGCGCATCTGGACCTATCGTCACGCAATGGTGCCGGAGGAGATGCCGACCAAGCTGCTGGTCATCGGATCGGGTGCGATCGGCGTTGAATTCGCCAGCTTCTACAATGATATGGGCGCTGATGTGACGATCGTGGAAATGCTTCCGCGGGTCGTGCCGGTCGAGGACGAAGAGGTCAGCGCCTTCATGGAAAAGGCGCTGACCAAGCAGGGCATCAAGATCCTGACCAGTGCGGGGATCGAGAAGCTCGAAACCGGCGCCAAGGGCGTCACCGCCTCGATCAAGGGTAAGGACGGCAAGGTCGAGACGGCCGAGTTCAGCCATGCGATCGTCGCGATCGGCATCGTGCCCAATACCGAGGAGATCGGGCTCGAGGCGCTCGGCGTCGAGACCGACCGCGGCCATATCAAGACCGACGGCTATGGCCGCACCAATGTCGAGGGGCTGTTCGCGATCGGCGATGTGACGGGCCCGCCCTGGCTGGCGCATAAGGCAAGCCATGAGGGCGTGGTCTGCGTCGAGGCGATCGCGGGGCAGAAGCCGCATCCGTTCGAGACCTGGAACATTCCCGGCTGCACATACTCACGCCCGCAGGTTGCGTCGGTCGGCTTTACCGAGGCCAAGGCCAAGGAAGCCGGGTATGAGGTGAAGGTCGGCAAATTCCCCTTCATCGGCAATGGCAAGGCGATCGCGCTGGGCGAAGCGGAAGGGTTCGTGAAGACGGTGTTCGATGCGAAGACCGGTGAGCTGCTGGGCGCGCATATGGTCGGCGCGGAAGTGACCGAGCTGATCCAGGGCTATGTCATCGCGCGCCAGCTCGAGACGACCGAGGCGGAACTGATGGAGACGGTGTTCGCGCATCCGACGATCTCGGAAACGATGCATGAAAGCGTGCTCGGCGCTTATGGACGAACTCTCCACATTTGACTGCTACGCGACGGCGGCACTGTATCGATCGATCATTTAACCTGGGGGCTGAACGACCATGCTGAAATATCTGGGCGCCGCAATGCTGGCGCTGACGTCCGTCTCCGCCGCCGCCGAGACGGTGGTCGTCACCGCCGACAAGATGGTCGATGTCATCACCGGGAAGGTGATCGAGAGCCCGGCGGTGGTGATCGAGAATGGGCGCATCACCAGCATCCTGGATTCGCGTACCGCTGACTGGAACGGCAAGGCCGTGAAGCATATCAACCTCGCCGGGAAGACGATCCTGCCGGGCCTGATCGACATGCACGTCCATCTGACGGCGGTCGCCGAGATCGGTGGTTATCGCGGCCTGCAATATACCGACAGCTTCTGGAGCGCAGTCGGCGTCGCCAATGCGAAGAAGACGCTGGCGGCCGGCTTCACCTCGGTGCGCAATGTCGGTTCGGCCGGATTTCAGGATGTCGGCCTGCGCGAAGCGATTGATGGTGGCTGGGTGCAGGGCCCGCGCATCACCACTGCGGCTTATGCGATCGGCGCGACCGGCGGGCATTGCGACGACAATAGTCTGCCCCCCTCGCTCGACCGGCAGCAGCCCTCGGTGATCAACACGCCGGAAGAAGCGCGCGCGAAGGTGCGCTGGCTGCACAAATATGGCGCGCAGGTGATCAAGATCTGCGCCACCGGCGGGGTCTTCTCGCTCGGTGACAGTGTCGGCGGGCAGCAGCTGACGGTCGAGGAGATGAAGGCGATCGCCGACGAGGCGCATATGCTCCATCTGAAGGTCGCGGCGCATGCGCATGGCGATGAAGGGATCCGTGCCGCGATCCTCGCCGGGATCGACACGATCGAGCATTGCAGCCTGGCGTCGGACGAGACGATCAAGCTTGCCGTGCAGCACCGCACCTGGTTCGACATGGACATCTATAACGACGATTATATCCTCGCGACCGGCACCAGCAACGGCACCGAACAGGAAAGCCTCGACAAGGAAAAGGCGATCGGCCTGAAGCAGCGCCAGACCTTCCAGCGTGCCGTGAAGGCGGGCGTGCCGATGCTGTTCGGTACCGACGCCGGGGTCTATCCGCATGGCGACAATGCGAAGCAGTTCGCCAAGATGGTCGAATGGGGCATGACCCCGATCCAGGCGATCCGCGCGGCCACCTCCGACGCGGCGGTGGCATTGGGCAAGACCGCCGATGTCGGCGCGATCGCGGTCGGACGTTACGGTGATATCGTTGCGGTGGATGGCGATCCGCTGACCGATGTGCGCGTGCTGGAAAAGGTCAGTGCGGTGATCAAGGGCGGCGAACTGGTCAAGTGATGCGGGTCGCCGCGGCATAGTCCGCGACGATCGGCTGATACTGTTCCATCGCCCGGAAGGTTGCAAAGCTGTGCCTGGCCTGGGTCTTTGCCCAGGGCAGCGCCTCGTCGGTATAGGTTTCGACAAAGGGCACAAACCAGCTCGGGTCGTCGAGCATGGTCGCGCGGACATTGACGAAGCCCATATCGGGCTCGATCCGGGTGAAGACCCAGCTCTTGCACCAGTCGCAATGATGGTGCTTCGCCTGATCGCCGTGCAGGCCACCGATCACGGCCTCGCCCCGGGTCACGGCAAAGCCGTCGCCCGGAACGCAGACCGTGGTGGAAAAGGCGCTGCCGGACATCTTCTGGCAGCCGGTGCAGTGACACACAGCGGTGAACAAGGGCGGGCGCGTGATGGTGAAGCGCAGCCGGTCGCAGCGACAGCCACCGATCATCGGCAAGGTCGGGTCGGTCATCATGGCGGATCCTTTCGCGCTGGACAGAGTGCTGGTCGGGCGGAACAATAACCTCGGAACGGGGGAGATGGTGACATGACGACAATCGCAATTCTATGGCCGGTCTTTGCCATGGTCGTGCTGGTGACGATCGTATGGTTCACAATGTTCGTGCAGCGGCTCGGCCATATGAAGCGCAACCCGCCGACCGCGCGCGATTTTGCCGACGGCGAATCCGCGTTGCGCTATTTCCGCCCGGTCGAGATGCCCGCGAACAACTTCGCCAATCTGTTTGAAATGCCGGTGCTGTTCTTCGCGCTGATCCCGCTGCTGATGATCACGCATCATGCGAACCATATCCAGGTCATTCTCGCCTGGATCTATGTCGTGCTGCGCGCGGTCCATAGCTTCATTCATATCGGCCCGAAAAAGATCCAGCCGCGCTTCATGGCCTATCTCTTGTCCTGCGCGGTGCTGATGGCGATGGGGATCGGCTTCTTCATCGACATGCTGAGCGCGGCGAACACGCTGTCGGGTATCGGCTGATACGATCGCGGATGACGGCGCTGTCAGCATGCGGTAAGCAGGCTGGGGGTGGGGGATGAATGATGCGGAACGTGAAGCTGTTATCGGCTGTGGCTGCGGCAATGGCGCTGATCGGCGCGGCCGATGTGCCGCCGATGGCGCGCGATCTGGGCGCCAATCTCGAACGCTTCGATTATCCCTGGCCGGTCCAGACCATGACGGTCGATATCGTCGGCCAGCCGGCCCGGATGGCGTTCATGGATGTGGCGGCCGACCGGCCCAATGGCCGTGCGGTCGTGCTGCTCCATGGCAAGAATTTCTGCGGCGCGACCTGGGAGAGCAGCGTACGGTCGCTGACCCGGGCCGGCTACCGTGTGCTGATCCCCGATCAGATCGGCTTCTGCAAATCCTCCAAGCCGCGCGCTGCCCAATATAGTTTCGCGATGATGGCGACCCTGACGCGCAAGCTGATGGAGTCGCGCGGCATCGCCAGGGCCTCAATCGTCGGCCATTCGATGGGCGGGATGCTCGCGATGCGCTTTGCGATCATGTTCCCCGACAGCGTCGACCGGCTGGTGCTGGTCAACCCGCTTGGCCTGAAGGACAGCAGCGAGGAGGGGCTCGGCTATGCCGATATCGACACCCTATGGGCCGGCGAGAGAAAGGCCGACTTCGCCTCGATCAAGGCCTATCAGTTGACCAATTACTATCACGGCAGCTGGAAGCCGTCCTACGACCGATGGGTGTGGATGCTGGCGGGCATGTATCAGGGGACCGGACGGGATACGGTGGCCCTGGTACAGGCCAAGGCCAGCGAGATGATTTATACCCAGCCCGTCGCACATGAGCTGGAACGGATCACGCCGCCCACGACGCTGATTGTCGGCACGCTCGACCGGACTGCGTTCGGACGACAACGCGCGCCCGCATCGCTGCAGCAATTCATGGAAGCGATCCCGCATGCCGCACCTGCCGCAGCGCGGCGGATGAAGAGCGCCGTATTGGTCCGGCTGGATGGCCTGGGTCATTCGCCCCAGATCGAAGCGCCGGAGCGCTTCGAGCCGGTGCTGCTGAATGCGGTCAGGCCGCTGCCGCGTCGTTAGACTCGACAAAGAGCGTTTCGTCGCTGGGCGCGCCGATCAGCATCGTCGTGGCCGGCGCGGCGCGCTCGAGCGTGCGTACGGCATCGATCGCGACATGCTTCAGCCGGCCATCGATCGATGCGCCATTCTCGATCGAGATCGTTTCATATTCGACGTCGCCGGTGATGCGCGCGGCACGCTCGATGGTCAGCTGACGCACCGATACGGCGCCGTCGATCGCACCGGCCAGCCGAGCAGTTTCGGCTTTGACGAGGCCGACGATGCGGCTCTCGGTTCCCTGGACGAGACTACCGCAATCGACATCGCCTTCGACCCGCCCATCGATGTGCAGGTCGGCCGTCGCCACGATATTGCCGGTGATGATCACATCGGGGCCCAGCACCGAAAACATGCCGCGCTTGGCCCCCGGTACATGCGGTTGCGACCCCGGTGAATTGGTCGCACCACCGGTGTCACGTCCGCGATTATTGCTGTTGAACATCGAATCGAATCCCCGCTCTCGAATCCACGAATCACGCAATTGCCTATCATAGGTTACCGCTCTGTTCGCAGCGCAGATCGTCAAACCGTGCGCGCGATCAGAGGATTGTCGTTCGCGGCGGGTTTGAGCAGCGGACGCGCAAGCTGGAAGGTCGCCGCGATCATCGCGACCGCGCCCAATATCGGGAGCGCATCGATGCCGCTGGCATGGCCAAGCAGGCCGAGAATCGACCCGGCCTGGACCAGCGCCGCGATGCGGATGCTGCCCAGGTCGCGCAGAGCGAGCGCCATGACCAGGGCTAGAATATTGGCGAGGAAGAAATCGCGTTCGTGCATGCCGGGCAACAGGCCCGCCATCAGCAATATACCCAATAACGCTACCGAGGTGGTCGACTTGTCGGTCAGTGGTTGCGCCGAGAAATGCGCAACATAGGCAATGGTCGTGCCGATCGCGGCGGCGAGGGCGAGGCCGAGCAGCGGTGTGCCGCCCAGCGGCAGTGTCTGTGCGATCGCCCAGATATTCGGCGCGTCGAAGGACAGAGCGACATAGGCATCAATCTGACGCTCAGAGGCGGATGCGAAATCGAAGACGGGCCTGCCAATGCACCAAGCAGCCATCATCGTCGCTGCGGTCGTCAGCGGCGCGATGGGCCAAAGCCGAATCGGCACCCTCCGATTGATCAGCAGCGCGAGGAAGAAGGGTGCGATCAGGAGCGCCTGTATTGTGAGGCCAAGGGCCAGGCCGCACCAGGCGAGCATCGTGATGGGGCGGCGCTGAATGGCGGCAGCGATCGCCATGACGACCGGCGTAGCCCAGAGCGTATCGTATCGACCCATCAGCCCTGCGCTGAGTGCGATGACCGGCAGAGCGAAGATCAGGGCGGCAGCGCGGTCGGCGTCAGTGACGCCGAGCAGGCGCAGCAGATAATGTGTCGCGAGCGCCAGCGCGGCAGTATCTGCCAGCGACAACAAAGTGATCGGTGTCGTGTCGTTCCCGGACGGCGGCAACGAGGCAAGCATGATGACCATGGAAACCGCCAACGTCATCGCGACAGGCGGCAGGATTACCGATGGGGGTGGGGGCCGAAATCGGCTGACGATCGACATGAATACCCTGTGACACAGGCGTGGTTGAGGGCGTGTTAAGCGTGTCGTGCAAATATCGGGTGAAACGTCGTTTTAGAGCTTCGCTTCGGCTCGTCCTCAGGTTAGGCTCGGTTCATCTCGAAAAAGGGGCAGTTGCCGGCAAAGTCCGGCCACACAGGGAAGGGGCGCCATGTCAGAAGGAAGGAAGATGGCCCCGAGGCTTGGGGTCTTTCAAAAACTCGCATGCAAGCTGGGGCACCATCATCGCGACGGGAACAATGTCCGTCGGGTACAGAAGATGTGGCGCAGCGTGTGCATCGGGTGCGGGGCGAGCATGGTCAAAACGGATGATGGCTGGATTCGTCGGATCGACCTGCCCGGCGCGGACACATCGACCAAGGCGGGCGAACACGGGCTCTGACGCTCGACGGAGTGCGGCCATCTTATTTGGCCGCTTCGGTTGCACCGCGCTTCGCACTGTGTTGATGTGCAGACAGAACGGACCGGAGGTGATGGATGGCGACAGCTCCCGCGGTTGATCGGCCGACGATACCGTCGCCGCCAGGGCTGCCGGTCGTCGGACATCTTCATCAGATCGCCCGGTCGGGACTCATCGGATATCTGCTGCGCGTCAGTCGTGAATTTCCCGGCGGCATCTTCAAGCTGAAATTCGGCAGCCGCGTCGGCCTGTTCGTCACCAGCCCGGATCTGGTCGCCGAATTGTGTGACGAAACCCGCTTTCGCAAGATGCCGGGGCCGGGCCTGCGCGTCGTGCGTAAATTCGCCGGGGACGGGCTGTTCACCGCATTCAGCGAAGAGCCCAATTGGGGCAAGGCGCACCGCATCCTGCTGCCGGCATTCAGCCAGCGCGCGATGCGCGGCTATTACGACATGATGCTCGAAGTCGCCGACCAGATGGTCGCGAAATGGAGCCGGCTGTCGGGCACCGATGTGCTGGTCGCCGACGACATGACCCGCTTCACGCTCGATTCGATCGCGATCGCCGGGTTCGGGCACCGGTTCGACAGTTTCGAGAAGGAGGAACTCGACAGTTTCCTCGAGGCATTGGCGCGGGTGCTGGGCGAATCGCTCAACATGATCACGCGGATGCCGATTCAGCAGCGCTTCGCGAAAAAGGCCGAGCGTCAGTATGAAGCGGACATCGCCGAGATGAACGCGCTGGTCGACGGCATCATCGCTGAGCGGCGTAAAAATCCGAACGACGGCAAGGATCTGCTCAACCTGATGGTCAGCGCGATCGATCCGGAAACGGGCGAGGGGCTGGACGATATCAATATCCGCTATCAGGTGCTGACCTTCCTGATTGCTGGGCATGAGACGACATCCGGCCTGCTGACCTTCTCGCAGCATTTGCTGCTGCGTCATCCGCACGTGCTGGCCCAGGCCTATGCCGAAATCGACCGCGTGCTGCCGGGCGACAAGCGGCCTGATTATAGCGACATCGCCAAGCTGGAAGTGATCGAGCGTATCCTGAAGGAAGCGATGCGGTTGTGGCCGACCGCGCCCGCTTTCACGCTCGCGGCCTATGAGGACGAAGTGATCGGCGGCGCCTACACGGTGCGCAAGGATCGCCCGATCAACGTCTTCTCGCCGGGCCTGCATCGTGATCCGAATGTATGGGAGGATCCGGACGAGTTCGACATCGATCGCTGGCTGCCCGAGGCGGAAGCCGCGCGGCATCCGCATGCCTATAAGCCGTTCGGCAATGGCGAGCGTGCGTGCATCGGCCGGCAATTCGCGATGGTCGAGGCGAAGATGGCGCTGGCCATGATCCTGCAGAAATTCGCGATCAGCGATCCGCATAATTACCGGCTGCGCATCAAGGAGACGCTGTCGATCAAGCCGGACGAATTCTACATGCGGGTGCGGCTGCGCCAGCCGCATGAGCGGATCGCGGTGCCGCTCGCTTTGGAAACGGTGGACGAGGAATCACCGGTCGCGGCGGTGTCGGGCAGCGGCCAACGTTTCGCGGTGATCTATGGATCGAGCTTGGGTACGGCGCGCGACATTGCCGAGGAGATCGCTGCGCGGGCGAATCTCGACGGGTTCGAGACCATTGTCCGGTCGATGGATGAGAGCTTCAAGGGCGGGTCGGAACCTGAGGACAAGGTGATCGTGGTGGTCACCGCGACCTATAATGGCCGGGCGCCGGACAGCGCGATCGAGGTCGAGCGCGGGCTCGATGCCGGCGCGTTCGACGGCGCGGATTGGTCGGGCGCGCGTTTTGCCGTGCTCGGCATCGGCAATTCGCAATGGCCCAATTACCAGAATTTCCCCAAGCGCGTGGATGCCGCGATTGAAGCGGCCGGCGCGACGCGGCTGCTGCCACGGGCCGAAGCCGATGGACAGGGTGATTTCGACGGCGCGGTCGCCGGCTTTGTGCGCGATTTATGGAAGGCGTTGGGTAGCGAGGCAGAGCCGAGCGAGTCGACCTCGACCCTGTCGCTGCAAGTAGTCGACACGTCAGACGTGCGCGCTCAAGCTTTGCCTGAACATGCCCAGCGGCTGGAGATCGTCGCGAATGACGAGATGATCCGGCCCGCCGACGGGTTATGGGATTTCGCCAAGGAGCCGCCCCGGCCCTCCACCCGGTTCATCCGTATTCGTCTGCCCGAGGGGCAGCACTACCACAGTGGCGACCATATCGCGGTTTATGCGCGAAATCGCCCGGAACTGGTGACGCGCGCGATCGAGCGGCTCGGGCTGGCCGGTGCCGCGCAACTGCGCGTCGACGGGCAGGGCGGGCGGTTCAAGCATCTCCCGCTCGGTCAGACCGTGACGGTGCGCCAGCTGCTGACCGACTTTGTCGAACTGTCCGATCCGCTGCCCAGACGCGCGCTTGGCGTGATTGCTGCGCAGACACGCTGTCCAAACACCAAACGCGAGCTGGCGCAGCTCGAGGAGACTTACGATGCCGAGGTCGCAGGTAAGAGGCTGACTTTGCTCGATTTGCTCGATCATCATCCGGCCGCCGAACTGTCGCTCGACAGCCTGGTCGAACTTTCGGCAGCGATTGCACCGCGTTTCTATTCGATTGCCTCGAGCCCGCTGGTCGAGCCGGAGATCGCCGACCTGATCGTCGGCACCATGGCGGCGCCCGCCTGGTCCGGCCTTGGCGAGCATCGTGGGTTTGCCAGCGGCTATATGCAGGGCGTGGCCGCAGGCGATCATGTCTTCGGTTATGTTCGGCGACCCAATCCGCCGTTCGCGCCGCCCGCCGATCCGACCGTGCCGATGATTCTGATCGGCCCCGGCACCGGCTTTGCGCCGCTGCGCGGGTTCATCCAGGAACGCAGCAGTCAGAAGGCGGCGGGCGAAGAGGTCGCGCAAAGCCTGTTGTTCTTCGGCTGCCGCCACCCGGATCATGACTGGTTCTGCCGTGACGAAATCGAGGCTTGGGCAAAAGAGCAGGTAGTCGATCCGTATCTCGCTTTCTCGGCGGTCGAGAGCCATCCGTGGAAATTCGTCCAGGACGCGCTGTGGGCCGAACAGGAACGGGTCTGGGCGGCGATCCAGGCGGGCGCACATATCTATTTATGCGGGGACGGGCGCTTCATGGCGCCGGCGGTGCGCGATACGTTGATCCGGATCCAGATGCAGCAGATTGGCGACGAGCATGCGCAGGGGTCGGAATGGCTTGAAACGTTGATCGAAGACGGGCGTTTCCACCAGGACGTGTTCGGGTTCGGCAAGTGATGCCGAGTGACATTCCGGCGAGTGGGTGAGTTGATCGAATAATAGCACCGCAAAGCGGGCGGAACGGGGAGAGAGTGATGCTGCAACTGTCGGGCCAGGATGCCTCGTTCGTCTATCTGGAGACGCCGCATACGCCGATGCATATCGGATCGGTCGGCATCTATGATCCATCGACCGCGCCGGGCGGGTTCGTGCGCTTCAAGGATGTGCTGAGTTTCATCGAGAGCCGGCTGGGCGGCGCGCGCAGTTTTCGCCAGCGGCTGGTGCGCGTGCCGTTCGATCTCGACCATCCCTACTGGATCGAGGATCCCGAGTTCGACATCGAATTCCATGTTCGCCACATCGCATTGCCCAAGCCGGGCGACTGGCGGCAGTTATGCATCCAGGTCGCTCGGCTGCATTCGCGGCCGATGGACCTGAGCAAACCGTTATGGGAGTTCACCGTCGTCGAAGGGCTCGACAATGTCGAAGGCCTGCCGCCGGGCTGTTTCGCCTTGGTGTCGAAGGTGCATCACGCCGCGATCGATGGCATGTCGGGGGTCGAGATGTCGGCCGCGGTGCATGATCTCGATGCAAGCATGAAGCCGCCGGAAAAGACCGATGACTGGCAACCCGAGAACATGCCTAATGTGGCCGACCTGCTGACGCGCAGTTATTTCAATTCGCTGCGCCAGCCGATGCGCGTGATGGAGACGATTGGCCGGTCCTTGCCCGGCATGGCCAAGCTCGCCGCGACGGTGAGCAAGGGCGATGTCAGCATCGCCAACACCAAGATGGCGCCGAAGACGCGCTTCAACGGCAAGGTCTCGGCGCATCGCGTCTGGGATGCAGTGCCGTTCAAGCTTGCTGATATCCGTGCAATGAAGGAGGCGGTGGCTGATGCGACGGTCAATGACGTGATCCTTGCGATCGTCGGCGGCGGCCTGCGGCAATATCTCGATGACAAGGCTGAGCTGCCCAAGGAGTCATTGACTGCGATGGCGCCGATCTCGGTGCGCGGCGAGGGCGAGAAGGCGGCGCTGGGAAATCTCGTCTCGGCGATGGTCATTCCGCTCGGCACGCATATCGCCGACCCGATGGAGCGGCTGCAATATGTCCATGACCAGGCGGTCAACTCCAAGGCGATGACCAATGCGGTCGGGGCGCGTAC
Source organism: Sphingomonas alpina (assembly GCF_014490665.1). Classification (NCBI taxonomy): domain Bacteria; kingdom Pseudomonadati; phylum Pseudomonadota; class Alphaproteobacteria; order Sphingomonadales; family Sphingomonadaceae; genus Sphingomonas; species Sphingomonas alpina. The sequence continues at coordinate 2,448,157 of NZ_CP061038.1, read as the reverse complement.
GCTGGCCGATTACAGCCAGTTGATCCCCTCGGGCCTCGCTGGGCTGGCGGCGCGGCTCTACACCCGCGTCGGGGCGGCCAACACGCATGCGCCGGTGTTCAACACGGTGGTGACGAATGTCCCGGGTAGCCGCGTGCCGATGTATTTCTGCGGCGCGCGCATGGTTGCGATGTACGGCACCGCGCCGGTGTTCGATTCGATGGGGCTGATCAATCCGGTCTATTCCTATGGCGACACCATCGCAGTGTCGTTCACCTGCGATCGCGACATGATGCCCGATCCGCAAAATTATGCGGCTGCGCTACGGTCGTCGTTCGAGGCGCTGAAGGCGGCAGCCACCGGCGCCCCGGCAACCCCCCTCAAAGTGGCCAAGGCGGCGCCGACGGTGAAACCCAAGGCGGCCGCCAAGCCCAAGACTGTGCCAATGAAGCCCGCTACCCCCAGGAAAACCGCGGCAAAACAGACCGCTACAGGCCGGAAACCGGCAGCCCGCAAGCAAGGAGCAAAATGATGGCCGACAAGAAGAGCACCGCCGACAAGGTGAAGGACACGATCAACGAACGCGTCGTCGATCCAGCGAAAAAGGCCGGCGAGGCGATGCAGTCATCAGGCAAGAAACTCGCCGAGGGCAGTTCGGCGGTGGGCCTGAAGATGCTCGACCAGGCTGAGGCGAACACGCGCGAGGCGTTCGCTGCGATGCGTGCCGCGGCGAGCGCCAAGGACCTGTCGGAAGTAATGAAGATCCAGGGCGATTTCCTGCGCGACCAGGGCAGCCGCAGCATGGGGCAAGCACGCGAGATCGGGGAACTGATCATGCAGTTCGGCAAGGACGCTGTCGCGCCGCTGCGCGGCAAGGACTGAGCCTTTTTCTTTGGAGCGGATTGGCCAGCCACGCACTTCCTGGGCATGGCTGGCCGTCTGATTCCAGGTGTCAGGCGTATAGAGCGTTCAATACCGCAATGATCATGACTCCGCTGGATCATGACGTTCTCATGAAGAAATTATGAAAAAAAGTTCATTTGAATTAATAACTTGGCAAGAGCACCTCGGTTGCGCCGGTTAAAGCCGGCTGATCGAGGAGATGGAAGATGTCATGGTCGACCACTACCGCACTATCGATTGCGGGAAGTCTATTGATTCTGGCAAGTCCTGCTTCGGCTCGGACTTATGATTGCTCGAAGGCCGGAAATGCCAATAAGGTTGCTTGCAAGGGAACGACGCCCGTCACCTCGCAGCCGGCAAAGCCCGTAGCTGTCGCACAGCCGAAAGCGGCCCCGGTCAAGACTGCGACGCCCGCAGCCACCGCAGCGCGGAACTATGACTGTTCCAAACCCGGCAATGCGAACAAGAGCGTTTGCAAAAGCGCGGCAGCGCCGGTGTCCCATGCCGCTCCCGTCGCAGTTGCAGCTCCGGCCAGAGCGCTGCAACCGCGCCCGGCGGTTCAGCGCGCAGCACCGGCTCAGCCATCGGCGCGGACAGTCGCGTGGACGACCAAGACCGGCAAGGTGCTGCATTATGACTGCTCAAAAGCCGGCAATCTGAACAAGCAGGCCTGCAAATAATATCGGCTGGGCCAATATCGGATGAATCGTCTGACGGGAGGGTAGAGCGGCTTTCCGTCAGCCGGCAACGCCTCAATCAAACGATTATGCGTGTCCGGCGAAGGGGTAGACCAAAGCCTTCAGTCCGTCGCGCTTGAACGGATGCCAGTCGCCATCGGCCTGTGCCAATCGGTCGGCAATCGCATAGAGCACCGCCGGGTTGACGCCCAGACCGCAATGGCTGCCATGGACCTGGATATTGTCGGTCTGCGGATCGCGCGGTTCGATGCAATTCTGCCAGGCAACGACGCCATCCTCGCGCGTGAAGATCGAGGTCGAGGGAACAGGCGGCGGGGCTTCGCTTTCGCGCATCTGCGACCGCGCATCGTCGCTGTCGATATGATGGCCGGTCAGTATCTGATAGGCGCGCCACGCATTGGTCGCGCGCGGTGATCCGGTAAAGGGCGAGCCGAGCGTAATGACCTGCCGCACCGCATCGGGCGCGCGACGGGAAAGCTGGCGCGCCATGACGCCGCCCAGGCTCCAGCCGACGATGCTGACTTTCTGGCCGGTCAGTTCATGCACGGCCTGCAGCCGGGCAACCAGCTTCTCGCCTTCGCGTCCGATCGCCTTGGGGCCGAGATTGCGGCCGAGCTCCCAGGCATGGGCTTCATAGCCGAGGCCGGTCAGGAATTTGCGCAGCACCGTGGTCGACATGTCGGAAGTGACGAAGCCCGGCAGCACCAGCACCGGGTGACCGTCACCGCGCGGTGCGGTCGCGAGGATCGGCGCGGCGAAGCCAAGGGATCCGAACTCGGCGAGTGCGCGGGGCAGTTCCGTCAGCGCGAGCAGCGCGGACGGCGCGCGGATCGCTTCCGGATTATATGCCTGACTTGCCATCAAATTTCCTTTCCTTCACTCCGGTCTAAATGCGCCGGATGTACTTATTGTTCATTCGTCGAGGCCGAAGGCCCGGTGTTGTGCGGCGATCCGCGCGATGTCGTGGCTGAGAATGGCGAGGTCATGCGGCTTGCCGGCGCGGTCGCGGACATGGTCGCGCAACAACGCTTCGGCGCGAAAGCCGAGACTTTCGAACAGCATGACCGACCCGATCTGGTCGGGAGTCATTTGTGCGGTGAGCTTCTCCAGGCCGCGTTCCATCGCCACCGAATAAATTGCCTCGAGCAGGTCGCGGCCGAGGCCGGCACCGCGCTTGCCCGGCGACACCAGCAGGCGGATCTCGCCGACATGCGCGCTCCAGCCGAGCGGATCGCGCACCAGTGCGGCAGTGCCGACGAACTTGCCATTGTCCTCGGCGACCAGGCTGTCGATCCAGCCTTCTTCGATGGCCGAAATCCACGCTTCGACGACGCGAGGGTGTTTCAGATCGCGGCCGAGGAACAGCAGGTCGTGTTCGGGCAAGGTTTCAGCAAAGGCGAGCATGGCGTCGCGATCGGCCGCCGCGAACCGGCGGATATGATGGCTCATGTCGATCGCTCCCCCAGCCAGTCGATCAGTTTTGGCCATAGCCGCTTGATCGCATTGCCCCCGGCGACAAGGCTGACATGCCCGCCCTTCATTGTCACCTGTTCCTTGTCGGTCGAGCCGACCTTTTCAATCAACGGCGCGGACGCCGCGGAGGGGACGATATGATCATGTTCTGCCGTGACATGCAGGAACGGCGCGGTGATCGCCGACAGATCGACCGGGCGGCCAGCGACTTCCATCGTGCCGTGATGGAGTTGGTTGTCCCACATCAGCTTCTTGGTCGTCTCGCGGAAATATTCGCCCGCCAGCGGTAGCGTGTCGCCGGCCCAGCGATCGAACATGCGAAAAGATTTGACGAATTCGTCGTTCCACAGATTGTCGAGCAACCGGATATTGCCTGCGATGCGCGCGCCGGGACGTAGCATGTCGAACGCGGTGTAGAGATAATCGGCCGGGCAATTGCCGAATGTATCGACCAGCTTGTCGACGTCGAAGAAGCGTTTGTCGGCCCAGGCCTGGAACATCTCCATCTTGGAGAAATCCACCGGCGTGGTGAAGCACACCAGATTCTTCATCGGCGCCGGATTCTTGGTAGAAATTGGCGGGTTGAGCGCTGCCCACAGAATCGAGAGCACGCCGCCAAAGCAATAACCGACCAGACTGAATTCCTCTTCGCCAGTTTCCTCCTGTACTCTGGCGATCGCGGTAGGGATGAAGTCGAGCACATAGTCGGCGAGTGTCAGGCTCTTCTCGTCGCGGCGTGGCGGCGTCCAGTCGAGCATGAACACATCGTATCCGGCCTTGAGCAGATACTCGACCAGGCTTTGGCCCGGCACCATGTCGAAGATATAGCCGCGATTGGTCGTCGCCATGACCAGTAGCAGGGGTACGCGATACACTTCGTCCGACATTGGGCGATAGTGATAGAGATTCATGGTGCCACGTTGAATCAGCAGATCCTTGGGGCTCGCACCGAGCGTTGGGCCGGATGAGGCGAAATATTCCAGCCCCTTGAAATTGCGCTGCAAGGCGCGGTCGAACGCGGTGCGGGCCTGGTCGAACAGGTCGGGGGCGCTCGCGTCCATGCTCACGCTGTCTCGCTCAATCTTTGGCCGGCGGTTTGCGGGTGCGTTTCGGCTTCGGGCGTTCGGGCGGCTTTATCCCAGCCTGTGCCATCAGCAGCGCCTCGATCCGTCCGACCGTTTCCTCAACGCCGCGCAAGCGTGCCGAGAGATCCTCGACTTCGCTGCGGCTTGGCATGTTGGCGGCGGCGAGCGCCTTGTCCATCATCTGGTGCGCGGCGGCCTGGGCTTTCATCTGAGCGGTGCTGGCGCCCTGCACGACCCGGGCGAACTCGCCCGACTTCATCATCTCGCCACCAAGCTGATTGGTCATCTGTTCCCATTGGCCGAGCATTTCGCGCATGAAGGCGGATGGGTCGGGCGTGGGAGGCAGTGCCATGGGTGCATCCTTCACCGCGCGCGCGTCGCCGTCAAGCAACTGTGCTGCACTTGCGCGATGCAGCATCGCCGCAGCATCAATTCGACGGCGGCCTGTTGGCTGGCGTGCCGGTGGGTACAGGGCCGTGTGCCGTAGCGTCGAGCTGCGCATCGCCGCCGAGCGTGCGATAGAGATCGACCAGGTTGGTCGCGCCGGTCAATTGTGTCGCGACCAGCGAACGCTGCGCGGAATAGAGCGAACGCTGCGCATCCAGGCTTTGCAGGAAGGTGTCGATCCCGCCGCGATAGCGCGCATCGGACAGGCGGTAATTGTCCGACGCGGCGGCGGCAAGCGATTGCGCCGCACGGGTCTGCGCTGCGATCGTTCCGCGGCGGGCAAGCGCGTCGGACACTTCGCGAAAGGCGGTCTGGATCGATTTTTCGTACGTGGCGAGCGCCGCGTCGCGCTGCGCCCTGGATTGCTCGACACCTGCCCGTCCGGCGCCGGCGCTGAAGATTGGGTAGCTGGCGCTCGGTGCGACCGAATAGTTGAACGCGCCGCCGGTAAACAGGCCGCTTAGCGCATTGCTGGCAAAGCCGAGCACTGCGGTCAGGCTGATGCGCGGGAACAGCGCCGCGCGCGCCGCGCCGATCTCCGCATTGCTCGCACGCAGGCCATATTCGGCCTGAAGTACGTCGGGACGGCGCAGCAGGATGCCGGAATCAAGCCCCGCAGGCAGTTCGGCGACCGTCTTGCCGGCTTCGTCGATCGTGCCGGGGAGTAGCGCGGTATCGACCGGCGCGCCGACCAGCAATTGCAGCAGATTGACGTCCTGCGCGAGGGCAGTGGTTTGCTGCGCCAGGTCGGATTGCGCCTGAGCGAGGACGAGTTGCGACTGACTGAGATCGGTGCGTGGGGCGACGCCGCCGTCGAGCCGCGCTTTGGTCAGCTTGACGCTGCGTTCAGCGCTGGCGGCGGTATCCTGTGCGATCTTGAGCAGACTCTGGTCGGCGGCATAGTTGAGCCAGGCATTGGCAATGTCGCCGACCAGGGTCAGCCGCGTTGCGCGGGCTGCGGCTTCGGTTGCAAAATAGCGGTTCTGCGCTGCGTCGGTGAGCGAGCGGACCCGGCCGAACAGGTCGATCTCGAACGCGGTGATGCCGAGGTCCGTGCTGTAATTGGTGCGCGCGCCGCCGCTGACCGCACTCCCGCCGGTATTGGTTCGACCCGTGCCGCTGTCCGCGCGGGTAACGCTTGCCGAGGCATCGACCTGGGGCAGCAGGTCGGCGCGCTGGATGCGATATTGCGCGCGCGCTGCGACGATGTTGGCGGCGGCGACGCGCAGGTCGCGATTGTTGATTAGCGCTTGTTCGATGATCCGCCGCAACCGGTCGTCGCGGAAGATGTCGCGATAGGAAACGCTCGGCAGCGTTGCCTCGCTCTGTTTGAGATAGGCGTCGCCGGCTGGCCAGGATGCCGGCACCGGAGCCTCGGGGCGGGCATATTTGGGCGCCATGCTGGTGCATGCGCTGAGCGAAACGCCAGCCAGGAGCAGGGCGAGCATGGGCCTCATGCGCTTGGCTCCGGTTTGGGCTCGTCATGCGGCGCCTCGTGATGGAGCTTCTTGAGCACGTCGCGGGTGCCGCGGCGGACCAGCACGAAGAACAGCGGGATGTAGAAGATCGCGAGGATCGTCGCGGTCAGCATGCCGCCGATCACTGCAGTGCCGATCGCGACGCGGCTATTCGCACCGGCGCCGGTCGAGATCGCCAGCGGCAGCACGCCGAAGATGAAGGCGAGGCTGGTCATCAGGATCGGGCGCAGGCGCAGGCGTGCCGCCTCGATCGCGGCGTCGATGATGCGCTTGCCCTTCTTCTCCGCCTGTTCGGCGAATTCGACGATCAGGATCGCGTTCTTCGCGGCGAGGCCCATCGTCGTGAGCAGGCCGATCTGCAGAAAGACGTCATTCTCCAGCCCGCGCAGCGTGACCGCAAACACCGCCCCGACCAGGCCGAGCGGAATGACCAGCAACACCGCGACCGGGATCGACCAGCTTTCATACAGCGCGGCAAGGCACAGGAACACGACAAGCAGCGAAATGGCGTAGAGGAACGGCGCCTGGCCCGACGAAAGCCGTTCCTGGAACGACAGGCCCGACCAGGCGACCGAGGTGCCCGGATATTGCGCCGCAAGCTGCTCCATCCGGTTCATTGCGTCGCCCGAGCTCTTGCCCGGCGCGGCCTGGCCCTGAATCTCGAACGCCGGCAGGCCCTGGAAGCGCAGCAGCGACGACGGCGCGGTCGACCAGGAGATGGTCGAAAAGGCCGAGAAGGGCGCCATCTGGCCATCGGCCGAGCGGACATACCATTGCGCGATATCGTCCGGGCTGTGGCGATAGGGTGCGTCGCCCTGAACGTAGACGCGCTTGACGCGTCCGCGGTCATTGAAGTCGTTGACGTAGCGGCCGCCCCAGGCAGTCGCGAGCGTTGCATTGACGTCGGCCTGGCTCAGGCCAAGCGCACTCAGCTTTTGCTGATCGATCTCGATCTTGAGCGTCGGCTGATCCTCGAGGTCGGTCGGGCGGACTGCGGCGAGGTCTGGATCGGCGCGCGCGGCGGCAAGCAGCTTGTCGCGTGCCGCCTTGAAATCGGCGCGGCTCATGCTGCCGGTGTTCTGCAATTCCAGGGTGAAACCGGCCGACTGGCCAAGCCCACGTACCGCCGCCGGTACCGTCACGAAGATGTCCGCATCACGCAGGCCGCCAAGTGCTTTCGACGCGCGCTGGGTGACCGCCTGGGCGCTGTTCTTGCTGCCCGGGCGGTCGGCCCAGTCCGTCAGCGCGAGGAAGCCGCGTCCGGTATTCTGCCCGCTCGCGCCGCCGCCGCCGCCACCGGCATTGGTGAACAGCACGCTGACATTGGCCTTTTCCTGGGTGAGGAAATATTGCTCGACCTGCTTCTGCACCGCGACCGTGCGGCCCTGCGTCGCGCCGGGCGGCAGGTTGAACTGGACCTGCGCAGCACCCTGGTCTTCGTTGGGCAGGAAGCCGGTTGGCAGGCGCACGAACAACAATGCGAGCAGCGTCACCACGCCGGCATAGATGAGCAGGAAGATCAGCTTGCGATCGACCACTTTTGCCACGCTGCTGGTGTAGCGTTCGGTCATCGTCTCGAAGCTGGTATTGAACCAGTCGCGCGCACCCTGAGTTTTGCGCGCGATCCAGCTATCGCCCTGCTTCTCCTCGCTACGCCGCCTCAGCAGCGTGGCGGTCAGGGCAGGGGTCAGGACGAGCGCAACGACCACCGACAGGACCATCGCCGACACGATGGTGACCGAGAACTGGCGATAGATCACGCCGGTCGATCCGCCGAAGAATGCCATCGGCAGGAACACCGCCGACAGCACCAGCGCGATTGCGATCAGCGCGACGGTGATTTCGTTCATCGATTCGATCGTCGCATCGCGCGGCGACATGTCGGGATTCTCGTCCATCAGCCGTTCGACATTCTCGACCACGACAATCGCGTCGTCGACGAGCAGGCCGATCGCCAGCACCAGGCCGAACAGGGTCAAGGTGTTGATCGAAAAACCGGCGAGCGAGAAAACGGCGAAGGTGCCGAGCAGCACGACCGGCACCGCGATCGTCGGAATCAGCGTCGCCCGCCAGTTCTGCAGGAAGACGAACATGACGATGACGACGAGGATGATCGCCTCGATCAGTGTCTTGACCACTTCCTCGACCGACAATTTGATGAAGGCGGTCGAATCCTGCGGAAAGGCATAGGCGAAGCCGTCAGGCATCGACTTGGCGGCATTTTCGATATCGGCCTTGACCAGTTCCGCGGTCGATAGCGCGTCGGCACCCGGCGCAAGCGATACGGCGATGCCGGCGCCGGGATGGCCGTTGACCCGGCTGACGGTCTGATAGCTTTCTGCGCCCAGTTCGACCCGCGCAACGTCGGACAGGCGCACGATCGATCCATCGCGGGCGGTCTTGACGATGATGTTGGCGAATTGCTCGGGCGTCTGCAGGCGCGACTGGGCGGTGACGGTCGCATTGAGCATTTGCGTCGTCGGCATTGGCTGGCCGCCGACTTCGCCCGCCGCGATCTCGGTATTCTGTGCGGTGATGGCGTTGATCGCGTCGCTCGGCATCAGCGAATAGGCAGCGAGACGATCGGGCCGCAGCCACACCCGCATCGCATATTGTGCGCCGAACACGTTGGTATCGCCGACGCCGGGAATACGGCCGAGCCGATCCTGGAAATTGGCGATCAGATAGTCCGACACGTCCTGGTTGGTGACGCGGTCGGTCTTGTCGTAGATCGACACCAGCAGCAGGAAGTCGGGATTGGACTTGGTGACCGTCAGGCCCTGTTGCTGGACCTGTTGCGGCAAGCGGCTGATCGCCTGCTGCACCTTGTTCTGCACCTGGACCTGCGCGATGTCGGGGTCGACGCCCTTTTGGAAGGTCGCAGTGATCGTCACCTGGCCACGCGAACTGCTGTTCGAGCTGAAATAGAGCAGGCCGTCGATACCGGTCAGCTGTTGCTCGATCACCTGGGTGACGCTGTTTTCCAGCGTTTCGGCCGATGCGCCGGGATAGGTCGCGCGGATATTGACGTTGGGCGGCGCCACGTCGGGGAATTGCTCGATCGGCAGCGTATAGATCGCGCCGATGCCGCCCAGCATGATGATGATCGCGATGACCCAGGCGAAAATCGGCCGGTCGATGAAAATGCGCGAGATCACCGGGGTCTCAGCCCTTGGTCTTGGCGGCGGATGCGCCTGATTTGGTGGGTGCCTGCAGTTTCTGCGGCGATCCGGCGGGCACGGGTTTGACGGCCTCGCCGTTCTTTGCCTTGGCGGTGCCCTCGACAATCACCTTGTCGCCCGGATTCAGGCCCGCCGTCACGACCCAGTCGGCACCGACCACGCGCTGGGTGGTAACCTTGCGCTCGATCGCCTTGTTGCCAGGACCGATCACCAGCACCGTGGTATTGCCCTTGGGATCGCGCTTCACCCCGGCCTGGGGAATGAGATAGGCGCTGGTATCGACCGATTGTGCGAAGGTCGCGCGGGCGAACATACCCGGCAGCAGCAGTCCTTGCGGATTGGGGAAGCGGGCGCGCAACGTGACAGTGCCGGTGCTTTCGTTGACCACCACTTCGGAGAATTCGACCGTGCCGGTCGGACCATAGACGCTGCCGTCCTCCAACTTCAGCCTGACGCTGGCCTGGGCGGGTACAAGGCCACCGCTGCTGAGCGCGCGCCGCAGCGTGAGCAGGTCGGCGCTGGATTGCTGGATATCGACGAAGATCGGGTCAAGCCGCTGAATCGTGGCGAGCGGATCGGCCTGGCTTGCCGTGGCCAGCGCGCCTTCGGTGAGCAGCGAGCGCCCGATACGCCCAGTGATCGGTGCCGGAACATTGGTGAAGCGCAGATTGATCCGTGCGGTGTCGAGCTGCGCGCGGTTCTGTGCGACGGCCGCCTTGGCCTGGCGCGCCTGGGCGGCAGCGTCGGTATAGTCCTGCTTGGCGACCGCCTCGATCTCGGCCAGCGGGCGGAAGCGGTCGGCCTTGGCGCGGGTCGCTTCGGCATTGGCCTGCGCACTGGCCAGGTTGGCGCTCGCTTCATTGGCGGCGGCGACATAGAGGCTCGGGTCGATCTGGTAGAGTGTCTGGCCCTGCTTGACGATCGATCCCTCGGTGAAAAACCGGCGGCGGATGATCCCCGATACCTGCGGACGGACTTCGGCGCTTTGATAGGCGGTGACGCGTCCGCCGAGTTCAGTCGAGAGCGGAACGCTGGTCTGCTGGGCGACGATATAGCCGACCTCCGGCGTGCCTTGTGCACCGCGCCGGCCAGCCTTGTCCTGCGCGCCGCCGCCCCCGCACGCAGTCAGCATGAGGGCGAGAGTCGCTGCTATCGATATCCGAGTCGGCGTGAAGTGGCGCAATCTAAATCCTACCCATCGCTGAAGACCGCCGACGCCGCGCGATGGCATCCTGAGTGGTCGCGGTCAAACCTACCAAAGCACTGCCGGTTCCTGATATCGACCGATAATCGCCCGATGCGACAATTTGCGACAATTTTTTAGCGCAGCAGCTTCACCAAAGCGGCGTCCAATGCGGACAGAAAGCGCGATCGATCGGCCTTGGCAAAGGGGGCGGGGCCACCGATCGAGTCACCCGCTCCGGCGCGCAGATCGGCCATGATCGCACGCGTCGCCACCGCCGCGCCGATCGAATTGGCGGTGAAAGGCTTGCCGGTCGGGCTGAGCACCGTCGCACCGGCTTTTATGCAACGGTCGGCAAGCAGGATGTCGGCGGTCACCACCACCGATGCCGCGTTTGACTGTTCGGCGATCCAGTCGTCCGCCGCGTCGAAGCCATCACTGACCACGACGCGGTCGATCAACGGGTGCTGCGGCACGCGGAAATGGCTGTTGGCGACGATCGTGACCGGCACTTCCAGCCGCCATGCGACCTTGTAGATCTCATCCTTGACCGGGCACGCATCGCCATCGACCAGGATGCGGATGGGTGGGTTCATATCAGGGGTGTCCCCCTTATATCAAAAGGGAATGCTTCCCCGGCGAAGGAGTATCGGGTCGGATCGTCCCCCGGACGATCCTTGAACATGCGGGGTATGTTCAACCCGATGCTGGTCCAGTCGGGAAGGCCGTGGTGACGAAGCGGAGCAGCCGTTACCGACTGCTCCTCGACTGGGCCCCGGCCTTCGCCGGGGAACGGCCAAAGCATGTCGGCTTCGCTCCCCATTAGCGGCTAATTCCGGGCCTTACCGCTGCCGGTCATTGGTGCGGCGGTGGGGCTTGGGCTTGTGCCGCGCGGCGGGTGGGCCGCTGGGGCGGGCGCTTGGTGTCAGGCGAGGGCGGCGCTCCGCCTCGCGTGGTTCGCCCTGGACGCTTTCGATCTTGATCCCGCCTTCGTCACCGCCTTCGGTACCTGCAGTGCGCAGCACCGAGGCATTGAAGCGGTTGGCGACGGCACGCGGTATCTGGAACAGAGTCTCGCTGGCGGAGATGCGGATCGCGCCGATCTCGCTCTTGGTGATGTGACCGCGACGGCAGATCAGCGGCAATAGCCAGCGCGGATCGGCATTCTGGCGGCGCCCGATATCCATGCGGAACCAGACGATATCCTCGAACCCCGGGCGATGGCCGTCCTGGCGCGGCGCAGGATCATTGCCCTGGCCGAGCAATTCCTCGGCGGCCGGCATACGAGCGCGGTGCAGGCGGACGAGCGCTGCGGCGATGTCCTCCGGGCTGCGCGTCTCGAGCAGCTTTGCGCCCAGCGCGCGATCATCGTCATCGACCTCGACCGGCTCGAGCAGAGTCACGAGCAGCCGTTCATGATCCTTGGCGTTGATGTCTTCGAGCGTCGGCGGGTTGATCCATTCGGAATTGATCCGCGCGCCTTTCAGCATCGATTCGACGCGGCGGCGGCGCGGATAGGGAACGATCAGAACCGCGGTGCCCTTCTTGCCCGCGCGGCCGGTGCGGCCCGAACGGTGCTGCAGCGTTTCGGCATCGCGCGGCAGTTCGACATGGATGACCAGGCTGAGCGTCGGCAGATCGATACCGCGTGCGGCGACGTCGGTCGCGACGCAGACGCGGGCGCGCTGGTCACGCAGTGCCTGGAGCGCGGCGTTGCGCTCGTTCTGGCTATGCTCGCCCGACAGCGCGACGGCGCTGAAGCCGCGCTCGATCAGACCGGCATGGAGATGGCGGACATTGTCGCGCGTCGCGCAGAACAGCATCGCGGTTTCGGCTTCATGGAAGCGCAGCAGGTTGACCACGACATTCTCGATATCGGCCGGCGCGCAGGTCACCGCCTGATAAGCGATATCGCCATGCCCGCGATCTTCGCCGACGGTCGAGATACGCACCGCATCTCGCTGATAACGCTTGGCAAGTGCTGCGATCGGCTTGGGGATCGTCGCCGAGAACATCAATGTGCGGCGTTCGCCCGGCGTGCCGTCGAGAATTTGTTCGAGATCCTCGCGGAAGCCCATGTCGAGCATCTCGTCGGCCTCATCGAGGACCGCGACGCGTAGCTTGCTCAGGTCGAGCGCGCCGCGTTCGAGATGGTCGCGCAATCGGCCCGGCGTGCCGACGACGATATGCGCGCCATAATTCAGCGCGCGGCGCTCCTTCGACGCGTCCATGCCGCCGACACAGGTGACGATGCGTCCGCCGGTCTTGGCATAGAGCCACATCAGCTCGCGGCTGACCTGCAGCGCGAGTTCGCGCGTCGGCGCGATGATCAGGGCAAGCGGACCTTGCTGGGGCAGCCGCCCCTCCTCGTCGAGCAGCTGTGCCGCCATGGCGAGACCGAAGGCGACGGTCTTGCCCGAGCCGGTTTGTGCAGAGACGAGCAGGTCGCGGCCGAGCGCTTCCGATTCGAGCACGCCGGCCTGAACCGGGGTGAGGGCGGTATAGCCGCGTTCGGTGAGCGCTTCGGTGAGAAGCGGAGGAAGGTTGGAAAAGGGCATGAGTCTCTCAAAAATAATGGGCTGCGCCGCCACCACGGCTAAGGCGCAACATGTTGTTCTGCGGTCAAATAGACTGTGCCGCGGCCCATCCGCTCGCCCATGCCCATTGGAAGTTATAGCCGCCCAGCCACCCAGTGACGTCGACCGCTTCGCCGATCGCATACAGGTTTTGTAGGCGTTTGGCTTGCATTGTTTGCGATGACAGTTCCGCGGTGCTGATTCCGCCCGCCGTGACCTCCGCCTTGGCATAGCCTTCGGTGCCGTTCGGGGTGAAGCGCCAGTCGGCCAGGCGCTGCTCCGCCTCGGTCAGTTTGCGGTCGGTCATGGCCGACAATTCGCCGCTCAAGGCAAGGCGGTCGGCCAATGTCTCGGCGAGGCGGGCGGGCAGGGCACTCGCCAGCGTCGAGGCGAAACCGGCGCGCGGGCGGGTGCGTTTCGCTTCGATCAGCCAGCCGCTGCCATGCGAAGGCAGGAAATCGATGCCGACCGTCTCGCTCGATCGCCAATAGCTGGAGATTTGCAGGATCGCCGGGCCGGACAGCCCCTTGTGGGTGAACAAGGCTGCCTCGCGGAACTGCGTCTTGCCGCATTTGGCGATCACCTCGGTCGCCACGCCGGAGAGTGATCGGAACAGCGTCTCGTCGCCGCCAAGCGTCAGCGGGACAAGCGCAGGGCGCGGCTCGACGATCTTCAGCCCGAAGCGCCGCGCGACATCATAGGCAAAGCCGGTCGCGCCCATTTTGGGGATCGACGGCCCGCCGGTTGCGAGAACCAGCGAGGTCGCGGTGACGGTGCGGTCGCCGATCGCGACTCGAAACTGGCCATCGGCATGATCGATCGCACCGACCGGCTGCCCGAGCGACAGGTCGACCTGTCCGATGGCGCATTCGTCGAGCAGCATGGCGACGATCTGCTTTGCCGATCCGTCGCAGAACAGCTGGCCGAGCGTCTTTTCATGCCAGGCAATGCCATAACGATCGACCAGCGCGATGAAATCGGCAGCGGTGTAGCGGGTCAGCGCCGACTTGGCGAAATGCGGGTTGGCCGAGAGATAGCGGTCGGGGGCGGTGTGGATGTTGGTGAAATTGCACCGCCCGCCGCCGGAGATGAGGATCTTCTTGCCCACTTCATCGGCATGATCGACCAGCAGCACGCGGCGCCCGCGCTGGCCGGCGGTGGCAGCACACATCAGGCCGGCGGCGCCGGCGCCAAGGATGATCGCATCATAGTTTCCGGTCACGGGCACGTGGTTACAATTCCTGTCGTCAGAATCCGGCCAAAACCTTGCGGTGCATCTGCCGGGCGGCGAGCCGCCTTCTCCCTGTTATTGGCCGATAACAGGGAGAATAACAGGGAGCGGCACTTTATCTGGCACGATTCTGGCCATTTGGTTGGATAAATTCGTTAGAATTTTCAATATGATAAGTATCGATCTCCCTGTTAATCAATAACAGGGAGATCGTCGATGCGGAACAGGGAGATGGAGAGGCAGGAACAGGGAGCTGCAATCGATAAAACAGGGAGTGCCGATTCAACGGCGCGGGAAACTCGGCTGTATTGTCGGTGATATCCATGTGTCCGGCGATGGCATGGACGCGCATCACATTGAATCGAGGGCGACAGCCTGGATCAGCGCAGCTTGGCGATATTCAGCGAATCCTCCTTGGCGCGTTCCTTGACCGATTCCTCGGTGCGGGTCAGCGCCTTGGCGATCGCCTTCAGGCCCATGCCCTTCTTGGCGAGCGTGTGCAGCTTCTGGATTTCATCCTGTTTCCAGGGCTGGCGGTGACGTTCGAATTTTTCGGCCATCATGACTCTCCGACTGCAACGCTATCGAGAATTTCTATGCTCTCGGGAACGCCGTTGAAATCGACTCGTTCGCCAATCTCTCCGCCGACCAGTGCCTGGGCGAGGGGGGCTGCGAAGCCGATGCGCCCCGCCGCCGGATCGGCCTCGTCGCCACCGACGATCTCGACCACCCGTTGTTTGCCGCCCATGCGAATCGTCACGCGCGATCCGATGCCGATCTCTCCCTTGGCCGGTGGGGTCGCGACTTCGGCGGTGGTCTGGCGGGTGTGCCAATAGCGCAGCTCGCGCTTCAGCACTGCCAGTTCCGGTTCCGCAGCGGCTTCGACCGCCGCTTCCAGTTCGATCACTTTCGCGTCGATCAGCTTCAAACCGCGCGGCGTAACGATATTCGGTCCCGGCGCGATCGGGATTTCGAATTTCGGCTCCAGATGCTCCTCGTCGCTTTCGCGACGGAATGCGACGCTCATGTCACTCTCCTCAATCCTCCCCCATGAAACATTCGAAGGCGTACCGCTACCACTTGGGGCAAGCTGTTTCCCATGCTAGGGGCGCGCCCATGCTGAATATCAACGGTATCACGGTGCGCCTGGGCGGGCGGACGATCCTCGACCGCGCGAGTGCGGCGCTGCCCCCGAAAAGCCGTGTCGGGCTGATCGGGCGCAATGGCGCGGGCAAATCGACCCTGATGAAGGTCATGATCGGCCAGCTCGAGCCCGATGACGGCGAGATCGAGATGCCGCGCAAGACGCGCATCGGCTATATCGCGCAGGAAGCGCCGTCGGGCGTCACCACACCGATCGAAGCGGTTCTCGGTGCCGACACCGAGCGCGCGGCATTGCTCGAAGAGAGCGAGACCTGCGAGGACCCCGACCGGCTCGGCGAAGTCTATGAGCGGCTGATGGCGATCGACGCTTATACCGCCCCGGCACGCGCCGCCGGCATCCTGGTCGGCCTCGGCTTTGACGAGGAAATGCAGAATCGTCCGCTCGACAGCTATTCGGGCGGCTGGAAGATGCGCGTGGCGCTCGCCTCGCTGCTATTCTCCGAACCCGATCTGCTGCTGCTCGACGAGCCGTCGAACCATCTCGATCTCGAAGCGACCTTGTGGCTGGAGAATTTCCTCAAGGCCTATCCGGCGATGATGGTCGTGATCAGCCATGAGCGCGACCTGCTAAACAATGTCGTCGACACCATCCTTCATCTCGAGGGCGGCAAGGTGACGATGTACACCGGTGGCTATGACAGTTTCGAGCAGCAGCGCGCCGAGCGCGCGGCGCAGCTTGCCGCCGCCAAGGCGAGCCAGGATGCGCAGCGCGCCAAGCTGCAGGATTATATCGCCCGCAACAGCGCGCGCGCCTCGACCGCCAAGCAGGCACAATCGCGCGCGAAAATGCTCGCCAAGATGCAGCCGATCGCGGCGCTGGCCGAGGATCCGACACTGTCGTTCGACTTTCCCAGCCCGGACGAACTGAAGCCGCCTCTGGTCACGCTCGACATGGCGGCGGTCGGCTATACCGAGGACAAGCCGATCCTGCGCCGGCTCAATCTGCGGCTCGATCCGGATGACCGGATCGCGCTGCTTGGCCGCAACGGCAACGGCAAGACCACGCTCGCCCGCCTGCTCGCCGCGCAGCTTGCGCCGATGGAGGGCGGGATGACCGCGTCGGGCAAGATGCGCGTCGGCTATTTCACGCAGTATCAGGTCGAGGAGCTTGATGGCGACGATACGCCGCTTGAGCATATGACGCGCATGATGAGCGGCAAGACGCCGGCCGCGGTGCGCGGTCAGCTCGGCCGGTTCGGTTTTTCGGGGCAGAAGGCGACGACCAAGGTCGGCAAGCTGTCGGGCGGCGAACGCGCACGGCTCGCGCTGGCGCTGATCACCCGCGATGCGCCGCATATGCTGATCCTCGACGAACCGACCAACCATCTCGACGTCGATGCGCGCGAGGCGCTGGTCCAGGCGCTCAACGCCTATGAGGGCGCCGTGGTGGTGGTCAGCCATGACCGGCATATGATCGAACTGACCGCAGACCGGCTGGTGCTGGTCGATAACGGCACCGCGACCGAATTCACCGGTAGTCTCGAAGATTATACCGACCTGATCCTGGGCAAGAACCAGCCCAAGCCGGATGGGACCAAGGGCGGTAAGAAGGACAAGAAGACGGCAGCACAGGATCGCGAAAAGGCCCAGGCGCTGCGCAAGGCGGCGCAGGATGCCGAGGCAGTGACGATCAAGCTCACTGCCGAACAGAGTGCGCTTGACAAGGCGATGTTCGACCCGTCGACCGCCGAGCCGGCATTGTCCAAATTGCCGATGAGCGAATTGATGAAGCGGCGCGCGGATGTCGCCGAAAAGCTCGAAGCGGCAGAGGCAAAGTGGCTGGAAGCGAGCGAGGCGCTGGAGCAGGCGGCCGTCTGATCGCCGCCAAAGTGGGGCATTCGCTTCTTTTGCCGATGCAGCATCCGGTTGCGCGGCAAGCGTAAAATCGCCACAAATAGCATGGCCGCGGGGGTGGTCGGCGTCATGGGGATAGCGCGCTTGTATCAGTATACCGTTTCCGGGCTGTCAGTGGCGAGCGAACTGGTCCTGCCCGGGCTGATCGCCGCCGAGGATATGCCGGGCGTCAGCCCCGACGTGGTCATTCGCGAAGGCGAGGTTCCCGGGGCACTCGAGGATGTGGAATCGCTTGGCCCGACCTGGCAGGTTGGCAAAGGCCGCTTCCTGCTCGAAGTCCCCGGTATATTGCGCATGCTGCTGACCGAAGGGCGTGAAATCGTCTTTGCGACCGCCGAGGGGGTCGCACGGGAAGAAGCGACGGTGTTCGTCAGCGGCACCGGTTTCGGTATCCTGCTGCATCAGCGGGAGCGCATCGTGCTCCATGCCAGTGCGGTCCGGGTGCGCGACAGCGCCGTGCTGTTCTGCGGGCCGTCCGGAGCCGGAAAATCGACCCTGGCGGCCGCCTTGTCGGATGCCGGCTATGATCTGGTCACCGACGATTTCTGCGGCATCGCGATGGATGCCGACGGACTGCCCTGGGTCCAGCCCGACGGGCGCCAGTTGAAGCTGTGGCAAAATTCGATCGACAGGCTCGACATGGCCGATCGCCGCGCGGCGCCGGTGCGCAAGGTACTGGAGAAATTCTATGTCGAGCCGCGCGCGGCGTCGACCGTCGCCCTGCCGCTGGCCGCGATCTATGTGCTGCGCGAGGCGCGGCCACCGGCAGTGCCGGGGATCCAGCGTCCCAATATCGTCGATGGCGCGCTGATGGTGCGCGGCAATGCCTATCGCCCGGCGATGGTGCGGCGGATGAATCAGCAGGCGCTCTATTTTCAGGCAGCCGCCGCGATCAGCCAGCGCGCCGGCGTGTTCACGCTGACCCGCGAGCTCAATTTCGCCAAATTCCCCGCCGTGATTGGCTGGCTCGAGGCGCATTGGACCGAACTCGGGCTGCTGGAGCAGGCGGCTTGAGAAAGACGTACTGGCTCGCCTCCTATCCGAAATCGGGCAACACCTGGTTCCGGTTGCTGGTCGCCAATCTGCGCCGCGACACGCCGGTCGATATCAACGATATCCCGGAGCGCAGCGGCATCGCCAGCGCGCGGGGCGCATTCGACTCGATCATGATGTTTCCGTCCGCGTTGCTCACGCATGAGGAGTGCGATCGGCTGCGCCCCATGGTGTATGAGGTGCTGGCGGAGGACGACCTTGAGGATCCCGACGAGGTCGAGACGAAGATCGGTCATACCCGCTTCGTGAAGACGCACGATTCCTATAGCTATAATCCCGACGGCAGCGCCTTGATGGCGGGAGCGAAAGGGGCCGATGGCGTGATCCTGATCGTGCGCGATCCACGCGATGTCGCACCGTCGCTCGCCAACCACAACCGTACCAGCATCGACGAGGCAATCGCGTTCATGGCCGATGCCGCGTCGAATTTTTGCGGCCACCGCGACCGCCAGCCCAACCAGCTGCGCCAGCAACTGATGGGCTGGAGCGGTTTCGCCGAGAGTTGGCTGTCACAGGTCGACATACCGGTGCATCTGGTGCGGTATGAAGACATGCACGCCGATACCAGCGGCGTGCTCGGCGGCGCACTGGCTTTTGCCGGTATTGATGCAGCACCGGATGAAACTGTGCGTGCCGCGGGGTTCGCCGAATTCGGGGAACTGAAGAAACAGGAGGAAGAGCGCGGCTTTCGCGAGGCGCCACGGCCAAAGATGGGCAAGGGGCCGGGCAGTTTCTTCCGCCGCGGGGTTTCGGGCGGGTGGCGTGATGAGCTGGATCTCGACCAGATTGCGCGGATTGAGCGTGACCACGCGCCTATGATGGCGCGACTCGGTTATGCGCCGGCTGAAAACGCGGCAGTGGCAAAGAGCGCGCCGCCGACACAGGACAGGATCGAAAGGATGACGGGTTGATCGAACGACGGGGTGACTGGCTCAGCGCGCGCGTGGGCGACGAGATCATGATGATGAGCGCAGAGAAGGGCAATTATCTCGGCGTCAACGAGGTCGGCGCGCGTATTTGGGAATTGATCGAGACGCCGAGCGACCTCGATACGGTATGCGCGACATTGCAGCGCGAGTTCGTGATCGAACCGGATATTTGCCGCGCCGAAGTCGAGATATTCCTGGAGCAGATGGAAAAACATGGCGCGGTTGCGATCACTCGCGCGTAAGGCCCGCACGCTTGGCGGCGTCGGCCATCACCGGCGTGCGCTGGTGATCGAGGCAGCCGCGAGCATGTTTTCAGCGCGTGTGCGGCTGTTGGTGTTTCCGTTCAGCAAGATCGCCAGGACCCTTGGCGCCTTCGTGCCGCCGAGCGATCCGCGCGTCGCGGGGCATGCCGAGGGCGCAACCGCTGATCAGGTGAAACTTGCCCGCGATATCGGCTGGGCGGTACGCGCCTCGGCGCCGTTCATGCCGTTTCGCTCGGTATGCCTGCAACAGGCCATGGCGGCGCAGGTGATGCTGCGGCGGCGCGGCATCGCCACCGTGATGCATTTCGGCGCGGGCCGTGGTGACGAGAAACCGATCGACGCGCATGCCTGGCTCGATGCGGCGGGGGTCAAGGTGACCGGCTATCCGATCGCGCCCAATCTCGCCGAAATCGGCTGTTTCGTCTGAGCGCTGTCTTCGGCATTCTGCGCTTCGATGGCGAAGAGGTTCCCGCGCGCGATCTCGATCGCATGCGGGCCGCACTGGCCGATCGCGCGCAGGATGGCGCATTCGCCGAAATAGTCGGGCCGGTCGGGCTGGGCGTTTGTCTGAGCCATCTCCGGCATGTCGATCTGGGCGAAATGCAGCCGCTATACGATCGGGCGAGTGGCATCATGCTGGTCGCGGACAGCCGGCTCGACGATCGCGAAGCGCTTGGCGCTGCACTGGATGTTCCAGCGGCGGATTTGCCGGCTACGCCCGACAGCGCGCTGATTCTTCGGGCCTATCTCAAATGGGGCGATGAGTGCCCCGCGCACCTGCTTGGCGATTTCGTCTTTGCCGTGTGGGACGGTCGCCGCAAACGGTTGCTGCTGGCGCGCGATCCTATGGGGCAGCGCGATCTCAGCTACCATCTCGGCGATGGCTTGCTGGCCTTTGCACCCACTCCCAAGGCGCTTTGGGCGGTGCCGGATGTACCGCGATCGCTGAACGACGACATGATCGGCCGGCGGCTGATGCAGGCGATGGACCTGCGTCCCGGTCAGACGATGTTCGACGGCATCCTCAACCTGCCCGGCGGGCACAGCCTTTCGGTCGGGCTCGACGGCACCGTATCGCTGCGCGCCTATTGGACGCCGCAGGCCGATCCTCAACATGTCGGGCGCGATGAAGCCTATTACCTCGCGGCGTATCGCCAAGTGCTGGGCGAGGCGGTGGCCTGCCGGTTGCGCGATCTGATCGCCGCGCCGGGCCTGCAATTGAGTGGCGGTTACGATAGCACGGCGATCGCTGGCCTCGCCGGTCCCGCGCTGGCGGACATCGGGCAGAAGCTTGTATGCGTCAGTTCGGTCATGCCCGCGGAGTATCAGGGCACGATCCGCCACGCGCGGCGCTGGGCCGAGATGTGCGCGCGCGACATGCCGTGGATCGACCTGCGCTGCATCACGCGCGACGGGATCGACGCAATGACCGATCTCGATCGCAACCTGGCGGAACGAGAGGCGCCGCGCTCGAGCTATGGCTTCGTCCATGACGCCATGCACGACACGCTGGCGGCAGCGGGTGCGCGGCTGGTGATGGACGGTCATGGCGGCGATTATACGCTCAACCCGCGGGGGCATGCGGCGCTGGCACGCTTTCTGAAGACCGGGCAGTTGCGGCGTTTCGCGCACGAATTTCGCGCGCACCTGCGCCGTTCGGGGCGTTCGTTGCGTACCACGATCATGCTCGACCTGTTGCCGCATATCGCGCCCTGGCTGGTTCCGAGCCTGTGGCGCAAAAGGTTGCGCCCTGCGCCCGCATGGCAGGGTCAGCCGGTTCAGCGCCAGTTCGCCGAGCAGTTGATCGCCGATGGCCTCGTTGATCCTGCGAAGCTGCGTTCTGCGCCGCGCGATCAGACCGCGATGCGCGCACGACTGTCGGAGACGATCGATCAGGTGCGCTCGGGCAGCGGGGCTGGCGCTGCGGCCGCCTGTCATGGCCTCACGCTGACCCGGCCGTTCCACGACAAGCGCGTGGTCGAGCTGGCCCTGGCGATTCCCGAAGATCTGTACCTGAAGGATGGCCGCAACCGCTATCTCGCGTGCCGCGCGCTGGCGGATGTCTATCCGCGCGAATTCCAGCATCGCTGGCGCCGCAACGATGACGAGATTCCCGACTTCCAGCGCATGGTCAGCAGCATCGCACCTCAGCTGCATGCCGAGTTGGACCGGATGGAACAGTCGGAAAGCCTGTCGCGGATGATCGACTTTCCCAGATTGCGCGGGCTGCTCGATGCACGCGGCCCCGACGATCACAATTCAGGCTGGGAGCAGGAAACGCAGGCGGCGCTGGGTGGCTATATGACGGCGCGATTCGTCGAATGGTTCAGGCGTGAGAACCGCTAAAGCATCATTCCTGCGCCATAATATATAGCCTTGACTATATAATAACGATCGCTAGATTTTTTGACTTCCAACCGGAAAAGGGGGAGGGCGGAAATGGTGTATCGAAAGATCCTGCTGGCGGCAGCGAGCGGCGTTGCGCTGATTGCGGGAGGCCAGGCTCTGGCGCAGGAAGCGCCGGCCCAGACGGCAAGCGTGCCGGATCAGGCGGCGGACAATTCGGGTGGCCTCGACGACATCATCGTCACCGCGCAGAAGCGCGAACAGTCGCTTCAGGACGTGCCGATCAGCATCACCGCCTTCAGCTCCGAATCGATCGCGGCGCTCGGCGCGCAAAGCGTCGGCGATCTCGATACCTACACCCCGGGCCTGTCGATCAACGATTCCTCGGTGACTCAGCCATCCTATACGATCCGCGGCGTCAGCACCGACGATTTCGGCATCGGCACCGATCCGGCGGTCGGCATCTTCATCGACGGCGTCTATTCCGCGCGTTCGGGCGCGGCGTTGATCTTTTTCAACGATATCGAGCGCGTCGAAGTGCTCAAAGGCCCGCAGGGCACCCTGTTCGGCCGCAACACCTCGGCCGGCGCGATCTCGATCATCACCCGCAAGCCGGTCGACAAACTCGAGGCTGCGGCGACGGTGCGGATCGGCAATTACGGCAAGCATCGCATCGACGCGATGGTCAATGCGCCGATCACCGACACGCTCTTCCTGCGGGTCAACGGGGTCTACAACAAGCGCAACGGCTATCTGACCGATGCGGTCACCGGCGCGCGCTATGAACGCGAGAATAACTGGTCGGGCCGCGCGGCGCTGCGTTTCGAGCCGAGCAGCGATACCGACATCACGCTCAGCTACGATCATGACGATACCGACAAGGACGGCCCCGCCGCGATCGGAATCAGCAAATTCGCGCTCAGCCAGGATCCGGAGGGTCCGTTCACCAACGATGTGCTCAAGTCGCGCGAGGCGCGCATCCTGAACGCGGTGACGCTGACCGCCAATCACGATTTCGGCCCGGTCACGCTGACCAGCATCAGCGCCTACAAGAAATTCACCACCAGCAACCGCGAGGACGAAGACGGCACCAATATCCGCGCACGCTATCTCGACACCGAGAATATCGAGAAGAACAGCAGCTTCTACCAGGAGCTGCGGCTGGCGCATTCGGGCGACACGCTGAATCTGGTCGCCGGACTAAGCTACTTCCAGGAGCGCGGGCGGCAGACGAGCAGGGTTACGGCATTCACCGACTCGATCGACACCACGCTGAATAGCGTCGTGCAATTTCCAATTTTTTCGATTCTCGATGGCGCCGGCTTGCCGGTATTCGGCTTGCCGTGGATCGAGGAGATGAACAACTACAGCCGCAACAAATCCTATGCGGCGTTCGGTGATGCAACCCTGGCGGTTACGCCGAAACTCAATCTTACCTTTGGCCTGCGCTATACGCGCGACGAGAAGAATTTCTCCTGGCTGAACGGCCCGCGCTTCTCACCGGGTTTGAGCGCGGTGACCGCGCCAGGAGCGCTGTACAATGCGATCATTGGCGCGCCGTTATTTCCCGACGCTGCGATGATCGACGTCAACACCTTCTTTGACGCCGTTGCGGGAGGGGACGTCATCTTCAACGCCGGTTCGCTCGAGGGGATTCGTTTCACCAGTAAGAGGAAATTCTCCGACGTCAGCCCGCGCTTCGTGATTGATTATAAGGCGAACGATGATGTGCTGCTCTTCGCCTCGGCCACGCGTGGCTACAAGGCGGGCGGTTTCAACAGCGTCGAGATCAATTCCTTCTTCGCGCCGGAATCGGTGTGGAGTTACGAAGCGGGTGCAAAGACCGAATTGTTCGACCGGCGCTTGCGGTTCAACGTCTCGGGTTATTACTTCAAATACAAGAACCGTCAGTCGATCGTTCTGGACAGTGCCGCCGGATCGGCCGTCCCGCAATATGTCACGCAATCGGGCGATAGCGAGGCCTATGGCATTGATCTAGAAACGCAATTCGTCGTGTCGAAGAGCCTGAAGCTCAGCGGCGTTGCGAGCTATATCGATTCGACCTGGTCGAAGCGCGTCGAACGGGATGTCGATATTTCCGGGCAGCCGACGGGAGAGCCGAGCTTCCGTTTCGTCCTCGGCGCACATTATGATCATCGATTGAATGGTGGCTCATCGATCTTTGCCGACGCCAGCTACAGCTACACCTCACGCGTTCGTCTCAACGGGGCGATCACCGATCCCGTCAAAGGCAGCGATGCGTCGATCGCGGACCTAGTCGATTTCTCCAAGCTCAAGAAATTGCGGTCGAGCCGCGAGATCGTCAATGCGCGGATCGGCTGGCGTTTGCCCAATGACCGGCTCTCGGTGGCATTGTTCGCGGACAATCTGTTCGACGTCCGCACGCCGCGAACGCTCAACCTGATTTCGGCCGAGACACTCGACACACCCTATGTCCGGATGGATCGCCCGCGTTTCTGGGGCATCGAGTTTGGGGTTCGATACTGACTATGGGGCAGGGACAGATCGAGAGTTCGACCAACACGCCCCAACTGCGCTTCCCGGCGGATTTCCGCTGGGGAGTCTCGACATCCGCCTATCAGATCGAAGGCGCGGTGACCGAGGATGGCCGCGGGACATCCACCTGGGACACATTCTGCGGCGAACCCGGGCGGATCATCGACGGGTCCAGTGGTGCCAGGGCGGCGGATCATTATCACCGCTACCGCGAAGATGTCGCGCTGATGCGCGATCTCGGCGTGACCGATTATCGTTTCTCCATTGCCTGGCCGCGGATCGTTCCCACCGGTAGTGGCGCGGTCAATCCGGCCGGGCTGGAATTCTATGATCGGCTGGTGGACGAACTGAACGGCGCCGGCATCAATCCGGTCGTCACACTGTTCCATTGGGACTTGCCACAGCCGCTGGAGGATGCGGGCGGCTGGCTCAACCGCGATACCGCCTACCGTTTCGCCGACTATGCGGCGATTGTCGGGGAACGGCTCGCGGATCGGGTCGGCATGTGGATCACGCTCAACGAGCCGATGGTGCTGACCAACTTCGCCTATGCGCTTGGCGCGCATGCGCCGGGGCGCACGCTGGGGGTCGGCGCGTTGCCGGTCGCGCATCATCAGTTGCTTGGGCATGGGCTGGCGGTGCAGGCGTTGCGCAGCGCCGGCGCGCGCCAGATCGGGATTGCCAATAATCAGGCGCCGGTCTGGCCGGCGAGCGATTCCGCCGAGGATCGCGGCGCGGCAGGTTTTTATGAAACGCTCGTCAACTGGCTCTATTCGGACCCGCTGTTGCTTGGGCGCTATCCGGACGGGCTCGAGGCAGCGATGCCGGGGCCGGTCGAGGATGATCTCAAGATCATCTCCACGCCGCTCGATTGGTATGGGCTCAACTATTATAATCCAGTGCGGGTCGGGGCACCCAATGCGCAGGTGCGGCATGTCGATTCATTCGAGATGCCGTCCGATCTGCCGTTCGATCTGCCCGAGATCGAGGGCTATCCCCGGACCGATTTCGACTGGCCGGTGATCCCCGACGGCCTGGCCGAGATGCTGCGCCTGCTGCGCGAGCGCTATGGCGATGCGCTGCCGCCGATCCACATCACCGAGAATGGTTGTTCCTATGCCGATGGCCCCGATGCGACGGGCCGGGTTTCCGATCAACGCCGCATCGAGTTTCTCGACGGGCATCTTCGTGCGCTGCGCCAAGCGATGGATGAAGGCGCTGATGTACGCGGTTATTTCACCTGGTCGTTGCTCGATAATTTCGAATGGGCAGCGGGCTATGCGCAGCGCTTCGGACTGGTCCATATCGATTATGACTCGATGGCGCGGACGCCCAAGGATTCCTATTTCTGGTATCGCGATCTGATCCGGTCTCAGGCGGTCGGCGGCGCATGACGACCGCCGCTCCAGTCGCGTGGCCGGCAGCCGTCGATGAACCGCGTAATGCGGTCGGATGGTCCTGGATCGCGGCGATTTCAGGCGCCAATTTCGGTTTGTGGCTCGCCTTGTTCGGGCCGATCCAGTTGCTGCTCGGGGTTCAAGCGCAGGCGATCTCGCCCGAGCATAAGGTGGCGGCGCTGGGGATCGTCACGGCGGCCGGTGCGGTCTGCTCGCTGGTCGCCAACCCGCTGTTCGGTGCGCTCTCCGATCGCACCGTATCGCGGTTCGGCCGGCGGCTGCCCTGGGTGTTCCTCGGCGCCGTCGGTGGCGCGCTGAGCCTGGTGTTGCTCGCCACGGCGCAGAGCATCACCATGATGACGATCGCCTGGTGCCTGGCCCAGACATCGCTCAACGCCATGTTCGCGGCGGTGGTCGCGGCGGTGCCGGATCAGGTTCCGGTCGCGCAGCGTGGCGCGGTCGGCGGCTGGCTCGGCATTGCGCAGATATTGGGGCTGGTCTGCGGGGTTGCGGCGGCGGAAGCCGCACTGCCGAGTATTGCGGCGGCGTATCTTATCCTTGTCGCGATCCTGATCGTGATGACGATGCCCTATCTCGCGTTGCGCCGCGATATCGTCCTTGACCGGCGCACTCGGCCGGCCTTTGCCTGGCGGCCATTTCTCGCCGGTTTCTGGATCGATCCGCGGCGCTATCCCGACCTGGGCTGGGCGTGGATGACGCGTTTCGCGATCAACCTCGTTTATGCCGTCGGCACATTATACCTGCTCTATTATCTCGGCGACGTCATGCACCGCCCCGATCCGGCCGGCGACGTCGTCACGATGACCGCGGTCAATGTCGTGACGATGGTTCTGGTCATGATCCCGGCCGGGTTCCTGTCCGACCGGCTGGGACGGCGAAAGAGCTTCGTCGTCGTGGCCGGAATCCTGCTGGCATGCGGCATGGCAATCCTCGCCGCCGGACCTGGCTGGACCGGTGCGTTGATCGCGGCTGCCATCCTCGGTGCGGGCTTCGGCATCTACACATCGGTCGAGTTCGCGCTGATCACTCAAGTGTTGCCCAGCGCCGCCGATCGTGGCCGCGACCTGGGCGTGATCAACGTGGCGAACGCATTGCCGCAGGTGCTGGCTCCGGCGATTGCGGCATTGGTCGTGAGCTATGCCGGCTACCCGATACTCTATGCGCTCTCCGCGGGGCTGGCGCTGTGTGGAGCGGTCATGATCCGTCAAATCCGGAGTGTGGCATGACCGGTTCTGATTCCTTTTCGCCGGTGCCTGACGCGACTGAAACGGCGGCGATGATCCGGCGCAGCGAGATCAGCGCGGTGGAAGCGGTCTATGCTGCGATCGCGCGGGCGGAGGCGCTGCAGCCGGTGCTGAATTTCATGGTCACGCCCTTATTCGAGCAGGCGCGTGTGCGCGCTGCGGGGCCAGACCTGAAGGGGCCGTTCGCCGGCGTGCCCTATCTCGTCAAGGATATGTACGACGTGCCCGGCGCGCCGACGCGCTGGGGTTCGCGCATGACGAAGGCGTTGCCTCCGGCGACCGCTCCCAGTTCGTCGATCGCCAAACTCGAAGAGCAGGGGCTGGTGGTGATCGGCAAGACCGCGCTGGGCGAGTTCGGGTTTCTGCCCACCACCGAACCGATCGCCTTCGGACCGACACTCAATCCCTGGGACCTGACCCGTACGCCGGGCGGCTCGTCCGGCGGCTCGGCGGCAGCCGTTGCTGCGGGTATCGTGCCGTTCGCCGATGCTGCGGACGGCGGCGGGTCGATTCGCATCCCGGCCTCGGCCTGCGGCCTGTTCGGGATGAAACCGTCGACCGGCCGGTTGGTCGGCGCACAGGCACCGGCAGGACGATTCGACCTGACCGTCGAACATTGCCTGAGCCGCAGCGTCCGGGATTCAGCAACTCTGTTTGCCGCCACCGAGCGACCAAGCGAGGAATCGGGGTTGCCCTTGGTCGGGCTGGTGACTGGCCCTTCGAAACGCCGGTTGAGGATCGGCTATCTGAGCGAGGGTATCGCCGCCCAGAAGCCGCATGCGGAAGTGGCCGTCGGCCTGGATGCCGTCACCGCCTTGCTCGACCAACTCGGCCATCATGTCGAACCAACGTCATGGCCGATCGACGGCAATGTCCTGGCCCGGGATTTCACCCTTGCTTTCTCGACCGGTGCAGCGGCGGCGGTCGGCATGGCGCGCGACATGCTTGGCCGTGAACCCGACGACACGATGTTCGAGCCCTTCACGCTGACTCTTGCGCATCTTGGCGCAACGATCAGCGCCGATGATGTGGACGCAGCGATAGACCGGCAGCGTGCCATGGTTCGGGCCTATCGGGACTGGTTCGCACGGTTCGACGTCATCCTGTCGCCGGTTCTCCTGACTCCTCCGGTGGCGATCGGCGAGATCGCCGGCGATGTGCCGCCCGCTATCCTGTCGGCGCGGATCTTCGAGTTCATGAATCTGACCAACCTGCAGAATTACGTCGCCGCGCCAGCGATGAGCGTGCCGCTGCACTGGACGGGGGATGGCCTGCCGGTCGGCATGCAGTTCGCCGCCGATATCGGCCAGGAACGGTTGTTGTTCGAACTCGGCTTCGAGCTCGAGGATGCGAGCCCCTGGGCGCACCGACGCCCGCCAGTCTTTGCAGTGGGGCATTGATCGCATGACATCGAACACCATTGCGACGGATGAGATCGACACCAATCATTGGGTCGGCGGCCAGGCCCTGTCGGGACGCGAGATCGTCGCGGCGCTGACATTCGGCGTGGTCGGCATCATGATCCCCGGACTACAGCCGCTGCTGCTCGGCGCGCTGGCCGAAAGCGGACGGTTGTCGGCGGAGCAACTCGGCTATGTCGCGACCGCCGAACTGCTCGCAATGGGAGCGTCTGCCGTGCTGGCCGGCGCCTTGTTCAAGCCGGTACGGTTGCGCTGGATCGCCGTGATCGCGTGCCTGGCACTCGCCGCCATTGATGGCCTGACCACTCATCTTCAGGGACTCGACCTCGTATGGGGACGAGCGGCGGCGGGCGTGCCGAGCGGCGTGCTGATCTGGATCACCTTGTCGATGATTGCGCGGTCACCAACGCCCGAGCGATGGGCCGGCATCTATCTCACCATCCAGACGCTGGCGCAGTTCCTGTGGGCGACGATGCTGGCCGCAATGGTGATGCCGCGCTGGGGTGTCGATGGCGGCTTCATGTCGCTGAGCGTGCTGTGTTTCGCGGCGATGCTGGCGGCGTTCGCGCTGCCGGACCAATTTGCGGCGTTACCCAGCGGTGCGACGGATAGCGGGTCGGCCGGCTTTCCCCGCGCGCGCGGCTGGATCGCGCTTGCCGCTTCATTTCTCTATCTCGCCGCGATCGGTGCGGTCTGGGTCTATAGCGAGCCGCTGTCGCGCCAGGCCGGGCATGGTGTCGCGGTGATCGGTGCTGCGGTCTCGATTTCGCTCGCCTGCCAGGTGGCGGGCGGTGCGATGGCGACGATGCTGGCGGGACGAGTGCGCTGGAACCATATGCTGGCACTGTGCGGTCTCGCCGGTTTGGGCGTGCTGGCCGGCTTTGCAACGCTTCCTTCCGCTGCCCTGTTCCTGCTCCTCTCGGGCCTGTTCGGGTTCATCTGGCTGTTTGCGCTGCCCTTCTTTGTGCCCATGGCGATCGAGGCCGATCCGACACGTCGCGCCGCTGTTTTGCTGGGCGGCGCGCAGTTGCTGGGCGCGAGCCTGGGGCCGCTCTTCGCGTCGATGCTGGTGAGCGATGCCGAGGCGCGTGGCGCATTGGGTCTGGGTGCCGCCGCTTTGTGTCTTTTCCTGATCATCACGACCTGGCTGCACCGTACCCGCGCGCACCAGGCCTTTGGTACGATCGGGAGCGAAATTTGACGGACATGACGCAACCCGCCGCAGCGGCCTCGACCGATGCCGTTGTCGTACCCAAGGCGCCGCCCAAACAGGCGCGCGCACAGCAAACTCGCGAACATCTGCTCGATGTCGCCGGCGAGTTGCTGGCCGAGATCGGGATGGAACGCATCTCGACCAATCTGATCTGCAACCGCGCCGGCGTGACGCCGCCCGCACTCTATCGCTATTTCGAGGATAAATATGCGGTGATCGAGGCGCTCGGCCGGCGCTTGATGGACCGCCAGAACGAGGTTCTGGTCGCCTGGATGGATCGATATCTGCCGCAAGGCATCGATGCCGTTAACGCCAATATCGAGGAACTACTGCGCGAAACCGCGCGAGTCACCGAATCCGAGCCTGGCGGTGTGTGGATCGAGCGCGCTCTCCACGCCACGCCGAAACTCGCCCATGTGCGCATCGAATCGCACCGCTACGTCACGGATCGCCAGGTCGAGGCCTATGCGCCGTTCTTTCCGCATATTCCGCGGCATGTGCTGTGGCGCCGCATCCGCATGGCGGTCGAATTTGGGTACGTCACCGACGAGATGTTGAGTGAGGAGGACAGCATCTCGCGGGATGACGTCTTTGCCGAGGCGGCACGCATGCTGCGCCTCGTGCTGCACGGCGAAGACAAGGGAGGGTCGGAATGACCGAGTGGCATAACTGGTCGGGCAGCGTTGTGGCGCGACCAGCGAATATCCTTCATCCGGAGACGGAGGAGGAGCTCAGCAGGCTGATCGCGCAGGCAGACAAGGTGCGCGTGGTCGGTGCGGGGCACTCCTTCATGCCGCTGTGCGAGACCGACGGCCTGCTGCTCTGTCTCGACGCGCTGGACGGTAGTATCGACGTCGCGCCGGACGGTCGCAGCGCCTGGGCTCCGGCCGGCTGGAGTCTCGCGCGTCTGACCCGCGCCTTATGGGACAAGGGCTACTCCCTGCCCAATCAAGGCGACGTCAATCCGCAATCGCTTGCCGGGGCGATCTCGACCGGAACGCATGGTACCGGTGCGGAACTCGGCAGTCTCGCGACCTTTGCGCGTGGTTTCCGGCTGGTGCTTGCCGATGGGTCGGTGGTGCAATGTAGCGCGACCGAGCGCCCCGACCTGTTCGAGGCGCAGCGCCTGTCGCTCGGGCTGCTCGGCGTGGTTACGCGGATCTCCATCGATCTCGTGCCCGCTTACCATCTCCAGGAGCGTCTCAGCGTCAAGCCGCTGGCGGAGGTCATGGAACAATGGACCGACCTTGCGGCGCAACAGCGCCATGTCGAATTCTGGATCTTCCCCTATTCCGACAATGTGATCCTGAAGACGCTCGAATTGTGCGACCCCGCGCCCGAGCCGAAGGTAACGTCGGACGTGTCGGAGCGGATCTTCAAAGTCTATTGCGAACTGGCCATGCTCGTGCCGGGAATGACGCCGATCCTGCAACGGACGCTGATGCGGCTGGTCGGGACCGGACGGCGGCGCGGGCCCGCCTATAGCGTATTCCCCTCGGATCGCACGACGCGATTCGAGGAGATGGAATATGAACTGCCTCGCGCTGCCGGCTTCCCCGCGCTGAACGAAGTTATCGCCTGGATCCGCAAGAACCGGCTGCCGGTGACCTTCCCGTTCGAATATCGCCTTGTTGCTGGCGACGATATCTGGCTCAGCCCGTTCAACAACGGGCCGGGAACGTCGGTCTCTATGCATCAATATGCGAAGATGCCGTGGCAGGCGGTGTTTGCCGCGGCCGAGACGATTTTCCGTGCCCATGGCGGGCGCCCGCACTGGGCCAAGCGGCATAATCTGACTGCCCGCGATGTCTATGATCTCTATCCGATGGCGGACCGCTTCAATGCGATCCGGCGCGAGGTTGATCCGGCCGCCAAATTCGCCAATGCGCATCTGACGGCCTTGTTCGGCATCGACCGGCAATCCCCTTGATCTTCAGGACCACTCCATGACCGACCTTCATCTCCACGACGGGCTTATCGATCAGCAGGGTTCGCGTGCCGCACTCAATACGCCGGTGCTGGTCATCGATCGAGACGCGCTCGATCGCAATATCGCGCGAATGGCCGATTTCGCCTCCGCCAAGGGCGTAAAGCTGCGGCCGCATGCCAAGACGCACAAGAGCCTGGATATCGCGCGCCTCCAACTCGCGGCGGGGGCAGTGGGCATTTGCTGCGCCAAGCTGGGCGAGGCCGAAGCGCTGACCGAAAGCGGTGAGATCGGCAATGTGCTGATCACCTCGCCGGTTGTTTCGGCACCGGCGATTGCTCGGCTGAAGACGCTTCACGACCGGATCGCCGATCTGATGGTGGTGGTCGATCACCCCGACAATGTCCGCGCGCTCGCGGCGGTGTTTTCTGCCGATCGGCCGCTCGGCGTGCTGATTGATATCGATCCGGGCATCCGCCGCACCGGTGTCGGCTCGCTCGAAGCCGCACTGGCGTTGGCGAAGGATATCGCGGCGCAGCCCTCGCTCAAATTCAACGGGCTACAATGCTATTGCGGCGTGCATCAGCATATCGCGTCCTACGCCGATCGCCGCACCGCGATCGAAGAGCGCACTGCCTATCTCTCCAGTATTATCGATGCACTTGCGGCGGCCGGTGCGCCGTCCGCGATCGTCAGCGGCGGTGGCACCGGGACGCACCGGATCGATGGCAATCTGGGCGCCTTTACCGAGCTGCAGGTGGGCTCCTATGTCTTCATGGATCGGCAATATGCCGAATGCGACCTGGGTGGTGATGGCGGGCAATTGTATGAAACGGCGTTGGTCGTCGATGCCCGCGTGGTCAGCGCCAACGCGCCCGGCATGGTCACCATCGATGCGGGCTATAAGGCATTCGCCACCGATGGCGGGTCGCCTGTGGTGCTCGCCGGCGCGCCTGAGGGGGCAACCTATCGTTTCATGGGTGATGAACATGGCGCGATCTTTCCCGTAGGGGAGGGGTGTCGTCTTGCCGATGTGGTGAGCCTGCAGGTTCCGCACTGCGATCCGACCGTCAATCTGTACGATGCCTATCATGTGGTCCGCGGGGATACGCTGATCGACATCTGGCCGGTCACGGCACGCGGGCGTTCACGCTAAAGGCTCTCGATGGTTCCTGGAATGCCGCTTGCGCCGGATCGAGAGTGCTGCCGGTGCCGGGCAGAGTGTACGGGGCTCAACGACAGATCAATCGACATAAGCAATCGCAACATTATCAGCGCTGGGTTGTCCTGCACCTCACCTTGTCATCGCAGCCAGGCGGCAATGATCAGTCCAAACCCGATCGCCGCACCTGCCAGCAGGATCGCTCTTCCGATCCATCGTCCGCTTGCGGCAATCGCCTCGGCAACATCCTGCCCGCTCGTGCCGGCGTTCGCCGAACCGCCCTCAAGTTTCTGGACGGCGGCGCGCAGCAGGCGCGGGGCGTCATCGCCGATCCTGGCGAGTTCCCAAAGCACGGCGCCAAGTGCCGGGCCCCAGTTCCCCGGTGACAGGCGGGCGGTAATGATCCGCATATAGGAGCGGCGCATCGCCGCCGAGAGATCGAAGCCGGGCTGGATGCCGGTCAGCACGCCATCGACCGTGACCAGCGCTTTGAAGATCAGCAACAGGTCGGGCGGCATCACCAGCCCCTCCTTGCGCAGCAGCGGCAGGAAATCGGCCACCATCGCGCTGAGGATCAGGCGCTGGCCGCCATGGCGCGCGACAAGCTGTTCCGCCGCGACCAGGATACGTTCGCGCGGCACGCCGCTGTCTTTCGACCAGATCATCAGCGTGTCCGCCAGCGCGGCCGGATCACCGGAGGTCAGCGATTGGACGAAACTCAGAAACTCCTCGCGCCGGCGCGGGCTGACATGGCCGATCATGCCCATGTCGAGCAGGGCAAGGCGATTGCCGGGAAGGCAAAGCAGATTGCCCGGATGCGGATCAGCATGGAAGCGGCCGTTGATCAGCACCATGTCGAGTACCACGTCGGCACTCAGGCCGGCGATCTCGGCCGGGTCGATCCCGGCGGCACGCAGCGTCTCGCCGTCGCGGGGCGGTACGCCATCGATATAGTCCATGACGA
Source organism: Sphingomonas alpina (assembly GCF_014490665.1). Taxonomy (NCBI): domain Bacteria; kingdom Pseudomonadati; phylum Pseudomonadota; class Alphaproteobacteria; order Sphingomonadales; family Sphingomonadaceae; genus Sphingomonas; species Sphingomonas alpina. The sequence continues at coordinate 2,414,447 of NZ_CP061038.1, read as the reverse complement.
GCAGTGTCTCGGAGGTCCATTCCCAATGGATTTCTGGAATGACGAGTCGGTCGTTGCCGGAAAAATCGTCACGCAGCCGGTCGGCATTCCGGCCTTCATTGCTGAAATCCAGCTCTTCCAGCACCGCTTGCGTCAATTGCCTGACCATCGCGACCGGCGCGAAGCGGCGTGCCTCGGCATTGGTGTTCTCTGCGATCACCGCGACCTGAGCGATCAGGCGGAGATCGGCTTCCATGACCGGCCGGATGCCGGGGCGCCGAATCTTGAGCACCACCGGGCGCCCGTCGGCAAGCGTCGCCCGGTGAACCTGCGCCATCGAGGCGGCGGCCAGCGGGGTGGCGTCGAAGCTGGCAAAGGCGGTTTCCGGCGGCTGGCCGAGTGCTGCCTCGACCTCCGCCCGAAGCGTTTCGAAGGGCAGGGTCGGGGCGCGGCTGTGCAGATGCTCAAGCTCCTCGATCCATTGCGGCGGTAGCAGATCGGCACGTGTGGCAAGGATCTGCCCCAGCTTCACGAAGGTCGGGCCAAGCGCCTCCAGCGCGAGCCGGGTGCGATGGGGCAGGGTGTCGGCGTCGATTGCACCCTCGACCTCGCGCGCCTTCGCCTCAAGCCCGAGCCGCACGAGCAGGACATCGAGCCCATAGCGCGTGGCGATGCCGATGATCTCCGCGAGGCGATTGCGATCCCGGGCCGCAACCATGAGTGTCTTGATCATGCGGAGATGGATAGCGGATGAGCAGGGAGGAGGCGAGGCAGGAGCATGGCTCAGCCCGTCATTCTTCCAAAGGGCAGCAGTTTTCGCGCCAGCGTCGCCGCCGCCTTGCCGTTATTGGCGCGCAGCGCCGGCAGGATCGCCACGGCACTGCGCTTCATCAGGATATCGAGGGGGTGGGCGTGGCGGCGCGGGTCGCCGCTTCTGCCAGCTTGCGCGCTTCAGCGACAGCGCTGCTGTCGGAACGTATCCGCATCATCGCCGCCAGTCCTGGAAAGAATGCGCCCTGCCCGCCAAGCGCAACGGCGCGGGCCAGCGCCGCGTCACCTGCCTGCGCCTTGGCGCCCAGCATCGTCCGGGCCATGAAGCCGCCCAACTGGTCGATCGCATCGAGATGCCAGCCGGCAATGACCATTTGCGCCTCGGGATCCCGGGGATCGCGTGCGGCCAATGCTTCGAATATCGCCAGCGAGGCGCGTGCGTCGGACCGGCTTCGCGTGAGCTTGGCGCGGTAACCGATCGCCACGCCGCGCTGAAGCGTCGCCTCATGATCGCCGGGGCGGGCGGCCAATATCCGGTCCGAGTCGGCGATCGCTCGCCCGATCAGCGCCAGGGCCTTGGCCTTGTCGGTGGTCTGAAAGGCCGCCACGGACAATAATTCGCGCGGTGTCTCCGCCAGGGCCATGACGGGTGCGACTGCGAGCATCGCTGCGACACAGGCAATGACGGGGCGCGATATGGCCATGGTGATCGGCATGTAGAGCTCCTGGATGGCCTGGCAGTTGCGCGTGCCTGGTGATGAAATGCGCCTGCACGATGATGGCAGACTGCCTGCCCTGCCTAGTGGCTTTCGTTATCAGATGCGATGTCGGTGTTTGTCGATCGCGCTCGCAGGAGGTGATCGAGGACACCGGGGGTAATGCTGGAGCGCATCGTTGCGCTGTTCGGCAATTCGACCCCTTGCTCCGCCGGGCCAATGGGGCAACGCCTTGAAAACGCGTTTGCCTGACGGTTTTATCCTGAGCTTGCTGTTATCGGGAGCGGGACAACCCGGCGGCCGCCATGTCCAGGCGCGGGGCGCTGTTCAACGTTATGCCGGACGGGGCGGTGAGGGGAATGGCATGACGACATTTGCCGCCTCGCTCGCGACCGACAGCAGCATGATCCGCATCGACCGCAGTGCGATCCGCATCATTTTGGCCAGGTCCGGGTGGAATTGGTCGGCCGGTGGCACCGCGTCGTCATCTTCCAGCATGTCGAGCAGATGGCGTTCGTCGAGCGTGAAGGCGACATCCGAGGGACCGCCGGCTTGAAAGCGCCGCTCGAACCGGGCCTCGAACAGCATCATCACACTGTCGAGCACTGGTGCCAGAAGGCCGGCCCCCAAGGCTTCGAGCCGCTGATACAAGCTGACCTGCACCGGGTCCCCGGTATCGCGCGCGATACGCCAGCTCCGTGCGCCTTCGATGATGGTCCAGACGGCGGAGGGGGCGGGGGCGAAACGCATGGGGGTGCCTTCTCAACTGTCCCCTTCGCCTGACTCGCTTTTTGCGACTTATTCGCAAGCGATAGACGCGCTCTGTGACATCTGCAAGGCAGAATGCGGCGGTTTTCCGCCAAAATCTTATGGAATTGTGCAGGGTGCGGAGGATCGTCCGGTGCCCGCTGAAAAAGCAATTGCTTCCGATCGACAGCCTCCCCCACAATTCGCTAAACTTGCGGAGTTTGGCGGCGAGGAGGGTTCGCGGATGGCGGCTGACGAGATCGAGATCGGCAAGGTGCTGGATGAGCTTTACGACACCGTGTCCGGACCCGCCGGCCCACGCGACTGGTCGCGGCAAAAGGCGACCTTCCACGAGGACAGCCGGCAGATGCGCACCTGGATCGACGCCGACGGCAAGCCGGCGATCAAGATCATGGATCCGGAGGCTTACGCCGCCGACACGACCCCATTCTTTGCCGAGAATGATTTCTACGAGATCGAAACCGCGCGGCGGATCAACATCTTCGGCAACATCGCCCATGTGTGGAGCATCTACGAGGCGCGGCGCGCGCTTGATGCCGGCGATCTGGATCGGCGCGGCATCAACTCGATCCAGCTCTACAAGGACGAAAATGGTTGGCGTGTCATCAGCATGATCTGGGACAATGAACGTCCAGGCGTGACCGCCAGCCTGTAACGCCAGCCTATAACGCCATCCCATAACGAAGGTGCTTCGCCGCAGGCTGTCCTCGTCGCCAGTCCTTCGGCCAAGGCATTCCATCATCGGACGGTGTGCCGTTCGGCCATGTAGCGTCCTGGCGACACGCCGATCGCCTTGCGAAACATGGTCACGAAGCTGGGCAGGCTTTCATAGCCGAGATCGCTTGCCACTTGCTTGATCGAAGCACCCCCGGCCAACCATTTTACAGCGAGCATGACGCCGAGTTGCTGACGCCAGCGGCTGAAACTCATACCCGTCTCACGCGCGATCAGTCGCGCCAGGCTACGCTCGCTCAACCCCGCGCGCCCTGCCCAGACGTCCATCGTTCCTCGATCCGCCGGACAGTCGATCATCAACTCGACGATCCTGCGGAGGCGCTGGTCGGATGGCATCGGCAGGTGGAGATCCTCCGCCCGCGCCGACGCGATCTCGTCGAGCAGGACCATCACCAGCCGGGACTCCGCGCCACCCTCTTCATAAAGCGGAGGCAGCCTTGCCGAGCGGATCAGAAGCTCGCGCAGCAGCGGCGAAACCGAGACGGCGCAGCAGAGCTTGGGCAAGCGCGCGCAGAAATCCGGATCGACAAAGGCGTTATAGCCTTCCAGTGCTCCGGTCGTTTTGACGGCATGCAGCGCACCACCGGGGATCCAGATGGCGCTGCGTGGCGGTACGATCCACAGCCCTTCTTCGACCTCGCAACTGAGCGCTCCTTGCTGCACCAGCAGGAACTGGCCCTTTCGGTGACGATGGAAGTCGATTTCGATCTTGCGAACTTCCGCGATCGCGATGCCGACCGTTACGATCGGGCGGTGTATTTCATCCGGATCGAACCGGTCGGTCCCGGCGGATGGATCGCTTAAAATCGGCATGCTTGCCTCTGCCTCGGGGCATTGTTTTGGCGGAAATGAATAATATTCTGTCGGAACTTCGGAATGACGCCACCGGCGTTTGCCCTTATTCTCGTTGCACAAGCCAGTCGAGCCCGTTTGGATGCCGACACCATATGTCGGGCCGGGACACTGGAGGAATTTGCCTTGATCTATGATGTGGTGATTGCCGGTGCCGGCCCCGTCGGCTTGTTTCTTGCCTGTGAGCTGCGCCTTGCAGGGCTCTCCGTGCTGGTGCTGGAGCAGGCCGATGACCCGCGCTCTCCCCTCAAGCGCCTTCCGTTCGGCATGCGCGGTCTTTCCGCGCCCACCATTGAGGCCTTTTATCGTCGCGGGCTGTTGAAGGACATCGCCGCGCCGCAAGCCGTAAAACGCGAGGCCGAGGGCCGCAACGCTGCGAATGCCGCGCACTGGATGCAGCAGTCACGCCGCCCGGGCGGCCATTTCGCCGGGATCCAATTCTATCTGGATAGTATCGACACGTCGAAATGGCCGTATCGCCTGCCCGGTCCGGCCGGCACCAGCTTGGCGGTCGAGATGGAGCATTTCGAATCCGTCCTCGCCGCTCGTGCAATCGCGATGGGTGTGGAGGTCCGGCGTGGCCTCGGTCTCGATGGCTTCGACCCGTCGGAAAAGGACGTGACCGTTCGGGCCGGCGGCGAGGTTTTTCGTGGACAATGGCTCGTCGGTTGCGACGGTGGGCGAAGCACGGTGCGCAAGGCCGGCGGCTTTGAGTTTGTCGGCACCGATCCCGAATTCACCGGCTATTCCGTTCAAATCGAAATGGCGGACCCCGACCAGCTCAAGCCGGGGCGCCACTACACCCCGACGGGCATGTATACATACCAAAAGCCCGGCATCATCGCGATGGTCGATTTCGACGGGGGTGCGTATCACCGGACCCAGCCGATCACGGTCGATCATATTCAGGCGGTGCTGCGCCATATCTCCTGCACCGATGTGACGGTGACCGCCCTTGAGCTTGCGACGACCTGGACGGATCGCGCCTTTCACGCGACAGCGTATCGTCGGGGGCGAGTGCTCCTCGCGGGCGATGCCGCGCACATCCATTCTCCCTTGGGTGGCCAGGGCCTCAATCTCGGCCTTGGCGACGCGATGAATCTGGGGTGGAAGCTGGCGTCCACCATCCGCGGCGATGCGCCGGATGGGCTGCTTGAAAGCTATACCTGCGAGCGGCATCCGGTGGGCGCGCAGATTCTCGACTGGTCGCGCGCGCAGGTCGCGCTCATGCGGCCAAGCCCGGGTACGCGTGCACTTGAAGCCATCCTTCGTGATCTGATCGACACGCGCGATGGCGCGACCTATTTCGCCGAACGCGTATGGGGTGTTTCGCTCCGCTACGATCTTGGCGGCGACCATCCGCTGGTGGGGCGCAGTGTTCCCGACTTCGAACTGGTCAATGGGACGAGACTGGGTGAGCAACTCGGGGAAGGGAAAGGCCTGCTCCTCGACTTCGACGCCCGTCCCCCGCTTCAAATGCTGGCGAGCCGCTGGGGTGGTCGGATTACCTATATCGCAAGCGACGTCAGGGATCGCCTGGGCATCAGCGCAGTGCTCGTACGCCCCGATGGCGTGGTTGCCTGGGCCGGTGAGGCGGCTCCAGATCCTGAGGAAGCGGCCGAGGCAGCGTCGCGGTGGTTCGGCAGGCCCGGCGGGCCCCATGGGGCTGGTTGAGCCGAACGGCGCCAATCGAATTTGATGCGATACAAGTCGAGCGTTGACCGGCAAGATGTTACAACATATCTTGACTGTAGCGAAATGACTGTCACGTTCCACTGAATGCGAATGCACCGGCCATTTCGGCTAACCACCCCGCACCGACGCAGTGCGTCCAATGGGCGGGGCGACTGGCTGCGCATGGTCTGGCTCACCGCGTTGCTGGTCGCCCTGTCGTGGCAAAGCGTTGTCCTGCAGTCGCATGTCCACGCGCCCGTAGCGCCCTCGTTTGGGTTCACCGAACAGGCAGGGCATTCCTCCGGCGAACATCGGTCTCCGCTTGCGCCGGACAATTGCCCGCTCTGCGACGAAATCGATGCCGCCGGCGTTTATACGCTCGGCGCGTCGATCATCCTGGTCGAGCCGGTCGCTCATGCTTTCTGGTACGGCGCCGAGGAAAAGCCGCAATCGATCGATGGTGAGCCAGCCCATCATTGGCGCAGTCGTGCACCACCTCTCCAGCCTTTGATCTGATTTCGACGGGACCCTTGAGGTCCCTCGCACCGGATGCCGGCCTCGGCCGGCGTCCGCAAAGGTTCATGGAGTTTTTCAAAATGCGAAACGTATTTCTGACGGGCGCGGCGCTTGCCGCGCTCCTGCCCGCCTGTGCCCAGGCGCAGACCGATCCTCAGGCTTCGACCACTCCGCCGTCTGGTGCTGAGGCGCGGGGCCGCCCCGAGCCAGCAGCGAACAAGGGCGACATCATCATCACCGCATCGCCCTTTGCCGTATCACGCGACGACACGGCCGCCATTGCAGTCAAGGTCGACCGCAACGAGATCCTGGCAGCGGGGGGTTCCAGTCTTGCCGATTCGCTGGCGAGCGTGCCCGGCATTTCCGCGACCGGCTTCGCCGCCGGCGCGTCGCGCCCGATCATCCGCGGCATGGACGCGACCCGGGTGCGCATCCTGGAAAACGGCGTCAGCAGTTCCGACGTGTCGGACATCGGCCCCGATCACGGCATGCCGATCGACCCCCTGTCGGCGCAGAGTATCGAGGTCGTACGCGGTGCCGGGACCTTGCGCTATGGCAGCCAGGCGATTGGCGGCGTGGTCAACGCGATCAACAATCGCGTGCCGACCTTGCTGCCGACCGAGGCGCTGTCGGGCGAATTGAACGGAAGCTTCGGAACCGCCGCCAATACCGCGGAAACCTCCGGCCTGGCGGATGCGAAGCTCGGCAACTTCGTGCTGCACGCCGATGGCTTTTATCGCCATGCCGATGACTACGACACGCCGCTGGGCACACAGGCCAACTCCTTCTTCCGCGGTCATGGCGGGGCGCTTGGCGGATCCTATTTCTTCGGGCCGGAATCGAAAAGCCGGATTGGCGTGGCGGTCACGCAATATGACGCCAAATACGGCATCCCCAGCGACACGACCTATATCGACATGCGCCAGACCAAGATTCTGGGCCGCGCGTCGTTCGACCTGGGGTCGGGCGTGCTTCACACGCTCAACATCGATACGAGCTATGCAAATTATAAGCATGACGAGGACGATCCCGACGGCACGATCGAGGCGACCTTCAAGAACAAGGAACTGGATGGCCGTGCCGAATTGCTGTTCGGGCCGATCGGCCCGCTGAGCAACACCGCGCTGGGCGTCGAGGTGCAGCGTCGCAAATTCCAGGCGCTGGGGGCGGACAGAAGCTATCTGTTCCCAACCACGACGCAGAGCGAAGCGGCGTTCCTGTTCACCGAAATGCCGCTGTCAGATGCCCTCAAGCTGCAGGCGAGCGGCCGGGTCGAACATATCCATGCCGACGGCACGCCGGCATCGAACATCTTCACCAGTTCGGAATTCACGCCGGTCAGCGGCGCGATCGGCGCGCTGTATTCGCCGGCCCAGGCGGTCAAGTTCGGCCTGACTTTTTCAAGCACTGGCCGAGCCCCGGCAATCACCGAACTGTTCGCGCGCGGCGGGCATGACGGTCCTGACACGTTCGAGACCGGCGATCCCCGCCTCAGGATCGAGCGGGCCAATTCGCTCGAAGGTTCGGTCCGCGTGAACAGCGGCCGGTTCAAATTCGAAGGCAGCGTCTACAGCACCTGGTTCAAAAACTATATCTACGGCAATCTGACGGGCCGTACCTGCGATGACGATGGCGTGTGCAGCCTGGATCCCGATGGCGAACTGAAAGAGCTCAACTATCTTCAGCAGGGTGCGCATTTCCGCGGACTGGAGGGCATTGCCTCCTATCAATTGCTGAAGACCGAAAGCGGCGGGCTCGAGGTCAAGGCGCAGGGCGATTATGTTCGTGCAACGCTGGACGACGGCAGCAACGTGCCGCGCATCCCGCCCTATCGCTATGGCGGTGGACTCTCCTGGACCAGCAGCAAGCTCGACGCCGGCTTCCTGTTCCTGCACTCGGCGCGGCAGGATAATTTCGGGGCGTTCGATACGTCCACGCCCGGCTTCAACTCGCTCAATGCACAGGTCGCGCTGCATCCGTTCAAGGACCATCCCGGGATCGAGTTCGCGGTGGTGGGACAGAATCTGACCAACGATGTGCAGCGGGACGCTGCCGCGCTCAACAAGGATGTGGTGGTCATGCCGGGGCGGAACATCCGTTTCGTCCTGCGCCTCGCGACCTTCTGATCCGAATAGCCGCCGTCACTCGCCTGCGCGAATGACGGCGGCTTGTCGTGAGGACATAGCACGGAGCGTTGAACATGAACGCAATCCGACGGGGCGCAAGCGCGTTGGCGCGCGCATCGGTACGACGCACGCCCTCCTATCCGGCGTCGCTTCTGGCGAAGGATATCGTCAACCGACTGACGCAATCCGGCGTGCCGCTCAGCGCCTATGATCTGGCCACCGAACTCAGTGTCGATGGTCGCCGCATGTTTGTCGTCTCGATCTATCGGGCGCTTGCCAGGCTGTGCCTGGATCGCGTGATCGAGCGAGTCGAAATGACCTCCCGCTACCGCATCAAGGACGTCGATCGCGCCGTGCTGATGACGTGCACCGAATGCGGGCAAACCTTTGCGATACCGGCCGGTGCGGAACACGAAGCGCTCGAACATGCCCTGACCGGCGCCGGTTTCGTGACGAGCAAGCTCGCACTTGAGGCGGCAGGCACGTGCCTGGCTTGCCGGGACGATCAGGGCTGCAACTTGCTCAAGACCGCGTAGAGATGCGGGAGGCGTCGGTGACCGGGGCAAAATCCGAAGACATATTTCGGCGCAGATGGGGTGGAGGAGTCGCTCAAGCCTGCGTCATCTGCGCTTTGCCTGGCGCGAGCCAAATTTCATAAAATGAATTCAAGCATTTGCTTGGTGACCCCTACGGGAATCGAACCCGTGCTTCAGCCGTGAAAGGGCCGCGTCCTAACCGCTAGACGAAGGGGCCGTACCCGCGAGCGGGATGAGCAGGTGACGCGCCTAGGGAAATGGTGCGCGCGGGTCAAGCCGCTGTGTCGTCATATTTACGATGACACACCGCCTGAAGCTTGTTTCCATCGGGATCGCGCACATAGGCGCCATAATAATTGGCATGATAATGCGGCCTGAGACCCGGTATTCCCTCATCGCTGCCGCCGTTCGTCAACGCGGCGGCATGGAATGCATCGACTGCCGCACGATCGGGCGCAAGGAGGGCGGTATGCGGTCCGTTGCCGGGATGTGGAGCACCCCCATCGAACGGCGCTCCGATAAAAAGCTTCGGTCCCGCCAATTCGCCAAAGACGAGCCCTTGGTCGAGTTGAAATGGCTGGCCGATACCAAGGGCTGTCATCACCGGTTCGTAAAAGGCGCGCGAACGATCGATGTCGCTGCTGCCAAGGGTGATATGGCTGAACACGCCTCTCTCCTCAATCCGTCCCTTCAATCCGCCCATGCTGCGTCGTCGAGATGGAGTTCGGCGGCCGGGCGCGACCCCCAGTCATCGATCCGGGCACGTCCGGCGAGCCATAACTTGCGGTGCGGCGGGGCGCCAAGCAGGGCGAGTCCAAGCGCGGTATCGGCCTGCCGGAACGCGACGGTCTTGATCGTGCGCCCGTCATCGCCTGCGACCACCGCACGGACATGGCCGTTGCCGACGATATCCGCTTTGATGATGCGCACCGGTCCGGCCACCACCCGGGGCTGGGGCCAGCCCATGCCGTACGGCCCGCCCAGATCCATCGCCTCGACCAGCGCGGGGGTGATGCCGCCCGGCGCGAGCAACGCATCGAGCAACAGGGCGCGGTCGCCGATCGACCGCGTAACGGCATCGGCAAGGCGCGATTCGAGGAAATCGCCGAACGCGTCGAGCCGACCTGCGTCGATGGTCAGCCCTGCCGCCATGGCATGGCCGCCGCCGGCGACGAGCAGGCCGCTGTCCTTTGCCGACAGCACCGCGGCACCAAGGTCGACACCGGAGATCGAGCGGCCCGATCCCTTGCCCACGCCATGCTCGTCGATCGCAATGACGATCGCCGGGCGGCCATATTTCTCCTTCAGCCGGCCCGCGACGATCCCGATCACGCCAGGGTGCCAGCCATGACCGGCGACGACGATCACGGCCTGGTTGCTCTTGGTCAGCGCCAGCGCCTCGGCGCCCTCCTGTACCAGCGCCTCGATCGCGCGGCGCTCCTCGTTCAGCCGGTCGAGCTCTGCGGCGATATCGGCCGCTTCCTGCGGATCGCGCGTGGTCAGCAGGCGTACGCCGAGATCGGATTTTCCGACGCGGCCGCCGGCATTGATTCGTGGTCCCAGTGCGAACCCGAGATCGGTCGCGGTCGGCGCGCGCGTCAGGCGCGAGGCGGAGATCAGCGCGTTGAGCCCGATATTGCGCCGTTGCGCCATCACCTTCAGGCCTTGTGCGACGAACGCGCGATTGAGGCCCTTCAGTTGCGCGACATCGGCAACGGTGCCGAGCGCGACGATATCGAGCAGGTCGAGCAGGCGCGGCGGCTCACGTCGCTCGAAATAGCCGCGTCCCTTCAGCGTGCGGATCAGCGCTGCGCCAAGCAGGAAGGCGACACCGACCGCGGCGAGGTGACCATGCGCCGCACCCTCGGTCTCGTCGAGCCGGTTGGGGTTCACCAGCGCATGGGCATGGGGCAGGGCAAGCGCGCATTTGTGATGATCGACCACGATCACATCGACCCCGGCGACACGCGCCTGTTCGAGCGCGTCGAATGCCTGTGCGCCGCAATCGACCGTGACGATCAGGCTCGCGCCCTCGGCCTTCAGCCGCACCAGCGCTTCGCCCGACGGGCCATAGCCCTCCATCAGCCGGTCGGGGATATAGGGTTTCGCTTCAAGTCCCAGATCGCGCAGCAACAGGATCATCAGCGCGGCGGACGTTGCGCCGTCGACATCGTAATCGCCGAAGATCGTCACCGCCTCTTGCGACTGCACGGCATCGGCCAGCCGCTCGGCTGCCTTGTCCATGTCATGGAAGATCGACGGATCAGGCATGAAGCCGCGAATGCTGGGCGACCGGTGCGCCTCCAGTTCTTCGCGAGGACAGCCACGCGCCAGCAGCAATTGCGTGACCAGGTCGTCGGGCGCGAGATCCCGGATCGCGCGTGTCGGTTGCCAGCGCGCGCCAGCGCCAGGGCTGGCCGAGGATCGAGCGGGTAATGTTGAGAACAGTGCTCATTGGGGCGACGCGACGGGAATGATCTGAAAAAGCTGCATCGGCTCACACTGGCATATTTGCGCCACGCTGGCACGATTTGTTCTGCGGACGGATCGCGCTGCGTCGATATCGCCACGGCATAATTCCCGATTCAATGCGAACTGCCGATCGTGCCAGGATGAGGCCGGAGATGGTGTTCACGCGCCGTCCGGCTCTTTCTCATCGTTGTAAATCATGATCGCGATCGACCCCTGTTCCGGCAGAAATCGACCGCTGTTCCACCCCTGTTATTCAATAACAGGGGTCGATGGCCCCAAGTTATTGAAATATTGGTGTAAATACCTCGGAAAAATCCAACATAACAGGGGTGAAACAGGAGCGATTTTTTTAAAGGCGAATAACAGCGGAAAAACAGGGGTGGACCTTGGGATGGGATCACATTTGATTGGACCACCCGGTCATTCCCGCGAAAGCGGGAATCCCGCTTCTTCTTCTTCGTCTCAGTGCGGGGCAAGGCAGCGGGATACCCGCTTTCGGGGGTATGGCTGAGAAGGGTTCCCTAAAGTCATCTGGCTCTAGCGCCAATCCCGGATCACGCGCTCCAGTCCCGTCACGACCCGCGCCAGCCGCTCGTAATTCACCTTGTCGGGCGTGTCCGCCGCGGTGTGATAATGCGGATAGCGGAACGGCGCGGTATCGGTGATCATCAATGCCGGTATGCCAACCTGGCCGAACGACCAGTGATCCGACCAGTCGATTCCCTGGATGAAGGCCGGCGCGGCGCCGCCGACACTGGGGAAGGGGGCTCGCGCCCGGAACGATCCGATCGTCTTGCGCACGAACGACCGCGAGGAAACCGTGCCGGCAAAGGCGATGAAATCCCCTTTGTCCGGATAGAGCATGTCGAGCGGGGTGGGATAATGCTGGCTATGTGCGCGGTCGCTGTAGAAACCCATCGTCTCCAGCGACATCATGCCGATCACGCGCTCGCCCGACTGTTTCAGGCGTTTGGCATAGACCAGGCTGCCCATCAGCGGGGTCTGAAAATAGGGCGGTTCCTCATTGACGAACAGCACCAGCCTGATGCGATACCGCGCCTTGCCGCGCAGATCGGCGAGTTGCCGCGCCAGTTCGATCACTCCCGCGGTGCCCGATCCATTGTCGTTCGCGCCGGGGGCCAGGCCGGCACTGTCGTAATGCGCGCCGATCACCAGCGTCTGTGCGGTGGGGAGCGTCGGTTCGATCACCACTTCGATGTTACGTACGATCTGCCCATCGGCGCCAAATAGCTGGCGCTGCACCTTGTAGCCGATCCTACTCAACACGCCCTCGATATAGGCGGCGGATTGTTCGAGCTCTTCGGGATGTTCGATATTGTGCGGCGTGCTGGCGATTGCCTCGACATGCGCGCGCAACCGTGTCGCCAATGCGGCCTGATCGGCGGTCGGTGGCGGCAGCTTTCCTGCGTGGGAAATGCCCGGCACTGCGGTCATCCACAGCACCGCAGCCACGGGCAGCAGGAAGATCGCGGCGACGATCGATGCCGCCAGCACCTTTATCCTGCGCTCGCTCAGATCGCCGATCCACTGCAGAAACATCTGCGTCCCTTCACCACCACGTCATGCAGGGTAGCAGCGTTCCGGGCCGGTACTAGCCTTTCAGCCAGGCCCCTTCGCGGAACCATTTGGTGACGATATATTTGGTCCCGCGCACCACCGGCATGCCTTCGTGCAGCGTCTTGTCGTTGGGGCTGCCATCGGGGTTCATATTATTCCAGGCGAGCAGCAGGCCGCGCTTCGGCGCGACGCGGATGCCGGCCTGTGGGAACCAGGTCGCGCCGCCTTCCTCGACATCGTTGAGATAGATCATCGCGGTCCAGGTGCGCTGCCCGCCGCTTGCCTGCATCGCCGCCCAATAGCTTTCGCCCTGATGGAAATAGTCATGATGCGCGCGGAATTGCTGGCCGGGCGCGTATCGCTGGCCCTGCATCGTCTCGCCATGGCTCGGGTCGATGCCGAGCAGGCTGGCGATCGCTTCGTCGGTCGGGCGCACGTCGGGTGACCAGCGATCCATGTCGCAACTCTCGCTGGTGCGGAAACCGTCATCGGCCCGGTCCGACAACAGGGTCGAGGGACGGCGGTTGGCGTCGATTAGCTTGACCAGCTTGCCGCACTGCACCGGGTTGAGGAAATCGAGATGGTAATAGACCTGCGCGGCGTCGATCTTGGCGCGCTTGATCGCGGGATTGGCCTCGAGCCGGCGCGCGGTGGTCGCTCCGGCAAGCTGGCGAACGGGCGAAGCCAGTGTGGGCTTTTTGGCGAATAGGGTCACGACGGCGCAATTTGCCGAGCGAACGCCAAAAGGCAAGACCCGCCGGATTTCTCCCTCCAAAGACAAAGCCCGCCGGGTTTCCCCGACGGGCCTGTCCTGACGAAAAGAACTCGGCTTACCAGAAGATGCCGTACACCGTGTCGACCACTTCGCCGCTGTAGATATCGACCAGCAGCGCATCATTGTAATAGCGCACCCAGCGATATGGGCCATAAGCCTCCGGCAGGCCGTAGCCGTCCGTATCGTCGATCCAGTAACTCTGGTTGAACAGGATCGAACTCAGCGTGAAGCCGATCGAGAAACGGCGATATCCGCCATTCCAGCCATAGGGCGCGTAATAGCGCGGCAGGTGATAGGCATTGCGGTTGCGCAAACGCCGGTCGCTCCAATTATAGCGGCCGTCACGACGCCAATCGCGGTTCCAGGCGCGGTGGTCATTGCCGCGGTTGCCGCGCCAATCGCCATTGCGACCGTCATTACCGCCGCGATTGCCACGCCAGCCGCCATTATTGTCACGGCCGTCATTGCCGCCGCGATTGCCGCGCCAGCCGCCATTATTGTCACGGCCGTCATTGTCACCGCGATTGCCGCGCCAGCCGCCATTATTGTCACGGCCGTCATTGCCGCCGCGATTGCCGCGCCAGCCGCCATTATTGTCACGGCCGCCATTGTCACCGCGATTGCCGCGCCAGCCGCCGTTATTGTCCCGGCCACCATTGTCGCCGCGATTGCCGCGCCAGCCGCCGTTGTTGTCACGGCCGTCATTGCCGCCGGGGCGCGGCTGTATCTGTGGCCGAGGCTGGGGCTGCGGTTGCTGAACGTCGGGCCGCTGCACTTGCGGGCGGCCTTCCCAGCCGCGACCACCCTGTGGCCGGCCTTCCCAATTGCCGCGGCCCGGACCGTTGCCACGACCTTCAAAGTTCGGGCGTGGCTGGGGCTGGGGTTGCTGGATTTGCGGGGCCGGACGCGGGCTTTCGCTGCGCGGTTCCGCACGCGGGGCGCGTTGCTG